>JBEBXD010000151.1:0-7132 GCA_040391845.1 Tsukamurella paurometabola | reverse complement strand
TCTAGTCGCCGTGCCCTTCGGTCCAGTCTCGTGGATGATAGATCCGCTAACATCGACTCATGGGTGGAGACGTCAGCGCGGAGGATGAGTTCCGTATTCCACCGCCGGTGCGGCGCGTGATGCACGCGTGGCGGGGCGAGACAGACGGGGTGCGGACCTTGCCGAGGGTGGCGGCCGATGCCACGGAACCGCTGCCCGGGGCGTTCGCCACGGCAGTCGACCACCCGGGCAGCGACCCTGAGCTGGTTTCCGCGACGCAGCGATTCCTGGCGGGCGAACCGGACGTCGACGGCGCCGCGGTGGCGTTGTATCTGCAGTCGAACCAGTACCACGAAACCGCGGGTCCCGCGCTGCTGGAGCACCTGATCAGCGTCCATGGCCTCGCCTTCGCGGTCGATGCCGCGCTCCGGACGACCACGCTGTGGATCGACTCGATCTGGACCAGCTCCAGCAGGGATGCTCTGGTGCGTCACAGCGGCGGCTGCGGGGCGTACCGGCTGGTGAACTACCTGCCCGTGGTCCGCGACGTCGCGGCCCGGGCGACCGACGAGGAGTACGCCGCGGTCGTTCAGGTGTGCCGCCGCTTCGACAGCAGTGATCTCGGGCGCATGTACGCCGCGTACCTGTGCTCCGACCAGGACGACCTGGTGGCGCGGGTGGGCGGCGATCTCGGCGACGTGGAGCTCGTCCCCGCGCTCGCTCACGCCGTCGAACACCTCGTCCACGCCCCGCGGTCGTTCACGGACTACTCGCGGGCCAACCCTGCGGCGGCCCTGCGGACCGCGTTCGTGCGCATGGGGCCAGCCGTGCTGCCCTACTTCGTCGAGATCGCGCAGCAGACCACGTTCAAGCCGATCGTGACGCTGGTTATCGACCTCGCGGCACACCTGCCCACCGACGACGCCGCCGCATTCGTGCTGCGCGAGCACGCGCGCGGCACGGAGGGATTGCGCACACTTATCGAGCGCTTCCCCCGGCGCACCTTGCGCGTGCTGGTCGCCGGCGGCGACACGGCGCTGCTCCACGACGTGGTGGTGCGCAATGTCGACGCCGTCCGTGCGGTGCTCGCCGACCTCGATGCGGAGACCGCCGGGGCGGTCGGCGCCGTGCTCGACACGGTGCGGGTGCTGCCCGACGCCGCACCCGAGGACGTCCCCGGCCTACTGCGCATGCCGCCGTGGACACTGCCGCGGACCGAGTTCACTGTCATCACCGGGGTGCAGGTCGTCGACCGGCCCTCGTTCGACGGTGCCCCGCCCCGGTTGCCCGAGAGTGACATGAGCTGGATCCGGGGCAGAGTGGGGCAGCTGCCCCCGTCACCGACGCCGGAGGCGTTGGCCCAGCGGAATGACTGGAGCCTGCTGCCGCCTCTGGTACTCAGCGCGCCGATTGAACGGCTCCCGCAGATCGTGGCCGCGTTCGACCTGTCCACCTGGTCGAGCTGGTACCTGGCACCCGCGGTGACGATCGCCGCGAACCGGCTCGGCGTCGACGCGTATCCGATGGTGGTCGCTGCGAGCCGGGCGGTGCGGGACGGGGTTCCCGCGGCGATCTCCTACGTGGGCGCCGAGCTCACCGCGATCATGGCCGGACTCGCTCAGGGCAAGGGCGTCCGCCGCGACACCGGACGACGGTGGCTGCACCGCCACGGGCCCGCCGCCGCGCGCTATCTCGTGCCCGCGGCAGTGGGGAAGACGATCAAGCCGCGAGTCACAGCCCAGGCCGCGTTGCGGTTCATCGCCGATGCGCACGGCGCCGACGCGGTACGCGCGGGGGCCGCCGAGTTCGATGCGCCCGTGCGGGCTGCGATCGACGCGCTCCTCGCCGCCGACCCGGCGACGGAGCTGCCCGCGCGGATGCCGGCGCCGCCGCCGTGGCTCAATGCCGCCGGGCTGCCGCAACTCGTCCTCGCCGACGGTGCCGGGGCGGTACCGCGCGCCGCTGCCGTGCACCTGGTCACGATGCTCCAGCTCTCGGATGACGAACGGCCCTACGTGGGCGTCGACCGCGTGCGCGCCGAGCTCGACCCGGCGTCCGCGGCGGCCTTCGCTTGGGAGGTGTTCGAGCAGTGGCTCGCTGCGGGCGCACCGCCGAAGGACGCCTGGGTGCTCGCGGGCCTGGGCTGGCTCGGCGACGACGACACGGCCCGTCGGATCGCGCCGATGATCGCGAAATGGCCGGGAGAGAGCCAGCACAAGCGCGCCGTGGCGGGGCTGGGCGTGCTGGCCGCCATCGGCACCGACGTGGCGCTGATGCAATTGCATCGCATCTCGCTGCGGGTGAAGTTCAAGGCGCTCAAGGAGCGTGCCCAGGAGCGGATCGCCGAGATCGCGGAGGGGCTACGGCTGACCACGGATGAACTGGCCGACCGCCTCGTTCCCGACCTCGGCCTCGCCGCCGACGGCACCCTTGTGCTCGACTTCGGGCCGCGTGCGTTCGTCGTCGGGTTCGACGAGCAGTTGCGCCCGACCATCGTCGACGACACCGGCAAGCGGCGCAAAGCGCTCCCGAAGCCCTCGGCCTCCGACGACGCGGAGCGCGCCGCCGCGGCGACCAAAGCCTTCGCCGCGCTGAAGAAGGACGTACGCACCGTGGCGAGCGACCAGGTCGCCCGGCTGGAGGCGGCGCTGCGCGCACAGCGCCGCTGGTCGGAGGACGACTTCCGGACGTACCTGCTCGAACATCCGCTGCTCGTGCATCTCGTGCGCCGCCTGCTGTGGGGCGCGTACCCCGATCACGACCCGGCGAGTGCACCGTCGACCACATTCCGGGTGGCGGAGGACCGGACTTTCGCCGATGTACAGGACGAGATCTACGACCTGCCCGGCGACGCAGTGATCGGGCTCGTGCACCCGCTGCATCTCGACGTGGACGCCCTCTCCGCGTGGTCGGAGGTGTTCGCCGACTACGAACTGCTGCAGCCGTTTCCGCAGATCGGGCGGCCCACGATCGTGCTCACGGCTGCCCAACGCGCGGCCGCCGACCTCGTTGCGGACTTCCGCGTGACGGCACCCACCCGGGCCTTCCTCGGTCTCACCAAGGCCGGGTGGAACCGCGGTACCCCCATGGATGCGGGCGTCGAGGAGGACATGTGGATCGCCGCGGGCGGGCGCCGGGTCACCCTGGGCCTCGACCAGGGCATCGTCGTGGGAGATCCCGACGCGCTCGGCGAGGAACAGACCGTCACCGAGATCACCGTCGATGAGGGCGTGTTCGGTGACCTGCCCGCCATCGCCGTGAGCGAACTGCTCGCCGCGCTGCAGCGGATCGGCACGCGGTGATCGACGACGAGGACGTCTTCGTCGTTCCGCCGCGGGTGCGGCGTGGAATGTACGCCTGGCGCGGCGCCACCGACGGCGTTGCGGCCCCACCGGCGCCGAAGGCGGGCGCACTCTCGTACGAAGGGAGGTGGCTCCGTCGCTCCCTCGGCGCGGGGCACAGTGATCCCACGATTGTTGCGGCTGCGCGGGCCTTCCAGAACGGGAACGGCGACGTCGACGGTGCCGCTGCCCTGATCGCCGGTTTCGGCAGTAACGACCTGCACGCCTTCCTCGATCAGGTGCGCCGCGATCACGGCTTGGTGTTCGCGGTCGACGCCGTGATCCGCAGCACCACGATCGTTGCCCACGGCTTCTGGGACCGCGACTTCCCCGATGCTCTGCGCCGCGAGCCGGCCCAGCACATCACCCGCGAGTTGCAGGCCTACCTTCCGCGGCTGCGCGACGCGCTGGCCCGGTGCCCCCAGGATGAGTACGACGCGGCGGTTGCTGCGCTGCTGGCGTGCGATACCGGCCGGGCCGGACGCGCCGTGGCGGCCTTCCTCGCCCCCGATTCCGAGCCCCTTGTATGGGCGGGACTTTCCCTCGCCTCGGGGACGGATCTGCTGCCCGCGTGGGTGTTCCGCGCTGACATGCTCGCTGAGGCGCCGTGCGCGTTCACCGATCGGTTGACGGGCACCACGCCCGCCGTGCTGCGCACCGCCTTCGTGCGGTTCGGCCCCGATGTGCTCGACTACTTCCGGGGCGTCGCTGCACACACTCCGCTCAAGCCGATCGTCGCGCTGGTGATAGATCTCGCCGCGCACCTGCCGACCGATGCGGCGGCCGAGTTCGTGCTCGCCGAGCATGCGCGGGGCACCACCGCGCTGCGGACTCTCGTGGAGCGGTTCCCGCGGCGCGCCCTGCGCCTGCTGGTCGCCTCGGATCGCCGCCTGCTCGCCCGGGTCGTCTCGCAATACGCCGACCGAGTGAGTGAGGTGCTGGACGATCTGGCCGACGCGGACCGCGGGGTGGTCGCGCAGCTGCTGGACGGTATCCAGGTGGTCCCGGAGGTCGCGCCGGGCGCGGTGCCGCGGGCGCTGGTGACACCGCCTTGGGCCGCGCCGCGCGAACCACTCCCGGTGATCGACGGGCTCGACGTGCCGGACCGCCCCGAGCAGATCGGTGCCGTCGAGGTCGACGCGCAGACGCTCGCCCACTACGGCCGTACCACAGATGTCCGCGTCGGCACACAACGCGAGCTCGAGCGGGTGCTCGCCACCGGCCGAGTCGGTTGGGACCTGGCGCTGGTCGTCGGGCAGTGGTCGGCCGACGAGTTGCGCGCGGCGCTGCCGCACCTGGATATCGCCGTCGATCAGCAGGGGACGCACTCCCTTGAGATGGCCGCGCAGCTCGCCGCGCACAAGGTGGGCCTCGACGCTTACCCATTCGTGGTCGGCGTGGCCCGGATCAGCACGGCCGGATTCGATCCGGTAATGCACTTCGTCGGGGCCGACCTAACGGACGTCATCGTCGATTGGCTGCACGTCAAGGGCCCGCGGCGCGACCTGGCCAACCGCTGGCTGCGGCGCAACGGCCGCGCCGCCGCGCAGTACCTGGTTCCAACGGTGCTCGCGGGCGATCCGACGCCGCGGGCGCGCGCTCTCCTGGCTCTGAACGTGATCGCGCAGCACACCGACCGCGACGCACTGCTCGCCGCGGTAGCCCCTGCGTTCGCTCCCGAGGTGCGGGACGCCGTAGCCGACGTTCTCGATCGCGGCCCCGTGGCGCTGATCCCCACGCGACTACCTGCGGTGCCGGCATGGGCGAACCCCCCGGCACTGCCGCAGCTGCTCGTGGCCGGCGGGGCCGGCGCGATTCCCCCCGAGCTCGCGTCCGCGCTGATCACCATGCTGCGGTTGTCGAAGCCTGAGCTGGCCTGCGCGGGCCTGCGACAGGTGCTCGGCGAGCTCGATCGCGGCAGCGTCGCGGAGTTCGGTCGGGCACTGCTGCAGCAATGGCTCGACGCCGGAGCACCGTCGAAGGACGGCTGGGTGCTCGAGGCACTCGGCTGGATCGGCGACGACGACACCGCCCGCCGTCTGGGCGCGTTGATCGCGCGCTGGCCGGGCGAGGGGCAGCACAAGCGGGCCGTGACCGGCCTCGACGTGCTCGGCGCGATCGGCACGGAGCAGGCGCTGCTGCAGCTCGATCGGATCGCCCGCCGGGTGCGTTTCGCCGCGCTCAAGGAGCGTGCGCAGCAGCGCATCCGGGACGTCGCCACCGAGCTCGGGCTGAGCACCGAGGAGCTGTCGGACCGTCTCGTCCCCGACCTCGGCCTCGACGGCACCGGCACACTCGTCCTGGACTTCGGGCCCCGCACGTTCACCGTCGCCTTCGACGAGACCCTTCGCCCGGTCCTCACCGACGCGACGGGGAAGCCGCGCAAGGCGCTGCCCAAGCCCACCGCGACGGACGATCCGGAGCTCGCCGCCGCCGCGGCGAAGCGGTTCACCGCGCTGAAGAAGGACGCGCGCGCCGCGGCGGGCGATCAGCTCGACCGATTGCGCACCGCACTGCGCCACCAGCGTCGCTGGACGACGGGCGATCATCGTCGCCACCTCGTCGACCATCCGCTGATGGTGCACGTGACCCGCCGCCTCGTGTGGGGCGTGTACCCCGATGCGGATCCGGCCACGGCACCGTCGGCCACCTTCCGCGTGGCCGAGGACCGGACCTACGCCGATGCCACGGACACCCGGACCGACCTGCCCGAGGATGCGATGATCGGTCTGGTGCACCCCCTGCAGCTCGACCCCGCCGCCCTCGAGGCGTGGCGAGCGGTGTTCGCGGATTACGCCATCGTGCAGCCCTTCCCGCAGCTCGCGCGCTCGTCGGAGCCGATCGACCCGGCCGCGCTCAGCGGTACCGGCCTTGCGCTCACCACCCGTGGCGCGCTCGGGCTGACCCGCCACGGCTGGCAGCGCGGCGGCACCTACGACGGAGGCGTCGAGACCGACATGAGTTATCCCTACGGCGCCGTGACGGTGACCATCGGACTCGACCCGGGCATCGCCTCGGGCGACCCGGAGGCGCTGGGCGAGCAGCAGATCGTGACGTCCGTGAGCGTGCACCCGTCCGACACGGCGCTCCCGCCGGTCCTGCTCGCCGAACTCGCCGCGGACCTGCAGGAGGCCCGCGCATGACGCACGAGCAGGTGCAGCGTCCACCCGCCGAGGTGCGGTTCGCGGCCGAACTCGCGGAGCTCGCCGCGCGGGACACCGCCCAGCGCCCGCCGGGGTGGGCGCTGAGCCTGCGCGCCGCCCGCACGTTCATCGTGGGCGACGGTGCCGGCATCACCCGCAAATTCGTGGGCGACATCGCCCTCATCGAACGCGCCCTGGTCACGCTGGCGACCGGCCGCGGCTTGATGCTGATCGGTGATCCGGGCACTGCGAAATCGCTGCTCTCGGAGCTGATCGCGGCCGCTGTGAGTGGGGCCTCCACGCTCACCGTCCAGGGCAGCGCGGCGACCACCGAGGACCAGATCCGCTACGGCTGGAACTACGCGCTGCTGCTCAGTGAGGGACCGAGCGAGGCATCGCTCGTGCCCGCACCGCTGCTCACGGCGATGCGGGAGGGGCGGCTCGTGCGGTTCGAGGAGATCACCCGCTGTGCCCCTGAGGTGCAGGACACGCTGCTGTCAGTGCTGTCCGATCGGGTTCTCGCCGTGCCCGAGCTCGGCGCTGCCGGACAGTTCTTCGCCCGCCCAGGCTTCAATGTGATCGCCACCGCCAACACCCGCGATCGGGGCGTCAACGAGATGAGCGCCGCGCTCAAGCGCCGCTTCAACTTCGAGACCGTGTTCCCGATCC
>JBEBXD010000150.1:0-7192 GCA_040391845.1 Tsukamurella paurometabola | reverse complement strand
GCGTGGCCCGGCCGTCGGGCCCCATCGAGCGAGACCGGACGGCCCCGCCGCGCCCGCAGCAGCCCTCGCCGCCCCGGCTCGCGGGGGACCCGCGCCCCGGGCCCGCGGGCCCGCGCCCGGGACAGGCACCCGGTCCGCAGCGCCAGTACCGCCCCAGCGCCGCCGTGCAGAGGCCCAGCACACCGCTGCAGAGGCCGAGTCCGTCGATCCAGCGGCAAGCCGGCCCCGTCGCCGGCCCGAACGCACCGCAGCGGAGCGGCCCGGTACGGCGGTCCAGCGCCCCGATCCAGCGCCCGGGCGCCGCGCCCGCCGGACCCGCGAACCGGCCGCCGCTGCCACCCCGCCGATCCGAGCCCGCGCCGGGCTCCGGCGGCAGGCACTCCCGGCCGGACGATGGAATGCACCACCCCGAGGCGTCGCCGCAGGCCGACCGCGTCGCCAGGGCGCGCAGGCACCGCGCCGACGAATGACGCCCGCAGGCCTCCGCGCGGCGACCCCGGAGCTCACGCACTGGTGACGATGGTGACCTCGGTCGGTGCCGAGAGCTCGGCCCGCAGTCCGGCCTTCTCGGCGACCCGCGCCACCGCCCTCGCATCGCCCGGCTCGGCGCGCGAGGTCACCAGTGCCCGGGCCAGGAGCCCCTTGTGGTGCTTGTTGAAGTGCGAGACCACGGCGCGCGAACCGTCGGGCTTCTCGGTCACGACGGTGGCGGTCACCGCACCCGGCACGCGGCCGAGCGCCGCGTAACCGCCCGAGCGCAGGTCCACCACGAGGCCCCTGTCGGCCGCGGCGAGCGCGTCCGCGAGCACCGGCTTCCACTGCGCCGCCAGCGTTCCCATCCCGGGCAGTTTCGACCCCGACGAGAGGCGGTACGCCGGGATCGCGTCCTCGGCCCCGACCACGCCGAACAGCGCCGAACCCACCGCGAGCCGGGCGTCCGCCTTCGCGCGCTGCGCCCGCGTCATGCCCCGCACGTCGAGCGCGTCGTAGAGCACGCCCGTGTACTGCTCGATCGCGGGGCGGGTCGGCGCCGTGCGCAGTGCGCGGTTGCGGTCCAGCTCGTCGGTCTGCCCCGCGGACAGGCCCAGGGCGGCGCGGGCAGCAGCCGGGTCGGCCCCCTTCGCACACAGGGAGACGAGGGCGTCGAGCAGGCGCTCGCGGGTCGGCGTGAGCGAGGGGAAGGCCAGCGCGCCGAGATCGAGGGGCGCCCCGGAGCCGTCCTCAGGGGCACCGGCCTTGGTTTCGGACGGGGGAAGCAGGATCAGCACACCGGACACACTAAGCTGTGGCGTCGTGATCACCCGATTCTCCCAGCTGTTCCTGCGCACGCTCCGCGACGACCCCGCGGACGCGGAGGTCCCCAGCCACAAGCTGCTCGTCCGCGCGGGCTACGTGCGCCGCATCGCGCCCGGCGTCTACTCCTGGCTGCCGCTGGGCCTGCGGGTGCTGCGGAACATCGAGCAGGTGGTCCGCGAGGAGATGAACGCGATCGGCGGCCAGGAGATCCTGCTGCCCGCCCTGCTCCCACGCGAACCGTACGAGAGCACCAACCGGTGGACGGAGTACGGCGACAGCCTTTTCCGGCTCCAGGACCGCAAGGGCGCCGACATGCTGCTCGGCCCCACCCACGAGGAGATCTTCGCCCTCACCGTGAAAGGGGAGTACAACTCGTACAAGGACCTCCCCGTGATCCTGTACCAGATCCAGACCAAGTACCGGGACGAGGAGCGCCCGCGCGCCGGCATCCTGCGCGGCCGCGAGTTCGTCATGAAGGACAGCTACAGCTTCGACACCTCGGACGAGGGGCTCTCGGAGGCGTACGCCAAGCACCGGGCCGCCTACCAGAGGATCTTCGAGCGCCTGCAGGTCGAGCACGTGATCGTCTCCGCCACCTCCGGTGCCATGGGCGGCAGCGCCTCCGAGGAGTTCCTCGCCGTGAGCCAGGTCGGCGAGGACACCTACGTGCACTCGACCGAGTCGGACTACGCCGCGAACGTCGAGGCCGTGGTCACACCCGCACCGCCGGCGATCCCGCTCGAGGGCCTGCCCGCCGCGCAGGTGTACGACACCCCGGACGCGCCCACGATCGACACGCTCGTCGCCTGGGCCAACGAGGGGGCCGACGGTGCCTCCGTCCTCGGCCGCGAGGTCACGGCCGGAGACACCCTCAAGAACGTCATGGTCAAGACCCGCGCGCCGGGCGGCGACTGGGAGCTCCTCGGCGTCGGGGTACCCGGCGACCGCGAGGTGGACTTCAAGCGGCTCGAGGCCTCGCTGGAGCCCACCGAGGTGGCGCTCCTCGAGGCGGAGGACTTCGCGAAGTACCCGTTCCTCGTCAAGGGATACATCGGGCCGAAGGCGCTGCAGGACAACGAGGTCCGCTACGTGGTGGACCCGCGTGTGGTGGACGGCACCGCGTGGATCACCGGCGCCGACGCCCCGGGCCGGCACGTGGTGAACCTCACCGCGGGCCGCGACTTCACGCCCGACGGCACCATCGAGGCCGCCGAGGTCCGCGACGGCGACGCCTCGCCCGACGGCAGGGGCGTCCTGAAGTCCGCGCGCGGCATCGAGATCGGCCACATCTTCCAGCTGGGCCGCAAGTACACCGACGCCTTCGAGATCGACGTGCTCGGCGAGAACGGCAAGCCCGTGCGGCTGACCCAGGGCTCCTACGGTGTCGGCGTCTCGCGCCTCGTAGCCGTGATCGCCGAGCAGCAGCACGACGAGAAGGGCCTGCGCTGGCCCAAGGGCATCGCCCCGTTCGACGTGCACGTGGTGATCGCGAACAAGGACGAGGGCGCCTGGGCGGGCGCCGAGGAGCTCGCCGGCGCGCTCGACGCGGCGGGCCTGCAGGTTCTGCTGGACGACCGCAAGGCCTCGCCCGGCATCAAGTTCAAGGACTCCGAACTGGTGGGCGTTCCGACCATCGTCGTGGTGGGCCGGGGCTGGAGCGACGGGGTGGTCGAGCTCCGCGACCGGCTGACCGGCGAGTCCCGCGAGGTGCCGGTCGCCGACGCGGCCGCCGAGATCACCGCCGCCGCACGGTAGCCCGAACGAGAGCGGCCCGCACCGGACGATCGGTGCGGGCCGCTTCGCGTGGGTCGGATCAGCCGAACGGGAGCAGTACGGTGTCGAAGTCGCCGGTCGCCGCGATGACGATGATGATGACGATCGCGATGACGAACAGCGCGATGAAGACGCCGCCGAGGATCGTGCCGGCGAGTGCCATGCCGTGCCCCGGCTGCCCGGTCTGCTTGACCTGCTTCATCGAGATGATGCCCATCACCAGGGCCGCGATCGCCGCCGCGATGCCCACGCCGTAGAGACAGCCGAGCGGGAACGCCACGATGCCGCACACGAGGGCGGCGATGGCCAGCCCGTTCGTGGTGGGCTGCTGCGCCGGGTAGCCCGGTGCCGGGTAGCCCGGCAGGTTCTGTCCGGGGTACCCGGGGAATCCGCCCGGCTGGCCGGGGTACTGCGGCGGAGCGCCGTAGGGGTCGGACTGTGCCGCATACGGGTTCGAGGCGGAGGCGTACGGGTCCGACGGCGCTGCGTACGGATCCGACGGTGCCGCGTACGGATTCGCGGCGTACGGGTCGGCCGGCGCGGAGTACGGCGCGTAGGGGTTCGACGGAGAGGCGTACGGGTCCGGCTGCGTGGTGTTGTGGATCGTGGTCGCGGCGTCCGCGTCGCCGCCGTAGCCGGCGCCGGAGTCGCGCTTGGTCAGGTCGGGACCGGACGGTGCGGGCTCGGAGGGGCGGATCACCGTCGGGTCGTCGCCGGGCTGCTGCGGATCACTGGAGGTCATCCTGCGAGTGTAAATGCACGGAAAAGGAACGTCAGGTGCGGATACCGGGGAACGGTGTCGTCACCGGCGCCACCGCGAGGGCCGTCCGCCACCGGGCGCCGCGGACCGCCGCACCACCGAGGCCGGTGACGCCGAGGTGCCGGATCCCGTCACCGTCGGCCTGCGCGAGCAGGTTCCGGTGCGCCGCGGCGACGTCGTCCTCGACGGCGGCGGCCACCTCGGCGGCGCTCACGGGGTCCTCGACCGGGCGCGGCGGTGTGTACGCGGGCGCCGCGGCCGGCACCTGGGCGCCGGCCGCCTCGAGCACGCGGGCCAGGGCGTCGCGCTGCGCGCGGTGCTCGGCCGTGTAGGTGGCGATCTCCTCCTTGCGGTTGGTCGCGGCGAACGCCTCGACAACGCCGTACAGGTACACGGCGGCGTGCTCGGCCGTGACCGCCGCGGCGACGGCCTCCTGCGTGGGGGTCACGCGAGCACCACCTCCGCGTGCACGCGGGTCGCCGCGGCCACCGAGCCCAGCAGTGATGCCTGGTAGCCCGAGGCGGCGACGGCGGCGTCGCCGGCGTCCTTCGCCGAGCGGGCGAGCTGCGCACGCAGGTTCGCCCGGGTCAGCGGAGAGGGCGCGGCGGGGGTCGACGACGGTGCGGCGGTCACCGAGGTGGGCCGTTCGACGTAGCGCGAGAGCTCGTCGGCGAGGGCGCCGGCGTGCTGGGTCCGCTGTTCGGCGATGAGGCGCAGCTGCGGGCCGGCGGCACCGTCGAGTACGGCCAGGCCGCGGGCGGCGTCGGCATCGGCCTGGGCGCGCGCTGCCGCGGCCTGCAGGCGCACCGCCTGCGGGTCGTCGGCGCGCTCTTCGGGCGTCGTGCAGCCGGCCAGCGCGGCTCCGCCGAGAAGCGCGCCTCCGGTGAGGAGGGCGGACGTCAGGGCGGTGCGCCGGTCGATGCCGGGTCGGGCGGGCCGGTCCTGGTCGCGGCGCGGGGGTGGGGCGATCACGGGGCGAGTCTAGCGGCGCACCCGGGTACACTGGCCGCAGCGTTCGACACCGGGCACGTCCGGTGACAATTTCACAGGGAGGCGCGGATGGCTTACGACGAAGCGGCGGTGAGGGCCGTGATCGCGCCACACCTGGACGCGGCCGGGCTCGATCTGGAGCAGCTGCGGATCAACGACGCGGGCACGAAATCCACTATCGCGGTGGTCGTCGACAGCGACGCGGGCCCCACCCTGGACGAGCTCGCCGAGGTCGCGCGCACGCTCTCCGCGGCCGTCGACGACGCCGACGACGTGTTCGGCGCCCGGGCGTTCACCCTCGAGGTCACCACACCCGGAGCGGAGCGGCCGCTCACCGAGCCGCGGCACTGGCGACGCTCCCGCGGCCGGCAGGCGGCGATCGAACTGACCGACGGGACCTCCCTGCTCGCCCGGATCGGGCCACTGACCGAGGTCGGCTCGGACGGCCGCACCGGCATCACCGTCGTGCTGCCCGGGGCGAAGGGAACCGCCCCCACCACCCGGGAGATCGCCCTGGACGAGGTGGCGGCCGCGGCCGTGCGGGTGGAGTTCCGCCGCCCGAACCCGAAGGAACTGGAACTCTCGGGCATCACGCCCGGGCGCGTGGAGTCGGGTGCCGAGCCCGAGGATCTGACCGGAGATGAGGACTAGATGAACATCGACATGGCGACCCTGCGGGCGATCGAGGCGGAGAAGGACATCTCCGTCGACACCGTGATCGAGGCCATTCAGGTGGCGCTCCTCACCGCCTACAAGCACACCGACGGGCATTCCCCGCATGCGCGGATCGATGTGGACCGGCGCAGCGGCGAGGTGAAGGTGCTGGCCCAGGAGCTGGACGCCGACGGCAACATCATCACCGAATGGGACGACACCCCTGAGGGATTCGGTCGCATCGCCGCCGACTCGGCGCGCCAGCTGATCACGCAGCGGCTGCGCGATGCCGAGAACGACCGCACCTTCGGCGAGTTCGCCGTGTACGAGGGCGAGGTGGTCTCGGGTGTGGTGCAGGCGGACGCCCGCGCCGCGGCCCGCGGCTTCGTCGTGGTCCGGATCGGCGGCGAACGCGAGGGTCACGAGGGTCTGCTGCCGCCGGCGGAGCAGGTGCCGGGGGAGACCTACGAGCACGGCGACCGCATGAAGTTCTACGTCGTGGGTGTCAGTCGCGGCCAGCGCGGCACCCAGATCACGTTGTCCCGCACGCACCCGAACCTCGTGAAGAAGCTGTTCGCCCTGGAGGTCCCGGAGATCGCGGACGGGAGCGTCGAGATCACCTCGGTGGCGCGGGAGGCGGGGCACCGCTCCAAGATCGCGGTGCGCACCTCGGTGCCCGGCCTCAACGCGAAGGGCGCGTGCATCGGCCCGATGGGGCAGCGCGTGCGCAACGTGATGAGCGATCTGGAGGGGGAGAAGATCGACATCATCTCCTTCGACGAGGACCCGGCCGTGTTCGTCGGCAACGCCCTCTCGCCGTCGTCGGTGGTCTCGGTGACGATCGTGGACGCGAAGGAGAAGGCCGCCCGCGTGGTGGTCCCCGACTTCAAGCTGTCGCTCGCGATCGGCAAGGAGGGGCAGAACGCCCGCCTCGCCGCGCGGCTCACCGGCTGGCGCATCGACATCCGCTCCGACGCGGAGAGCACCGAACCGAAGTGAGCGAACCGGTCCGCACCTGCATCGGGTGCCGGCGCCGGGCGCCCGCGGGCGAGCTGATCCGGGTGGTCGCGACCGAGGGGGACGACGGTGCGCGGACCGTCGTCGTGGACGCGCGGCGGCGCCTGCCGGGCCGGGGTGCGTGGCTGCACGACGATCCGGCGTGCCGGGACCACGCGCGCAAGCGGAACGCCTTCCGGCGCGCGCTGCGGGTCTCGGGCCCCCTCGACGAGTCCCTGGGGTGAACCGAAGCGCCCGGGCGCGCTATGATGATGAGCGGTCTGAAGGCGGTCGGCCCGTTCCGGGCCCACCTACTCGGAAGACGAAGGAATCGAGCTGAAGACATGAGCACACCGTGAAGCACCAGCGATGAACGGCAATCGGAGTTACTAACCGAGGTCGGCGGGACCTGCAGCGCCCTCGACCTCGCAGATGAGGAGAGTAGTGGCAGGCAAGGCCCGCGTGCACGAGTTGGCTAAGGAACTCGGTGTCACCAGCAAGGAAGTTCTCGCACGGCTCAGTGAGCAGGGCGAGTTCGTGAAGTCCGCGTCGTCGACGGTGGAAGCCCCCGTCGCGCGACGCCTGCGCGAGTCGTACGGATCGAAGTCCGACGGCGCAGCGAACAAGGGATCCGACGCGGCGAAGCCGGGGCCCGCCCCGGCCAAGAAGCCGTCCGCGGCATCGTCGGCCCGGCCCGGCCCGCGTCCGGCGGCGCCCGCCGCC
>JBEBXD010000149.1:0-7283 GCA_040391845.1 Tsukamurella paurometabola | reverse complement strand
GCACCGGGATCGGCACGTTGACGCCGACCATGCCGACCTGGACGCGGGAGGCGAAGTCGCGCGCCGCGTCGCCGTCGCGGGTGAAGATCGCGACGCCGTTGCCGTACTCGTGCTCGGTGGGCAGCGCGAGCGCCTCCTCGTAGGTGTCGGCCCGCACGATGCACAGGACGGGACCGAAGATCTCGTCGGTGTAGATCGACATGTCCTTGGTGACGTGGTCGAACAGCGTCGGGCCCAGGTAATTGCCGCCGGAGAGGTCGGCGTCGCCGAAGGTCAGCTCGTCGCTGGTGCGTGTCCGGCCGTCGACCACGAGCTCGGCGCCGGCGTCCACGCCCTGCTGGATGTAGCTCTTGGTGCGCTCGACCGCGGCGGGGGTGATCAGCGGCCCGTAATCGGCCTTCGGGTCGTGGCTGTGCCCCACGCGCAGCTGCTGCACACGCTCGACGAGCCGCTCGCGCAGGCGATTCGCGGTCTCCTCGCCCACCGGCACCGCGACGGAGATCGCCATGCAGCGCTCGCCGGCGGAGCCGTAGCCGGCGCCGATGAGCGCGTCGACGGCCTGGTCCAGATCGGCGTCCGGCAGGATCACCATGTGGTTCTTGGCGCCGCCGAAGGCCTGGCTGCGCTTGCCGTTCTTGGCGCAGGCCTCGTAGATGTACTGCGCGATGTCCGAGCTGCCGACGAAGCCGACTGCCTTGACGTCCGGGTTGTTCAACAGCGCGTCCACGGCCTCCTTATCGCCGTGCACCACCTGGAAGACGCCCTCGGGGAGGCCCGCCTCGGTGAACAGCTCGGCGAGCCGCACCGGTACGGAGGGGTCGCGCTCGGAGGGCTTGAGGACGAAGGCGTTGCCGCTCGCGAGGGCCGGGCCGGCCTTCCACAGCGGGATCATGGCGGGGAAGTTGAACGGCGTGATCCCGGCGACCACACCGAGCGGCTGGCGCATCGAGTAGACGTCGATGCCGGTGCCGGCGCCCTCGGTGTACTCACCCTTGAGCAGGTGCGGGATCCCGATCGAGAACTCGATGACCTCGATGCCGCGCTGCACGTCGCCCCGGGCATCGGCGAGAGTCTTGCCGTGCTCGCTCGAGAGCAGGGAGGCCAGCTCGTCCATGTTCTGGTGCACCAGGTCGATGAACTTCATCAGGACGCGGGCGCGACGCTGGGGGTTGAACGCGGCCCAGGCGACCTGCGCCTTCTTGGCCCGGGCCACCACATCATCGACCTCGGCCGTGCTCGCCAGGGGAACGGTGGCCTGCACCTGGCCGGTGCTCGGATCGAAGACGTCCGCGGTGCGGCCGGTCCCGTCCACGCGCCGCCCGTCGATGAAATGCGGGATCGTCCGCACTGCAGCCATGATGTGCCCTTCTCTCTGGATCGAGTTCCATCGCAGTTCTTGCGCGATGTGTCGCCCATCACTATATACTTGGATATCCAAGTAATCAACTGGAGGATCTGAAAGTGGCTACCACACAGGGGTATCGAGACTTCCTCACCGCGCGCGACCTGCTCGTCGAGCTCGCGGAGGACTACGACGCGGCCCGGGAGCGGTTCAGCTGGCCCCAGCTCGACGAGTGGAACTTCGCCCTGGACTGGTTCGACCGGGTGGCGGAGGGCAACGACTCCCCCGCCCTGTGGATCGTCGAGGAGGACGGATCCGAGTCGAAGTTCAGCTACGCGGAGATGAGCGCGCGATCGAACCGGGTGGCCAACCGGCTCCGCGAGCAGGGCGTGGGCCCCGGCGACCGGATCCTGCTCATGCTGTCGAACCAGGTCGAGCTCTGGGACGTGATGCTGGCCGCGATCAAGCTGGGCGCGGTGGTGATCCCCGCGACCACCCTGCTCGCGGAGGCCGATATCGCCGACCGCATCGCCCGCGGCGGCGCGAAGCACGTGATCGTGCGGAGCGAGCTGGCCGCGCGCGTCCCCGCCGGCGCCGAGGTCACGCGCATCGCCGTCGGCGATCCGGTGCCGGGCTGGGCGGACCTCGCGGACGCGTACGCGGCACCGTCGGACTTCACCCCGACCCACACCACCCACGCGGACGACACCCTGCTCCTGTACTTCACCTCCGGCACCACCAGCGCACCGAAGCTGGTCGAGCACACGCACGCGAGCTACCCCGTCGGCCACCTGTCCACGATGTACTGGATCGGGCTGCGCCCCGGCGACGTGCACCTGAACGTGAGCTCGCCGGGATGGGCCAAGCACGCGTGGAGCAACGTGTTCACGCCGTGGATCGCGCAGGCGTGCGTATTCATCTACAACTACAACCGGTTCGACGCGGCGGCCCTGATGACGCAGATGGACCGTGCGGGCGTCACCAGCTTCTGCGCGCCGCCCACGGTGTGGCGCATGCTGATCCAGGCCGACCTGAGCGCGCTCAAGACGCCGCCGCGGGTCGTCGTGGGCGCCGGCGAGCCGCTCAACCCCGAGGTGATCTCCCGGGTGCGCAGCGCCTGGGGCGTCACCATCCGCGACGGCTTCGGGCAGACCGAGACCACGGTGCAGGTGGCGAACACCCCGGGGCAGCCGCTCAAGGACGGCTCGATGGGACGCCCGTGCCCGGGGTACGACGTGGTGCTGGTGGACCCGGCGACCGGCGAACAGGGGGTGAGTGAGGGTGAGATCTGCCTGCGCCTCGACCCCCGCCCGCTGGGCCTGATGGTCGGCTACCACGGGGATCCCGAGAAGACCGCGAAGGTGATGGAGGGCGGCGTCTACCACACCGGCGACGTGGCCGAGATGGACGCGGACGGCTACCTGACGTACGTGGGGCGCACGGACGACGTCTTCAAGTCCAGCGACTACAAGATCAGCCCGTTCGAGCTGGAATCCGTCCTGCTGGAGCACGATGCGGTGGCGGAGGCCGCGGTGGTACCGGCGCCGGACGAGCTCCGCCTCGCCGTGCCGAAGGCGTACGTCGTTCTGGCCGAGGGCTTCTCCCCCGACGAGGCGACCGCGAAGTCGATCTTCGACCACAGCCGCGAGCACCTCGCGCCGTACAAGCGGGTGCGCCGCATCGCCTTCGCCGACCTGCCGAAGACGATCAGCGGCAAGATCCGCCGCGTCGAGCTGCGCAAGGCGGAGGAGCGGGGCCTCACGTCGCAGGAGTTCCGGGAGTCCTGACAGGAGCACTCCCCGCAGCGGCGGCGATCCGGACCCACCGGATCGTCGCCGCTGTCGCACTACCCGGTCTCGACCGCGGCGGCCACGGCCGCAGCCACCGCAGCGTGCCACCGCTCGTCGGGGTCGCCCGCGCACCAGGCGCGAAGCGCCGCCCCGACGGCGGCGTAGGCGAGATCGCCGGCGTGCGTTCCGGCCCGCAGCCGGCCTTCACGCACCTCGGCTGCGAGCCCGTCGGCGACCGCGGCCGTCACCCCCTCGAAACCCGCGGCATCCGCGCCCAACACCTCGGCGGCGCGCTCGCGCAGGTCCGGTCGGGCGGCCAGCAGTCGGGCGAAGGCGGTAGCGGCCGGTTGCGGCAGCGCGTCGAGCTGCGCGCAGATCGATTCCGCCACCGCCGCTTCCGGTTCTGGCCGCGTCGCGTCCCCGAGTTCCGCAGCGAGCAGGAAACTGCGGTCGACCGCATAGGCGACGAGGAAGCCCTCGAAGTCACCGAAGTGGGCGTGCAGCAGCCCGGTGGCGACACCCGCCCGCGTGGTGACCGCACGCCCCTTGAGGCCGACCACTCCGTCACGGAGGATCACAGCCTCGGCGGCCGAGAACAGGCGCTGGCGTGCGCCGTCGATCGCGACTCCCCTGGGCATGTGTCGATTCTACGAGTCTCGCCGGTGTCCTTGCGCCGAGTATGAACAATCGCTCATACTCGGTATGAACACACGCTCATACCGAGAGGGAACCATGTCGGACCACACCGAACACCCCCTGCGGATCGTCATTTCCGGTGCGGGGATCGCCGGCCTCGCGACCGCGCTCCGATTGCACCGCGACGGGCATCGCGTCCTCGTCGTCGAGCGCGCGCCGGCCCGCCGGACCGGCGGCTACCTCGTGAACCTCCTGGGCGTGGGGTTCGACGCGGCCGATGCGCTCGGCCTGGTGCCCGCCCTGCGCACCCGCGACCAGGGCGTCTTCACCTCGCTCCTGGTCCGGGCCGACGGCTCGACGAAGCTCACCATGCCCGCGGCGCTCGCCGAGCAGTCCTTGGGCTCCCGCGCGCTCACCGTCTTCCGGGGCGATCTGGAGGCCGCCCTGCACGACGCCCTCGACGGGGTGGTCGAGATCCGGTTCGGCACGACGGTCACGGGGGCCGACGAGGCCAACGGGCTCCGCGTCACGCTCAGCGACGGCACCGTACACGACGCAGACCTGCTGGTCGGCGCTGACGGCCTGCACTCCGGGGTCCGCGATCTCGCCTTCGGGCCGGCGACCGAGTTCGTCCGCGATCTGCAGCACGCCGTGGCGGCCTTCCCGCTGGACGCTGCGCCCGAGGGGTTGCCGACGCAGACCGCGAGCACCTTCATCGACGTGGGCCGCACCGCGGCGGTCTTCCGGCCCCGCGAGCACGCGCCATCGGCCTTCTTCACCTACCGCACCCCGACCGCCGAGGCCGACACGGCGGGCTCGGCCGCCGAGGCGCTCGCGGCGCACTTCGGCGATCTCACCGGCCCGGTGCACGAGGCCATCCGCAGGGCCGCCGGCGCCGAGGACGGCTACTTCGATTCCGTGTCCCAGGTGGTCATGGACGCGTGGAGCAGCGGGCGCATCGTGCTGGTCGGCGATGCCGCTTGGTGCGTCTCCCTCTTCGCCGGCCACGGCGCCGGCCTCGCCCTCGCGGGCGCCGACCGTTTGGGGCGCGCGCTCACTGAACACCCCGGGGAGATCGGCGCGGCACTGCACGCATGGGAGGAAGGGCTGCGCCCGGAGGTCGCCCAGCGCCAGCGACAGGCGCGCGCCGGGATGGCGCGGTTCGCGCCACCGAGCAGGCTGCACCTGGGCGTGCAGGACCTGATGATCCGAGCGCTGACGGCGCCGCTCGTGGGTCCCGCACTGCTCCGGCTGATGAGCAGGGCACGATGACGGCCGCGGTCACCCGCGAGTAGCAAGCACTCGCTGCACACGAATCCCCAGGAATCCTTCCGGGCTAACGCTGCTAAGTCCTGAATCCGGGGGGCGGCGGGGCCGGCGCGACCCTAAGCTGGGCGTCTCATGCTGACCTACGTGCTCGACGTCCGCGATCTCTCGGACGTGCGCTTCGTGCTCTCGCCGCTCAACGAGACGGCGTTCAGCCTGTTCCACCTGGACACCCGCTACGAGAACGCGGCGCACCTGCAGCGGTGGCGCGACAACGCGCACGCCCAGCGCGACCGCTACGACCACCGCCTGATCAGCGCCCTGATCACCCCGTCGGGCAACGCGATCCCGGACTTCCTGACCCCGATGCCCGGCCCGGGGGTCTCACGGCCCACGCTGGACGACGGCCTGGCGGCGATCGCCGGGACCGATCCCGAGCTGATCCACACCCAGCTCGACGAGTTGCGCGAGGGCGGCGAACCGTCGCCGGCGCTGGCGCGGCTCCTCGACGAGCCCGAGCGGGCGGGGCCGCGGATCGCGGGGGCGCTGGAGCGCTACCACCGCGTGGTCATCGCCCCGATGTGGCCGGCGGTGAGCCGAATCCTGGAATCCGACATCACCTTTCGCGGCCGCGAGCTGGCGATCGGAGGGCCCACCCAGTTGTTCGCCTCGCTCAATCCGAATCTCACCTGGGACCGCGACGGCCGGCTGCGGCTGGATCTGGCGTACGCGCGGGGCACCGGCGAGTACGCGTCCGCGGGGCGGGGGCTCACGCTGATCCCGAGCGTCTTCCTCACGCGGCTGGTCAGCGCGCACTCCCCGGAGACGGCGGTGCCGCACGCCGGCTATCCGGCGCGCGGAAGCGCGACCCTCATGGAGTCGATGCGCGCGGTGCCGCCCGGCGCGCTGCGGCGCCTGATCGGCGGGGCGAAGGCGGATGTGCTGCACGCGCTGGACGAGCCGGTGGCGGTCGGCGAGCTGGCGCGGCGGTTGGAGGTGACGCCATCGGCGGCGTCGCAGAGCCTGCGGGTGCTGCACGAGAACGGTCTGGTCGAGCGCGCTCGGAGCGGGCGCGAGGTGTTGTACCGCCGCACCCCCGACGGCGACCGCCTGGTCCGGGGCAACCGCCCCTGAGGCCGGCGGCCCTGAGCCGGGCCGGGAGAGCCCGGGACGTGAGAGCCCGGGCCGTGAGAGCCGTGAGGCCCGGGTCAGAAGCGGAGCGCGGCGGGTCCGGTGTAGGTCGGCTGCGCGGTGACGAAGCGCTGCACGGCGGCGCGGATGCCCACGAGGGCCATGCCCGAACGGGGCGCGGTGGGCTTCGCGGCGTCGTCGCGCAGGTCCGCGAGGCGGGTGTAGACGGCGGCGGCGGCGGTGGGGTCGGCGGTGAGGTTGCTGTAGTCGCGGTAGTTGGTCATGACCACTAGTAGACCCCTGTGCGAACGCGGATGCCATTAATTTAGTGATGACCTAAAGTGTGATCGGGAACACTGTGTGCGCGACCACGTTTCGCGGTCCGGGCCCGGCGGTCGCAGCGCGCCCGGCATCGTCGGCCCGGACCACCGTACGGCGGGTCCGCGCTCCCCCCGCCGCGCCTGTGCCTACGGTGAACTCCATGGACCCGACGGACGGCGGCATGGATCACCTCGCGCTGCGCGCGCAGCGCGAGCTGCCGCCGGAGGTGTGGTCCTACATCGACCGCGGCGCCACCGAGGGCGAATCCCCCTGGGCGCGGTGGCGGTTCACGCCGCGGGTTCTGCGGGACGTCACCTCCGTCGACACGGCGATCAGCCTGTTCGGCGAGTGGTCGTCGCCGATCGGCGTCGCGCCGACGGCGTTCCACCGGCTGGTGCATCCGCACGGCGAGCCGGAGGTGGCCCGCGCGGCTGCCGCATGCGCCGCCCCGTACGTGCTCTCGACGCGCTCCACCACCCGGCTCGAGACCGTCGCGGCCGCGGCCCGCGGGCCCTGGTGGCAGCAGGTGTACATCATGCGCGACCGGTCGATCACGGACGCGCTGGTCGAGCGCGCCGCGGCGGCGGGGGCGAGCGCGCTCGTGCTGACCGGGGACACCCCGTACGTGGGGCGCGCCGGCGGCCGGGGGCTGCCGCCGCTCGCCGACGACCTCGCCCTGGCCAACGTCGCCGGCCACCATCCGCCGGGCGCCGACCCGTGGGCGGCGATCGAGCAGGACGCGGCGGCGAACCTCGGGGACATCGGCCGGCTCGCCGCGCGCACCGGCCTCCCGGGGA
>JBEBXD010000148.1:0-7337 GCA_040391845.1 Tsukamurella paurometabola | reverse complement strand
AGCAGGGAATCAACTAGAGATGCCGACCAGATCCACCGTTAATCTGACACTCCCGACTCACCTGCGCGAGCCGCGAGAGTCCCGGGTGGGTGGGCTCCTCGGCAGCGGTGGCCAGCCGGGCCAAAACGTTGGTGGCGTTCGGCCGGGCTTGAGATGCCTTATAGAGACACTCCTCGATGAGGATGCGAAGCCGAGCGGTTCCGGTGGTAAGCGGGGGAGGACTCACAGTGAGGTGCTGCTGCCGATAGCTCGCGACGTCCGGACCGTCGAAAGGCAGCGCGCCAGACAATAACTGGAACGCGATCACGCCGAAGGCGTAGATATCCGTTGCGCTGGTGGCGTGTTCACTTCTCCACTGCTCGGGGGCTCCATAGGGGGGCGTGAGACTGAACTTGCGCGTGTCGTCGGCAGTGGTCGCTTCGGCGTATCGGGCGATGCCGAAGTCCGCGAGACACCATGTGCCGTCGAGCAGCAACACGTTCTGCGGCTTCAAGTCCCGATGGACCACAGCGCCGTCGATGTCAGAAAGAGCTGTGGCGATGTCGGTGAGGATCGACACGACTTCAGAGAGGTTCAGCGGGGCCTTAGCGTCGGCCAGGCGCTGAGCCAGCGAGTGAACGGCTCTGGGCATCACGAGAACCCAGGAGTCCTCGTGTTCGCCGCGGTCGATGACCGGTACGACGTTTCGGAACTCTGCCGCACGAAGTGAGTCTCCGATCAGGAGCTCGCGCTCGGCGCCCGGTGCCTTGGGCACGAACTTGGCCACCGCTGAAGAGCCATCGGCCGCCCGGACCTCATACACCCTCCCGAAGCCGCCTTCGCCGTCGACTAAGGGGCCGCCCCTCGTCCACGTGCCGCTCTCCAACTTGATCTTCATGACCTGAGCCTATGGCTCAGTACCGACAGCATGTCCGTGCAGGGAGCCACGGGCTTGGCCCAGGTTCAGCTGACCTACGGGGCGAGGCGGCGCGGGCGGCATGCGCCGGACGAACGCTCGTCACATTGGGTGATGTCGAGATACTCAAGGTGTCGACGGGACGCGGTCGAAGGCCGAGACGTCGCCGCACCGGCACAGCGACCACATCGTGCGTGAGCCGGGTCCTTTCAGGCTCGTGGGGGTGGTGGACCGTAGACTATGGCGAAGGTTGATGCTGCCCAAGGCGGGCCGACGCTGCGAGGAGGGACGATGGCTGGACTCGGTGAACACATCACCGCCATGGTCCGCAGTCATGCCTCCGGCGATGACTCGGCCTTCTACTCCGTGGCGTTGCAGATCGCGGCTCGTGAGGCGCGCCAAGGTCACCATGTGCTGGCCGACGACATCAAGAAGGCCGTTGATGCATCTCGCAGTGTGACGCCTCGCAGCAATGTCACCAAGCTCGCTCAGCCGCGCGGTGACCTGGCTGATCTGATCGAGGTCAGCCATCCCGATGTCACTCTGCGCAACCTGGTCGGGCCGGGTGAGCTGAAGGAACGGCTCAAGCAGGTCATCGCGGAGCAGCGTCAGCGGAAGAGACTCCTAGAGCATGGGTTCGACCCGACCCATCGCCTTCTGCTGGAGGGGCCACCGGGAACAGGTAAGACGATGACAGCGGCGGTGTTGGCCCACGAGTTGTCGTTGCCGATGTTTACGGTGCGTCTGGACAGCCTACTGAGCAAGTACATGGGCGAGACCGCCGGGAAGCTCCGTCAGGTGTTCGAGGCCGTTGCGCAACGCCGCGGTGTTTATCTATTCGATGAGTTCGACGCCCTTGGCGCAGATCGGTCGGGAAACGACGTCGGGGAGGCTCGCCGAATCCTGAACTCTTTCCTGGTATTCCTCGAGCAGGCCAGTTCCGAGAGCATTGTGATCGCCGCCACGAACCACCGCGCCATTCTCGACAAAGCGTTGTTCCGCCGATTCGACATGGTGCTCACTTACCACCTGCCTGACACCGCCCAGGCCCGTGCCGTCATCAAGGGACGGCTGGGTTCGCTGATGAAGGGCATGCGCTGGGACAACGTCGATGACCGCACCGAAGGACTCAGCCACGCCGACCTGGTCAAGGCGGCGGAGGCAGCCGCGAAATCTGTCTTGATGCGCGGCGACATGGTGATTCGCGCCGAGGATCTCATCTCTACACTGGAGGCTCGTCGATCGGCGAGCGGTGGCTGAGGAACTCCGGCATCTGACCCACCTGCAAGTCCTCGATCGTGTCCGAAGTGAGGACTTCACTCGCGGCGGCAACGGCAACCCGAAGATCCGGCCCGTGGAGTACCGTGCCCACGGGCTTGCACTGAAGGGCCAGCTCGACGACGCGTTCGCCGGGGCCGAAGAGGCCCGCACGAGTCTCAGCCTCAGCGCCGACGAGCTAAAGGCTTTGGGGAGCATCATCACGCTGGAGGGCGACGACGCCACCTATCCGCTGAAGATCGAGTCGCTGGAGAAGTTCACGCGAGGGAGTACGAAGAGGCCGAAGGTGCCACAGTGGCTGCTGCTCTCGGTGCAGCCTGGCACCAGCGAGCTACCTGAACGGGCTGTGGTGTGGGTTGCCGACGCCTACCGGCCACAATTCCTGAAGATCTTCGAGGACTACCTCACCAAGAAGACCACCAGAGCGGCCGAGGACAAGTGGGAGACCCCGGAGGGGAATCCCGCCAACCGCGCCCTGGTGGCCAACATCTCCCGTATCCGTCAGACCATCCTCGATGACCTGTGGCAATCCGAAGGTGAGCCAGCCAAGTATGGACCCCAATGGTGGGAGTTGTGGCTGGACCCCGCCCAGCAGAACATCGACACCCTGCGCGGATTCGTCGCGGCACTGAATCTGCGGCTCTTGGAGCGGTCGCTGGTTCTCAACGATCGCGTCGTAGTGTGGCTCAACGCAACCTGGCAGCAACTGGAGATACTTCCTTTCACCAACGTCCCGATCGCGGAGATACGGCGCCCCGAATTCATCGACACAATCGAAGATCTCCTCCCCGAGGAACAAGATGAGTATGTCGAAGACCTCGCCGCCCGCGTAGTCGCGGCGTCTGCGGAGGCACCCGCGGTCTGCCACCTCGACACGGGCGTGGCGCGCTCGCACCAACTCTTGGCGGACTCTCTCGACCCGACCGATCTGCACACCGTCATCGGGACTTCCGGCTCTGACACTCAAGGGCACGGAACGGCGATGGCCGGTCTGGCGTTGTATGGACCCCTGGATGACCTGCTGACCGGTTCAGGCGACGTGCAACTGCATCACCGGCTGGAGTCGGTGCGCGTGCTTCCCGATCCCGGTGAGCCCGCCACCGATCCTCGCGACTACGGGACGGTCACGGTCGATGCGATTGCCCGCACTGAGGCCACGACGCAGCGGCGCCGCGTGTTCTGCATGCCTATTTCCACCGACCCAGATCGTCCCGGCGTACCAACCCTTTGGTCATCGACAGTCGACGCGCTGGCCGTGGGCACCGACATCGTCCGCGACGGTGAGCAACTCCAGCTGCTCAGCGCTCCCGATCCAGGGGCCAGCCGGCTTATTGTCGTCGCCGCTGGGAACGTCGACGCTTACACGGCTGATCACCGCACCGAGTCGGACACTTCGGCGGTGGAAGACCCCGCCCAGGCGTGGAACGCGCTGACCGTGGGGGCCTACACCGACCTCGTCGACGCTCCGGTTCATCCGGACTTCGCCGGTTGGGCCGTGATGTCCGGCAAGGGTGAACTCTCGCCCCACAGCAGGACGTCTCTGCTGTTCGGCAAACGCACCTGGCCCGTCAAGCCCGACATCTGCTTCGAGGGCGGCAACGTTCTCACCGACGGCGCCACCGGCTTCCACGATAAGCACCCGCTGTTGACGCTACGCTCCACCGGCATCGGCAACGATCTGGCGTTGACGTCCGCGAACGCCACCAGCGCCGCCACGGCTCAGGCGTCGAGGATTGCGGCGCTCACGATGGCGCACTACCCGGAATACTGGCCCGAGACCGTCCGCGGACTCATGGTTCATGCCGCCGAATGGACACCGGCGATGCAAGCCGAGTTCGACGCCACAGGAACGAGGAAAGAGCCCAAGCTCGACCTGCTCCGCCGGTATGGATGGGGCGTGCCCACCGAGGATGCGGTCCTGCGATCGTCCCGACAGTCCGTCACGCTCGTCACCCAGGACACCTTCGTCCCGTTCGAGGGCACCGACTACAAGATGCGCAGGTTCAGGCTGCATGCTCTCCCGTGGCCCGCCGAGGTTCTGGAGAGCATCGGAGCTGGCGACGTCACGCTGAAGGTCACGCTTTCCTACTTCGTTGAGCCCTCCGCCTCGCGCCGCGGATGGCGGCAGCGCTACTCCTACGCATCCCACCTTCTGCGGTTCGAGCTCAAGGCTCCGACCGACCTTACCGAGGCAGAGTTCATAGCGCGCCTGAATCGTGAGGCTGAGAACGACGAAGGCTCCTCTCGCGCCTCACGATCATCCGGTTCGGACCAGCGCTGGCTGATCGGCCCCAACCAACGCAACCTCGGGTCGCTCCACCAGGACGTATGGGAAGGCTCAGGGCAGGATCTCGCGGCCTGCGGAGTGGTGGGCGTATATCCCGTCGGCGGCTGGTGGAAGCGAAACCGCCGCAAAGATCGTCTCGATCTGCCCATCCGCTACTCGCTCATCGTTTCCTTGAAGAGCCGGGAACAGGGCGTCGACCTCTACACTCCCATCGCCACCGACCTCCAGGTTCCGGTCACGATCGAAGCAAACTAGTTCGCCACGTCATTTACCAGCATCTGTCTCGGCCTCCATCCCAGTTCACCTGACCTGGGCAGGTCGTACCACGCACCTACCATGTGTGACGGTGTCGATGCGGGTGCTCAGCGCGGGCGATGGCTACCGGTACTTGCTGAAATCCGTCGCTGCTGGGGACGGTGATCGGGACATGGCCTCGTCCTTGACGCGGTACTACGTGGAGAAGGGCACCCCGCCGGGCCGCTGGCTCGGCTCGGGACTCGCGACGATCGGCGCGGGCGCCCTCGGCACCGGGCACGAGGTGACAGAGGAACAGCTGCGCCGCCTGCTGGGACAGGGCTGCGACCCGGTGACGGGCGAGCCGCTGGGCCGCGCGTACCCGCGCTTCAAGACGACCGTCGAGCGCGCTGAGGCTCGGATCGCTCAGCTGAGCCGGCGGCTGTCGCCTGAGGATCGTGAGGCGGCGGTTGCGCGCATCCGTGCCGAGGAGGCGAAGCGGGGTCGGCCCCGCACGGTCGCGGGTTTCGATTTCACGTTCTCGGTGCCGAAGTCGGTGTCGGCGGTGTGGGCCGTGGCCGATGGCGGCACTCAAGCGCTGATCGCGCAGGCTCACCATGCGGCGATCGCGGAAGTGATCGACCTGATCGAACGGGATGTCGCGGCGACGAGGACCGGCGCGGGCGGTGTGGCGCAGGTCGATGTGCGCGGCGTCTTGGCGACCGCGTTCGATCACTACGACTCCCGCGCATCCGACCCGCAACTGCATACGCACGTGGTGATCGCGAACCGGGTGCAGGCAGCCGACGGGAAGTGGCGAACGCTGGACGGCCGGCCGATGCACGCCGCGGTGGTGGCCATGTCGGAGCACTACAACGCGGTCCTGGCCGATCACCTGACCCGGATGTTCGGCCTGGGCTGGGAGGCGCGCGAGCGCGGCAAGGATCGCAACCCGGCGTGGGAGCTCGTCGGTGTCCCCGACGCGCTGCTGACTGAGTTCTCCTCACGCACCAGGGACATCGAGGTGGAGAAGGAACGTCTCATCGACGCCTATGTGAGCGAGCATGGCCGGCAGCCCTCGACGCAGACGATCATCCGCCTGCGGCAACAGGCGACGCTTGCCACCAGGCCCGAGAAGGAGGTCAAGTCGCTGGCCGAGCTGACCGAGGACTGGCGTGCCCGAGCGACGACCGTTCTGGGTGAGGACGCGTCGACCTGGGCTCAGCACCTCACCGCGGGCAATCCTCGACCGTCGTTGTTCCGGGCGGACGACCTGCCTTTGGAGCATCTGCGATCGGTCGCCGATGTTGTGGTCCTTCGGGTCGGTGAGAAACGGGCGACCTGGCGGCGATGGAACCTGTACGCGGAGGCATCTCGTCAGACGATGGGCCTGCGCTTCGCGTCCACCACGGACCGGGAGGCGGTCCTCGGGCTGATCGTCGACGCCGCCGAGACGGCGTCGCTGCGGCTGTCCCCGCCCGAGTTGACGAGCACGCCGGCGATGTTCCAGCGCCCGGACGGGTCGAGCGTGTTCCGGCCCAAGCACCACACCGTGTTCTCCTCGACGATGTTGCTGGATGCCGAGGACCGGCTTCTCGAGTTGTCCCGTACCGCCACCGCGCCCGCACTGGAGTTGGGAACGGTCACGCGCCTCACGCGCCGTCCAGACCCCGAAGGCCGCAGGCTCTCGGAGGATCAGGCGCGCGTCGTACAGCAGATCGCCACGTCCGGCCGCGCCCTGGACCTGCTGGTCGGCCCGGCCGGCACAGGAAAGACGACGACGCTGGGGGCGTTGCGCCGGGCGTGGGAGCGTGAGTACGGGGCGGGCTCGGTGGTCGGGCTGGCGCCCTCGGCGGCGGCAGCCGACGTCCTCGCCTCAGACCTCGGCATCGAGACTGAGAACACCGCCAAATGGCTGCACGAGCACCGCAAAGGCCGCTGGAACCTCGAACCCGGGCAACTACTCCTGGTCGATGAGGCATCGCTGGCGGGCACCCTCGCCCTCGACGAACTCGCCACGCATGCCGCTGAGGTGAGCGCCAAGATCGTCCTGGTCGGTGATTGGGGCCAGCTCACCGCCGTCGATGCGGGCGGCGCGTTCGGGATGCTGGTCCGTGACCGCGAGGACGCCCCGGAACTCATCGACGTACGCCGATTCAGCAACGACTGGGAGAAGAGCGCGTCCCTCGCGCTGCGACTCGGACACACCAGCGTCATCGACACCTACGACGACGCGGGCCGGATCATCGGCGGCGACTACGACATCATCCTCGACGCCGCCTACCGGGCCTGGCAGGCCGACCTCGCCGACGGGAAGGTCAGCGTGTTGATCGCCGAGACCCTCGAGACGGTCGCCAGCCTCAACAGCCGCGCCCGTACCGACCGCGTCCTTGCCGGTGAGGTCTCCGTCGACGGGGCCGTGCTGCGGGATGGGAACCTCGCCGGCGCAGGCGATCTGGTCATTACCCGCGACAACGACCGCCGCCTCACGACCGGCAAGTCGTGGGTAAAGAATGGCGACCGGTGGAGCGTGATCCGTCACCACGACGACGGGTCGCTCACCATCCGCAGGCACGGGCGACGCCTCGGCGGGACCGTGACCCTCCCGGCCGCCTACGTCGCGGAGCACGTCGATCTCGGCTA
>JBEBXD010000147.1:0-7374 GCA_040391845.1 Tsukamurella paurometabola | reverse complement strand
CTGCAGTGCTACGAGGGCATCGACGAGGCCCGGGCGCTGTACGAGTGGAACCACGCCAAGCAGATCCTCCGCATCCAGTCCGCCGGCCCGTCCGGCACCGACTGGGACGAGACCAAGCAGGACGTGTTCGCCGAGGAGTTCCTGCTCCCGCGCCCCCTCCTGCAGGCCGTGCGGGAGGGCGGACCGTCGGTCCTGCTGATCGACGAGGCCGACAAGGCCGACCTCGAGTTCGAGGGGCTGCTCCTGGAGGTCCTCTCCGACTACGCCGTCACGGTGCCCGAGCTGGGAACCATTGTGGCGCAGCGGAAGCCGCTGGTGTTCCTGACCTCGAACGCCACCCGTGAGCTGTCCGAAGCGCTCAAGCGCCGCTGCCTGTACCTGCACATCGACTTCCCCGATGCCGAGCTGGAGCTGGCGATCATCCGCAGCCGCGTCCCCGAGCTGCCCACCGAGGTGGCGCAGCAGCTGCTGCGCGTGATCTCCACGCTGCGCGGCCTGGACCTGAAGAAGAAGCCGTCCGTCTCCGAGACCCTGGACTGGTGCCGCACGCTGCTCGCGCTCGGGGTGACCGGCAGCGCGAACGGCTCCATCGACAAGGGCGCGCTCCGCTCGACCCTGGGCGTGGTGCTCAAGCACCAGGTCGACATCGAGACGGCCGCCTCCGCGCTGGGCATCTGATGTCCACCGTGCAGGATCCGGGCGCCGGCACGCCTCTGGATACGCACCTGCACGCCTTCGTGCGGACGCTGCGCGAACGGGGCATGGCGATCGGCCCGGGGGAGGCGATCACGGCCGCCGAGGTGCTGACGGTGCTGGACCTCACCGACCGCGCCCAGCTGCGCGAGGGCCTCGCCGCGGTGCTGCTGCGCGAACAGATGCACCGCAAGACCTTCGACGTGGTCTTCGACCTGTACTTTCCCGTGCGCGGGGGCTTCGGCGCCGCGTCCGACGGTGCCGCGGGCGGGTCCGGCACGGGCGGCGAGGGCTGCTCGGGGACGCCGGGGGAGCCGGACCCGATGCGGATGCCCGCCGCCGATACGCCGCCCGACCCGGACGCGGTCCGGGAGGCGCTGCGGCAGGAGGCGATCGCCGCGCTCGCCGCCGGCGGCGATCACGACGGCATCGCCGGCCAGATCGTCGAGCAGCTCGGCGAGTACAACTCGGCCACCGGCACCGCGTTCTCCTCGTACCAGGCGCTCAAGGCGCTGAACCCGCAGACGCTGATCGCCGCCATCGCGAACGGCCTGCTCGCCGCCGCCGGCGAGGACGGCGCCGCGCCGGGCAGCTTCGAGTACGAGTCCGCGCGGCGGGTCGCACGCACCCGCGTCGCCGCGCTCACCGAGCGGGTGCAGGAGCTCACGTCCGTCGCCATGGCGGCCCGACGGGGGCCGGAGGCCGTCGCCCAGTACGCCGCGCCGCAGCTGCCGGAGAACGTCGCCTTCTTCGCCGCCACCCGCACCGAACTGCACCGCATGGAGCAGACCGTGCGGCCGCTGGCCCGGCAACTGTCCACGCGGCTACTGGTGCGCCGGCGCCGCGCCCGCCGCGGCCCCATCGACCTGCGGCGCACGCTGCGCAAGTCGATGTCGACCGGGGGCGTGCCGATCGATCTGGCGCACCGTCGACCCCGGCCCACCAAGCCCGAGCTCGTGCTCCTGTGCGACCTGTCCGGGTCCGTCGCCGGGTTCTCCAACTTCACGTTGCTGCTCACGCACGCCCTGAGCGCCGAGTTCTCCAAGATCCGGGTGTTCGGCTTCGTCGACTCCGTGGACGAGATCACCGACTACATCGACCCCACCCGCACCCTCACCGTGGACACGGTGGTGGACATGTTCGACCGGGTCATCCGGGAGACCAACGTCGCGCGGTTCGGCGGCTCCGACTACGGGAACGTGCTGCGCACCTTCCTGCGGGACTTCCCCGACGCGGTGACCCACCGCGGCACCCTGCTGATCCTCGGCGACGCCCGCACCAACCACACCGACCCCGCGCTCGCGGAGCTCGACGAGCTCGTGGAGCGGGCCCGGCACGCCTTCTGGCTCAACCCCGAGCGGAAAGCCTCGTGGGGCAGCGGCGACTCGGTCGCCGACAGGTACGGGAAGCTGATCGACATGTACGAATGCCGCACCGCCGGTCAGCTGGCCGAGGTCATCGGGCGGCTCCTGCCCGTCTGACTGCGGGGACGCCGGGTGCCGGTGCATAGGATGGTCGGTTATGCGTGAGTCCAGCACCGCCGGTCGCCGCCGCGTGGGCGTCATGGGTGGGACCTTCGACCCGATCCACCACGGCCACCTGGTGGCCGCCAGCGAGGTGGCGGACCGGTTCGATCTCGACGAGGTGATCTTCGTCCCCACCGGCCGGCCGTGGCAGAAGAGCGAGGTCACCCCCGCCGAGGACCGCTACCTGATGACGGTGATCGCCACCGCCTCGAACCCGCGGTTCTCGGTGAGCCGGGTGGACATCGACCGCGGCGGCGACACCTACACCGTGGACACGCTGCGGGACCTGCGCCGGCAGAACCCGGACAGCGACCTGTACTTCATCACCGGGGCCGACGCCCTCGCCTCGATCCTGTCGTGGCAGGACTGGGAGGAGCTGTTCGGCCTCGCGACCTTCGTCGGCGTCTCCCGGCCCGGCTACCAGCTGGCCGCGGATCACCTGACGGACGTGCCGAAGGATAGATTGTTCCTCGTGGAGGTGCCCGCTCTGGCCATCTCGTCGACCGAGTGTCGCGCGCGCGCCGACGCCGGGCGGCCCGTCTGGTACCTCGTGCCCGACGGCGTGGTGCAGTACATCGCCAAACGCGCGCTCTACCAGAGCAGTCCGGCACCGGACAAGACCGTGGACCCAGGAGGATCATGACCGCATCCGATCACGCCCGCACGCTCTCCGCGATCGCGGCCCGCGCGGCCGACGACAAGCTCGCCACGGACATCGTGGTGCTCGACGTCTCCGAGCAGCTCGTGCTGACCGAGGCGTTCGTCATCGCCTCCGCGAGCAACGAGCGGCAGGTGAGCTCCATCGTCGAGGAGATCGAGGACAAGCTCCGCGAGGCCGGGGTCAAGCCCACCCGGCGCGAGGGGGCCCGCGAGGGCCGCTGGGCGCTGCTGGACTTCCTCGACATCGTGGTGCACGTCTTCCACACCGAGGAGCGCGAGTACTACGCCCTCGAGAAGCTGTGGAAGGACTGCCCCCGCATCGAGGTCGAGGGCCTCGGGAAGCACGACGGGGGCCCCGCCGACGGGGAGCCCGAGGGCGCCTGATGCACGTGGAGGACGGATTCGACTCGTCGGTCGAACGCCTGACCCCGACGGTGCGCCGCCTCATCCTGCTCCGGCACGGCCAGACCGCCTCGAACGCGGAGGGCCGCATGCAGGGGCAGCTCGATACCGATCTCACCGACCTCGGCCGGCGGCAGGCGGCCGCGGCGGCCCGCGCGCTCGGCGACCGCGACCCCCTCGCGATCCTCAGCTCCGACCTGCGGCGGGCCCGCGAGACCGCGGAGGCCCTCGCGGCGGTGACCGGCGGCACCGTCGAACCCGACGTGCGGCTGCGGGAGACCATGCTGGGGGACTGGCAGGGCATGACCCACGGCGAGGTCGACGCGTACATGCCCGGGGCCCGGCTGCGCTGGCGCGACGCGCCCGAGTGGGCGCCGCCCGGCGGCGAGGCCCGCGTGGACGTGGCGGCCCGCTCGTACCCCCTCGTGCAGGAGCTGATCACGCGGCTGCCCGAGTGGGGCGGCTCGGAGCGGCCCGTGGTCCTGGTGGCGCACGGCGGCCTCGTCGCGGCGCTGACCGCCCGGCTGCTGGACCTGCCCGTCGACCACTGGCCCGTGCTGGGCGGGCTCGGCAACTGCAGCTGGGTGCAGCTGTCGGGCCACGGCGACGTGCCCCGCTGGCGGCTCGACGTGTGGAACGCGTCCGCGGACGTCGAGCTCGGGGCGGCACCCGCGATCGCCCCCGAGGTCCAGTGATCGGCACGCGATGACCGGCACCCTGCTCGTGCTCAGCGACTCCCTGGGCTTCTACGGCCCCGAGGGGGCGCTCCCGACCTCCGACCCGCGGATCTGGCCGAACCTGGTGGCCGCCGAGCTGGGCCTGCGCTGCGAGCTGTTCGCGCGCGTCGGGTGGACCACGCGCGACGGCTGGTGGTGCGTCACCCAGGACCCGCGGGTCTGGTCCGCCGTGCCGTCCGTGGAGGCCGCGGTGCTGGCGCTGGGTGGCATGGACTCGCTGCCCTCGCCCGTCCCGACGGCCCTGCGCGAGCAGATCCGCTACCTGCGGCCCGCGTCGCTGCGGGCCCGCGTCCGCGACGGCTACGCGGCGGTGCAGCGGGCCTTCGCGCCGGTGGGATGGCCGATGGCGCTGCCGCCGAGGGTCACCGTCGACTACCTCGGCAAGACCTACGATTCGATCCACTCGCTGCGCCCGTCCGCGCCGGTCGCGGTGCTGGAGCCGCCCACGCACCGGGCCCTCGCGTACGCGTTCGCGCACCCCGGGTGGGCGCGGACCACCCGGGCGATGCGGGACTGGGCCGACGGTGCCGGCGTGCCGCTGGTGCCCGTGCGTGACCTGTGCGAGTGGTCGTTCGACCTGGGGATCAATAACATCGACGGAATCCACTGGTCGTTCGAAATGCACGAGCGGGTGGCGCAGCGGGTGCTGCGGGGCCTGCGCGAGGCGGAAGGGGGTGCGCGATGAGCGTCGTCGTGGTGACCGACGCCTCGGCCGCGATCGCCGGTGAGCGGTGCGCGGAGCTGGGCATCCGCATCCTTCCGCTGCACGTGCTGTCCGCCGACGGCGAGTACGTGGACCGCGGCACCGGCTATCAGGCGGAGAGTTTCGTCAAGGAGGGCGTGAGCACCTCCGGCCCCTCCGTGGGCGAGGTCCGCGAGCTGCTCGCGGAGGCGGTCGCCGAGGCGGACGGCGACGGGGTCGTGGTGATCACGATGAGCTCGCACCTCAGCTCCACCTACTCCACCTCGGTCGCGCAGGCGTCGCTGATGGACGCCGACATCACCGTGATCGACTCCCGCAGCATCGACATGGCGATGGGGTTCGGGGTGCTCGAGGCCGCCCGCCTGGCCGCCGACGGTGCCTCCGCGGACCGGGTGGCCGAGGCCGCGCGCCAGGTGCTCGACGGTGCCGAGGGCTTCTTCTGCGTGGCCACGCTGGACCACCTGCGGGCCGGCGGCCGGGTGAGCGCGCTCGCGAAGCTGCTCGGCGGGGCGCTGCAGATCGTGCCCGTCCTGCGGCTGCAGGACGGGCGGATCGTCTCCGAGCGCAAGACCCGCACCGTCTCGCGGGCGCGGGATCAGCTGGCGGCGCTGGCGTCGCAGCACCTGGGGAACCGGCCGGCGCGGGTCGCCGTGCACCACGTCGAGGCGCCCGACGCCGCGGAGCACGTGGCGGGGCTCGTGAAGCAGGAGTTCCCGCAGCTCGAGGAGCTGGTGATCGGCCGGTTCGGCGGCACGATCGCCGCGCACCTGGGGCCCGGCGCGGTGGGCGTCGCGGTCGCCCCGGCGCTGGTCGACGAGGTCGACGGGGCCTAGCACACCGGGCCGACACGCACCCCTGCGAACGGGCCTTTCATCCACAGGTTCGGGGTTATCCACAGACGGGTGGTTTCCGGGCCGTCAGCGGGCTTTCCGACGGTGCCCTTGTCCTACGGTTCGGCCATGAACGGCGAACGAGAGGCGGCCCCCGCGGAGGGCGCCGCGGACGAGCAGATCTTCGCGCGACCCGCGTGGCTGGAGGAGTTCGCGCCGGGCCGCGCCGCGGCGGAACGTGGCGAGCCGGACCGGCGGGTGCGGATGGAGGACGACGACTTCTGGGAGGACCCGGAGCCCGCGGGCTGGCGGTCGACCATCGACCGGGTGCGGACCACGCCGCGCGCCGCGATCGCGCTCGTGGTGGTGGGGGTGATCGCGGCGGTGGTGGCGGCGTTCGTGGTCCTCGGCCCGTCGCGGGCGGGCGGGGCGGGGGAGTACCCGGTGGTCGACTTCGCGGGCGCCTCCTCCTCTGCGGAGCCCTCGGCCGACTCCGCCCGCTCAGCCCCGTCAGCACAGCCTGTGCCGGCGGTGGGGGAGTCAGGGGCGGCGGGCGCCGGTGCCGCGCCTGCGGAACTGGTGGTGGCGGTCGTGGGACTGGTCCGCGCGCCCGGCCTGCACCGGCTGCACCCGGGTTCCCGGGTGGCGGACGCGCTCACCGCGGCGCGCGGGACGCTCGGCGGGGCCGATACGGCGAGCCTGAACCTGGCGCAGCCCCTGCGCGACGGCGATCAGGTGGTGGTCGGCGTGGTCGATCCGAAAGCGGGTGTCGCACTGCGGAGCTCGGTGCACTCGGGCTCCGCCGCGGCGGGCGCGCCCGCCCCGGGGTCGCCCGCCCCGGGGACGTCCGGTGCCGCCTCGGCAGGCGCGGTGGGCGCGGCCGGGGGCTCGGTGAACATCAACACCGCGAGCGCCGCCGAACTCGACCGGCTGCCGGGCGTGGGCGCGGCGACCGCCGCCGCGATCATCGCCTACCGGGAGCAGAACGGGCCGTTCCGCACCGTCGACGATCTCGGCAAGGTGAGTGGGATCGGCGACGCGAAGCTCGCGAAGATCAAGCCGATGGCCACGGTGTGACGTGCGCGAGCAGCTCGACCTGCGGCTGCTCCCGGCGGCTCTGGTCTGCTGGGCGGCGGCCGCGGTCGCGCTCGTCTCCGCGGCGGCCGCGTGGTGGACGGCCGCAGCGCTGGCGGTGGCCGCAGTGGGTGCGGCGGTGCTGCGGCGGCGGGACGCCCGCCCGGCGGTCCAGGTGATCTGCCTCGCGCTGGCGGCGGCGGCGGGCCTGGGTGCGGGCGTCGCGGCATCGGTCGCGGTGCGGGTGCACGACAGGGAGCGGGCGTCGATCGCGGACTTCGACGGGGCCGGGTCGGTGGAGGTGCTGCTGAGGATCGACGAGTGGCCGCGGCAGCGGTCAGGCGAGCCGGGCGGGCACCTGGACGCCTCCCGTGTGCTGGTGGCGAGCACCGCGCTCGCGGTCCGTGCCGAGGACGCGGTTCCGGCGCGGGGAGGGGTGCTCCTGCTCGGGGCCACCCACGACCTCGGAGCCCTGGTGCCGGGCCAGCGGGTGACGATCCGGTCGACGGTGCTGCGGAGCGAACGGCCGGGGCTGGTGGCGGCGGTGGTCATCGGATCGGGCGAGCCCCGGGTCGTCGGCCGCGCGCCGCCGTACTTCCGGGCGGCCGCGGCGGTCCGCCGCGCGCTCGGCGCCGTGGCCGCCGAAGCACTGCCCGTGGACGCGGCCGGGCTGCTCCCCGCCCAGGGGCTCCGCGCACAGTACGCCACCCAGACCACGGTGCGCCGCGAGTTAAAAGACAACCGTATCA
>JBEBXD010000146.1:0-7413 GCA_040391845.1 Tsukamurella paurometabola | reverse complement strand
TCGTTGGGCAGCGTCGGTTCCGTCTCGATCGCGTCGGGATGGATGTACTCGAACAGCTCGATCCGGCCCGTACCGTTCGGGGTCTGGAGCATCGCGATCCTCGCGTGGTTCCCGTCCAGCCCGACGGCGGTGTCCGCCCATTCGCCGCTGACCGTCTGCCGCCCGATCACCGTGAGCCCGAGGTCCTCGAAGAAGGCGATGGTCGCGTCCAGGTCGCGCACCGCGATGGCGACGTTCTCGAGTTCGATGGCCATGGATCGACGCTACCGCCCGCGTCCGGCCCCGAGGGCCAGATGAACGAGAACGCCGATCACCAGCGCCCAGAACGCGGACCCGACGCCCGCCACCGTGGTCCCCGATGCCGCGACGATGAAGGTCACCGCCGCCGGGATCCTCGCCTCCTCCGCCGCCATGGCGCCCGCGCAGGCGGCGGCGAACGCCCCGACCAGCGCGACGCCCGCGACGGCCTGGATCACCCCGTCGGGCGCCGCGAGCACCACGGCCGTGAGCCCCGTACTCACCACGCCGAGAACGAGATTGGTGATGCCGGAGGTGACGCCGGCGATCCAGCGGCGCGAGGTGTCCGGCCCGGCATCGGGACCCGCGGCGAGCGCGGCGCTGATGGCGGCCAGGTTGATCGCGTGGCCACCGAACGGCGCCCCCAGCACGCTTCCCACGCCGGTCACGGCGAGTGCGGGCCGCCACGGCACCGTGTAGCCGTAGGTGCCGAGCACCGCGGCGCCCGGAATGTTCTGCGAGGCCATTGTGACGATGTACAGCGGCAGCACGACCCCGGTGAGGGCCTGCAGCGTCAGGGACGGCGTGGTCCACTCGACGTGCGGGACGAGTTCGGAGACGGCGGGGACGGCGTCGCTGCGGACGAGCGCCACCGCGATGACGACCAGCGCGGCGACGAACGCGAGCGGCACCGCCCACCGCGGCCGGAGCCGCAGCAGCACGAGCCACACCACCAGCACGGGCGCGACGGCCCAGGGGTGTTCGGCGAGCGAGGTCACCGGCGCGATGCACAGCGGCAGCAGCACGCCGGCGAGCATCGCCTGCGCGATCGGCGCGGGGATCCGCTGCACCCAGCGCGCGAGCGCCGGCCACAGCCCGGTGAGCACGAACAGCACGCCGCACACCACGAACGCTCCGACGGCCGCGGGCCAGCCGCCGGCGACGGCGCCGGTCGTGGCGAGCAGCGCCGCGCCGGGCGTGGACCAGGCGCTGACGATCGGCATCCGGTACCGCCAGGACAGGAGCGCGGAGGCGGCGCCCATGGTGACCGTGACGGCGAGCAGCCCGGACGCGGCCTGGCCCGGCGTCGCGCCCATCGCGCGGAGCCCGGCGAGTACGACCGCGAACGCCGACGTGTAGCCGACCAGGGCGGTCACGACGCCCGCCCCGACCGGCACCATCGTTCCGTTCTCAGAACGTTCCATGAACAGAACGTATCATGGCCGCATGGCCTCCCCCGACGTCGGCCGACGCCTGACCGAGCTGCGCACCGAGCGCGGACTCAGCCTGTCCGAGCTCGCGCGGCGGGCGGGGGTGGGCAAGGGCTCACTCTCGGAGATCGAGGCCGGCGGCCGCAACCCCACCCTCGAGACCCTCTACGCCCTGTGCGGCCCGCTGGACGTGCCGCTCACCGCGCTCGTCGGCGAGTCCCCCGGCGCGCACGGCGTCGCCGGCGGGAGCATGCGCACCGTGCTGCTCTCGGTGCGCCACCTGCCGCACGTCACCGTCGAGGTGTTCCGCCTGGAGTTCCCCGCCGGCTCCGATCACGTCTCCCCCGGGCACGGCCCGGCGGTCCGCGAGCACCTCACCGTGGTCGACGGTGCGCTCACCGTGGGCCCGGTGGGATCGGAAGCGACGGTGCAGCAGGGGGATTCGCATTCATGGACGAGTTCGGGGCCGCACCGCTTCGCGACGACGGGCGGCGCGGAGGCCGTCGTCGTGATCACCACCCCACGGTAGCCCGCCGCCGCCGAGGGGCGGTCAGAAGCGCGTCGCGCCCGCGGTACTCACGACCATCCCGTGCCCCGTGGTGCGGTTGGTGAAGGCGGTCCCGTACCGATTGGCGACGATGTACCAACCGCGGGCGGTGTAGGTCTTGTAGTCCAATGCGATCGGATCGATGTACCCGAGGTCGCCGAGAACGAAGGTCATCTCGCCGTCGCGGGTCACGTTGACGCCATTGGCCTCGTCGCCGGACTCGGTGCGCGGGCGCGGCTCGTCGAAGACGAGCTGGCAGCCGGCGCTGGTCTCGCTGATCCGACACCGGGTGCGGCCGCTACGGGTCTCGATGAACGTGTAGCCGTTGCCGTTCTCGGGCAGGGCGATCGCCGTCGCCGCCGGGTCCGGCGACGGTGCGGCCGAACTCGACTCCGCGGCCGAGTCGGTGGTCACCGGCGCCGGCGTCGCGGGAGCGGGCGTCGCGACGCCCGGCCCCACGCCCCCACGGATCACGGTGACGCCGGCACCGTTCCCGGTCGAGGTGGCGGAGCAGCCGGCGAGCAGTGCGGCGCCACCCGCGACCACTGCCACCAGGGTTCGAGCGCGCATACCGGACCTCCGTATCACCACATCTGTCACAACAGTAAACAACATTCCCTTGTGTTGCGGCCATCACGCCGCATCCCGGCGCGCAGAGCACGTATCGTCGCGACCGTGAACCTCTTGCTGCTCTCACTCAACGCAGGCGCCCTTCCCGCGTTCCTCCGCCGGCACACCGGCCGTGAGCCGAGCGCCGTGCGGATCGGCTTCATCGACGATGCGGGCGCCCCGTACGCGGACCAGCCGTACAGCTCGTTCGAGTGGAATCAGCTCACCGACCTCGGCTTCCGCCTCACCCGGATGACGGCCGGGAAGTACCGCGACGCCGCCGATTTCGAGTCCGACCTGAGCACGGTGGACGCCGTGTACCTGTGCGGCGGGCACACCTTCGTCCTGCTCGGAGCGTTGCAGAGCAACGGCACCGGCGAGGTGCTCACGCGGAAGGTCCGCGCCGGACTCCCCTACATCGGCCTCAGCGCGGGATCGGTGGTCGCGGGCCCGAACATCGAGCCGGTCGCCCCGCTCGACGACCCCGCCGACGCGCGCGGCGTCACCGACTTCACGGGCCTGGGCCTGATCGACACCGTCGTCATCCCGCACGCCGACGGGGCCCTCCCCCCGTACCCCCTCTCGGTGATCGACGACGTGATCCGCACGTACGGCGACCGATTCCCGCTGACCCGGGTGAACGACGATCAGGCGCTCCTCGTTGAGGACGGGGTCGCGACCCTGATCCCCTCCGCGATCACCTGATCGCCGGCCCGGTCAGACCCCCGGCGTTCGCGCCTGTGCACTGTTCGCTGACGCTACGATCGATGGATGACCGGGACGCTCGCCGACGTATTACCCTCGGTCTGTAGCGCTTTCGGGATCGCGACCGAGAATCCGCTCGGCCTGCGGGTGGAGCGCGACGTGGTGCTCCTGCTGATCGACGGGCTCGGGGCCGAGCTGCTGCGCAGGCACGCCGCGGAGGCGCCGACGCTGGCCGCCCACGTACGCACCTCGCTCGACGCCGGGTTCCCGGCGACCACGGCGACCAGCCTCTCCAGCCTCGCGCTGGGCGCGCCGTGCGCGGCGCACGGCATCGTCGGATACAGCTTCGGGGTCCCCGACGAGCACGGCCGGCGCCTGTTCAACTCACTGCGCTGGACCATCGACGGGGCCAGCGGCCCCGACGCGCGGGAATCGCACCCGCCCCGGGAGATGCAGCGCCGCCGCAGCCGGCTCGAGGACCTGGCCGATGCGGGCGCCGAGATCCACTACGTGGTGCCCGCCTACCAGGAGAGTTCGGGGCTGACGAGGGCGTCGTTCCGGGCGGCCGGGGTGCTGCACGCCGCATCCACGCTCGACGAGGTCCGCGACGGGGTGCTCGCCGTCGCCCGGCACGATACGGCGGCCCGGCGGTTCGCCTACGCCTACACCGGGCTCCTCGACGCGGCCGGCCACGTACACGGCCCGGGCTCGCCGGAGTGGATCGCGGTCCTGCGCGCCGTGGACGCGATGTTCGCCGACCTCCTGGCGGACCTGCCCGCCACCTGCACGGTGGTGGCCACGGGCGACCACGGCATGATCACGGCCGAGTCGCTGGTGAACCTGGACGCGCTGCCCGCCCTGCAGCGCGGCGTGCGGATCATCGCCGGGGAGGCCAGGGTGCGGCACGTGTATCTCGCGCGGGGGCATCACGTGGACGACGTACTCGCGCGCTGGACGGAGACCCTGGGCGCGCACGCGCGCGTGGTGACCCGGGAGCAGGCCCTCGACGAGCACTGGTTCGGATCCACGCCGCCGAACCCCGTGGTCGCGCATCGCATCGGCCACGTGCTCGCGGTCGCCGAGGGACGGTCTGTGCTGGTGACGCCGAGCCAGGAGCCGATGGAATCGCGGATGCTGGGCCATCACGGGGCGTGGACGGTGGACGAACAGGCGATCCCGTTGATCACCTCGGCGCCGTGAACGGACACGGAGTCCGGCGCGGCGGGGTTCGTGCCCGCGATCACGTAGGATATCGAACCAACGCAGACCACAGCCCGGGTTAAGACGCTCAGCCCAATGCACGACACCAGGGTGGTGCCCACCATCGAAACGACGAAGACGCAGCAGCTCGCCGCGCCCGAGACGGCGCCGGCGAAGCCGAAACGTGAACAGACCGCCGACCTCACGCGGGTGCTGCTGTTCCTCGGTGTCGTGTTCGCGCACTGCGTGACCACGATCAACTACACCCCGGACGTGATCCGCCAGACCGGGCTGATCTCCGCGGCGCTGCACCTGACCCGGTACGGCTTCGTCGCCGTGACCCTGTTCGTGCTGGTCCTGAGCATGCGCGGCCGCACGATGACGGCGCGCGAGTTCTGGCGCAAACGCTTCGGGCTCATCGTGGCCCCCTACCTGGTGTGGACCCTCGTCTACTCGGTGACGGACCACCTGCTGATCGACGGCGACCCGTTCCCCTCGTTCGGCCGCTGGCTGGGCGACCTGGTGCGGCACGCCTTCACCGGCGACGCCAAGTACCAGCTGTACTTCCTGCTCATCTCGATGCAGATCTACCTGTTCTTCCCGGCCCTGCAGGCGCTGTCGCGCCGCCTGGTGAACCACCCGTGGGCGGTGCTGTGCACGGCGGCGGTCATCCAGCTCGGGTTCTTCGCGCTCTACCAGTACGCGCCGCGCCCCTCGGGTGAACCGTGGGACACGCTGTTCAACCACATGTGGAAGCTGCTGCCCATGTACGTGCTGTTCATGGCGATCGGCATGCTGGCGGCGCAGCACTACGAGGCCGTGAGCGCGTGGCTGCGCTCGCACGCGCTCCGGGTGGCCGCCGTGTGCCTCGCGGCGGGCGTCTTCAGCCTGCTCGCCTACCTGCGCGACACCGAACCCGGTGCGGTTCCCGTGGGCGCCACCACGGCGTGGAATCCGCTGTACCTGCCCTGGTACGTCGGCGGCACGGTACTGCTGTGGCTGGGCGCGATGATGTGGGACGACCTGCGCGCCTCGGGTCGGGCCGTCGGCGCGCGCGTGGTGTCCTATGCGACGGTGCGGGCGTTCGGCGTCTTCGCCGTACATCCGCTGATGCTCGACATCCTCGGCAAGGTCGGATTCTTCGACCTGCTCGGCAGCTGGTTCCCCGGGTCGGCGACGATGCGCACCGCGGCACTCACCCTCGTGGTGCTCGCCATGTCGCTGTTGTTCGTGGACCTGATGCTGCGGACGCCGATCAGCCGGTGGGTCGTGGCCCGCGAACGGGCCTGATCGCCTCCCGCCTCAGTACCAGGTCGACGGTGCCGCCTGGGGCCTGTGCGCCCACAGCGCGTCGGTGGGGACGCCCGGGGCCCCGGTCCGCCAGCGGCGGACCGCCTCGTCGCGCAGCACCTGATCGAGCTGTTCGTTGCGCATCCGCTGATCGACGTACAGCAGCGTCTGCACCCCGGCGAGGAACGGCGCCGTCACCAGCTGGGCGACCGCCGCCCCCACGGTCCCGATGGCGAGCGCCGGCACCGTATGGCCGGCCAGGTTGTCGAGCCCGTCGCCGCCGTCGATCACTCCTGCGATGATGCCGAACGGCAACACGATGACGAGCCCTACGACGGCGACGATGACGTAGGCGAACACGAGGATTCCCAGCACCCGCCAGAAGCCCGGGCGCTGCAGCTCGTAACCGCGCCGGAGCGCGGCGATCGGGCCGAGGCGTTCGAGCACCACCGCCGGGTAGGCCAGCGAGAACATCGGCATGATCGCCAGGTACCCGACTGCCAACAGCGCGAACAGCAGCAGCGCGAGGAGTACCGCCACGATCGGCCCGCCCTCGCCCGCCACGATCGCCACCGCGGCCAGCAGGCCGCCCACCAGGAGGAGGGGAACGAGCACGACGAGAATCTGCAGCACGGTGAGGCCGAGCAGCGAGAGGAACCGGGGCAGCACCGAGCGCACCGCCTGCGCCACGGCGGTCCGCTCCCCCATCACCGCGCGGGCAACGGTCAGCGTGAGCGCCGCCGTGAGGATGAGCATGACCACGGCCGCGAGTAGCTCGACGCCGTAGCCGAGCCCCGTCGAGGCGGCGAGATCGCCGAAGAACTCACCGCTCTCCGCGTCGGGGTCCACGCGGACTCCGACGGCCGGGAGCTGCGCGAGGAAGGTGATCACCCCGGAGATCACGACGAACACCGCCGTCAACCCCACCATCACGCCGGGGTTGGCGCGGATGGCGCCGAACGCACCGCCGTAGATCGTTCCGAGGTCCAGCGGGCGCAGCGGGACGATGCCGACCTTGACCTCCGGCGCCGGCGCGCCCCAGCCGGCGGGACCCGGCTGCGGGTGGCCCTGCGCCCACTGGCCCGGCTGGGGATAGCCGGGCTGCGGGTAGCCGGGCGGGGGCCCGCCCCACTGGCCGTCCGAGCCTGCTTCGGGCTGATTGCCGCTTCCGTCGGGATTCACGACACCCATCCTGCATTGCAGATGTACTCTTTTCAACTTTCCGTGAGCCCGATGCGGTGCTGCTCGACGGCTGCGACGCCGTCCTCGTCGTGGCGTCCGCACTGGGCGCCGGTCAGCCGGGGCGCTCCATCGAACCCTCGAGGAGGCGAGCGCAGAGTTCGCCGGCGCGCGGCATGTGCTGCGCCCGGTTCCGTTCGCACTGAACACGATCCATTGGTGGGCGCCGACGGTGCGCGCGGGCCGGTTCGCCGAGGCCCCGCACGTGGACGTGCCGATGGTGCCGATCGACTTCCGGTGAGCCGGACCGCTCGCGACCGGCGGGTTTCCGCCTCACCTCCGGCATGCCGTAACATGTCTCGCGCGTCGCCGAGACGCACGCGGGCGTAGCTCAATGGTAGAGCCCTAGTCTTCCAAACTAGCTACGCGGGTTCG
>JBEBXD010000145.1:0-7483 GCA_040391845.1 Tsukamurella paurometabola | reverse complement strand
TTCTCCGCCGCTCGTTGTTCGAACAACACTCCGGCGACGTCCCGCTCCCGACCGCACACACCGGCCAGACCCGAGGGAATCAACTCCCCAGGTAAAGCCTGTAATGCGGTGGGCAGCGCCATACCTTCATGCTACGCCCACGTTTGCGATCACGCCAGCCCCTTCGAACACCATCTCTGGCCGATTCTTCGTACACGCTTCTCGCGAACGATCTCGGTCCGCGTATCTGTGATGTACTTTGTCGTATGACTGGTCCGCCGGAGCACGCTGGGTCCGAGTCGGACGCGCCGAAACGGATTCTGCTCTCATCACTCCGTGGGGTCGCGCTCTCCTTCGCTTGCTTCATCGCGGCGATTCTCGGAGTGCAGGCCGCAGTCGATACTGTCGGCGGTTACTACGTCGCCGATCCGCGCGAGAACAACTGCGAGGAATGCACATTCCGTGGATTCGTGCCGTCCGCGGGACCGGTCGGCACCGTGCCGCGCAAGAATCTCGATTTCGGGACGTCCGTCCAATGGGAAGTCACTCGGGTACACCCCGCTGTCCGGAGCACCACGGGCCACGACGGCGAACGCGCCCAGTCGCTGAACCGCCCGTGCCTCGCCGGTCGTGGCGGGGGTCACGTGGCAAGCATCACCTGGACCAGGAGGAACACTAGCGATAGGTTAAGGGTTGCTACCTATCAGAGGTTTCTACGATTCTAGGAGGATGAGATGCTCAGCGTGCTGGCAATTCTCGCGTTCGTCGGCTTCCTCGTGTGGCTGACGGGCGATCACGACGGGCTGGACTTCCGCGCCCGTGACATTCGTCGCGCAGCGGCGGACCGGGACGCACGTACCGATCCCCGCGGTGTGATCGTCTCCTGACATGTCGGCGCGGTGGTGGGCAACCGCCACCGCGCCCCGTCAGATCGGGCCCGGCAGTCCAGGCCCCGTCAATTCAGGCCCCGTCAGTTCAGCCCGCGCCGCTCGAGCAGCGGCGCGATATCCGGATCACCACCGCGGAAGTCGCGGTAGGCCTGCAAGGCGTCCACGCTGCCCCCGCGGCAGAGCACTGCGGCGCGCAGCTTCTCGCCGTTCGCCCGCGTCGGGCCGTCGTGCGCGGCGAACCACGCGGAGGCGTCGGCGTCGAGCACCTCCGACCAGATGTAGCTGTAGTAACCGGCGCTGTACCCGCCCGAGAAGATGTGATTGAAGAACGGGCCCCGGTAACGCGGCGGCACCCCCGCCACGTCCAGCCCGGCATCGGCGAGGGCCCGCGCCTCGAACCCCTCCACATCGTCGATCACGGTGCCGGGCGCAAGGGTGTGCCAGGCCAGGTCGATCACCGCGGCGCCCAGGTATTCGACGGTGCCGAATCCCTCACCCCGCGTACCCGGTTCGAGAACCGCCTCCCGAAGGCGCTGGGGCAGAGACTCTCCCGTCCGATGGTGACGCGCGTAGCCGTCGAGTACGGTGGGCCACGCCGCGAACATCTCGTTGAACTGCGAGGGGAACTCGACGAAGTCGCGCGGCACGCTGGTGCCCGAGAAGTACGGGTACGTCACGTCACTGAGCAGTCCGTGCAGCGCGTGCCCGAACTCGTGGAACACGGTGGTCACCTCGTCGCGGCTCAGCAACGCCGGCCGCCCGGCCGGCGGCTTGACGAAGTTGCACACGTTGATGATCACCGGCTGCGCACCGAGGAGTCGCGACTGATCCACGAAGCTCGTCATCCACGCCCCGCCGCGCTTGCTCGGGCGCGCGAAGTAGTCCCCGACGAACAGGCCGAGCGGCGTACCGTCGGGCCCGGTGACCTGCCAGGCCCGCGCATCCGGATGGTGCAGAGCGAGATCCGTACGCTCGCTGAAGCCGAGCCCGTACATGCGCGCGGCGGCCTCGAAGACGCCCTTCTCGATGACGGAGTCCAGCTCGAGGTAGTCGCTGAGCCGCGGGCCGTCGCCCGCGCCCTCCCCCGCTTGCGCGCCCTCCCCCGCCTGCGCGCGCTGCTCCGCGAGGCGGGCGTAGTAGGGCCAGTCCCAGGCCTCGATCGCGTGGCCGGCGAGCTCCTCGAGTTCGGCCCGCTCGGCGGCGGCGTTGCGGGCGGCCGGTGCCGCGAGGTCCCGCAACATCCGCTGCGCCGCTTCGGCGGTACCGGCGGTCTGGTCGGCGATCTGGTACGCGGCGTGGTGCGGGTAACCGAACAGCGCGGCCCGCTCGGCGCGCAGGCCCGCGATCCGGGCGATCAGGGCGCGGGTGTCGTTCTCGCCGCCGCGCGTGTTCCTGCCCGACGATGCCTCGAACACCTTCCGCCGCGCTTCGCGGTTCGTGAGCCGTGCGAGGTTCGGCTGGTTCAGCGGATAGCCGAGCGCCAGAAGGTAGCCGTCACGGCCGGCGGCCGCGGCGGCGTCCCGAGCGGCGGCGATGGCGTCCGCCTCCAGTCCGTCGAGCTCGGCCTCCGACTCGAAATGCACCGCGGAGGCATTGGTCTCGGCAAGGGTTCGCCGGGAGAACTCGGTGGTCAGCTCGGCGAGCTCGGTGTTCAACGCGCGGAGCCGTTCCTGCGCCGCGGCATCGAGTCCCGCACCGGCGCGCGTGAACCGGAGGTGGTAGCGCTCGAGCAGCCGGAGCTGCTCGGGATCCAGGCCGAGTTCGCCGCGCCGGGCGAACAACTCGTCGATCCGGCCGAACAGCGCGGGGTCCATCAGGATCGCGTCGTAGTGCGCGGACCACAGGGGTGAGATCGCCGCCTGCGCCGCCTCCAGGGCGTCGGTCCGGTCCGTGGAACCGAGCGAGAAGAACACGGCCGCCACCCGCCCCAGGTCCTGCCCGGCGCGCTCCATCGCCTCGATCGTGTTCGCAAAGGAGGCGGGTTCGGGATTCTCGGCGATCGCCGCGATCTCGGAGAGGTGCCGGGTGAAACCCTCGGCGAACGCGGCCTCGAAGTCGGCGTCCGCGAACACGGCGAAGTCCGGGAGCGCGAAGGGCAGGGTACTGGGGGCGAGAACGGCGTCGACGGTCACACCTCGAACTTACCGCCCGCCCAGCCGCCCTTCCCACGGGCAAGGGAGATTGCGGAGCGGCACCGAGTAGCTCCACGGGACTGGTCTGGTTCTGGCCGGTCCTGGGCATCACCACTCGTCGTGGCCCGCACGGTGAGGAGCACGCGCGGAACGAACCTCAATCCGTGACGGTGATACCCAGATGGGCGGCGAACACCTCGGCCAGGCTCACCACCTGCAGGTGCGACATGGTGGCGCCCGAGAGCGCCTCGAGACCGCGGAGCCGCTCCACCCGCAGGCCGCGCAGGTCCACGTCCTTCACCGTCGCACGGGTCGCGTCCAGCTCACCGGCCGTGCAGTCCTCGAACGCCACCCGGGTCAGCGTCGCATCGGCGGCGTCGATGCCGTCGAGCACGCACTCCCGGAACACCACATCGGTGAGCGTGGCTCCCCGCAGATTCACGAAACCCAGACGGACACCGGTGAACACGACCGACCGCAGCTTCGAGTCCATCAGTTCGACGGCGCCGATCCGGGCATCGTCGACCTCCACCTGCCGCAGCGTCGACCGCGAGGCCCGGAACCCGGTCGCGAACAGCGCGGTGATCCGCGTCTCCAGGAACGACGATTCGGTGAAGACGGCGTCGCGCACCTCCCAGCCCGCGAGCTCGCACTCGCTGAACGTGATGCCGCTCAGGTCGCGCCCCTTCACGGTGGGCCCGGCGAACCTCCGCCGGTCCTCGCTGTCGCCCGGCATCAGCTCGTCGGTGTCGCCCACCTCCAGGTCGCCGAGGCGCAGGGGCGTGATCCTCGGTGCGACGGGGCCGGCCATCAGGACAGCACCCCCGCCGCGGCGCGCAGCCGCGCCTCGGCATCGGCCGCGATCGACGCGATCACCTCGCGTGCGGGGCGCTCCTCATCGACGAGGCCCGCCGCCTGGCCCGCGTACACGACGCCCACCTCTGGCATCGCACCGTCGTAGGCGGCGCTCACGGCCTCCTCCGAGCCCGACGAGGGCTCGGCGCCGTCGCCGTCGTGCCAGCGGGCGGTGAAGTCGTTGGCGAGCGCCCGACCGAACCAGCGCGCGGGCCACGGCTGGTGCCGCGCCTTGTCGAACACGTCGGTGTACACCGTGTCGGCGCTGCCGGCCTTGAGCAGGGCCGGTACGGCGTACTCCGGGCCCACCGTCTCCGGCGAGGCGAGCAGGGCGGTGCCGATCAGCGCGCCCTGCGCCCCGGCGGCGAGCACCGCGGCGAGCCCCGCGCCGGTGCCGATCCCGCCCGCGGCGAGCACGGGAAGGTCGGTGGCGCGCAACACCTCCTGCAGCAGCGGCAGCGTCGCGACCCGGCCCGTGTGCCCGCCCGCCTCGCCTCCCTGCGCGACGACCGCATCGACCCCCGCCGCCTCGACCGTACGTAGGTCCTCCACGGAGTTGATCTGCGAGATCACCACGGCCCCTGCGTCCTTGGCGCGCTGCACGTACGGCGCGGGATCGCCGAAGGAGAGCGACACCAGCGCCGGCGAGTAGGCGAGCACCGCGTCGAGCAGCGCATCGTCCTGGTCCAGCGACCACGTCATCAGCCCGAACGCCATCGGCGCCTCCGACCCGGCCGCGCGCCGCACCAGCTCTGCCTGTTCCGCCAGCCAGGGCGGGGTCGCGTACCGCGCCGCCCCGATCATGCCGAGCCCGCCCGCCGCGGTCACGTGCCCCGCCAGCTCACCTCCCGCGCGGCCGCCCATGGGGGCGCCGAGGATCGGCAGGTCGATGTTCAGAGTGCGCGTCAGCCAGGTGTTCCACACACCGACGAGGCTACGCCCGTGGCAGGATTCCGCCATGGGCACCACCAGATCCGCCGACCCCGAGATCCGCCGCGTCCGCGCGCTGCGGCTGCGCGCCCAGGGCCTCGTGCCGGGCGTGCGCGACTGGCGCACCGCCGAGGACGCCGCGCGCGGCATGCTCGCGATCCAGGCGCAGGACGGCGCCGCCGCCCGCTGGGCGCTCTCGCTGCGCGCCTCCGATCACCCGTCCGACGGTGCCGTGCTCACCGATCTCGCCGAGCGCAGGATCGTGCGGAACCGCCCCTCGCGGGGCACCCTGCAGGTGACGGCCGCGGACGACGTGCACTGGCTCAGTGCGGCACTCACCGACCGGTCGCGGGCCGAGGCCGCGAAGCGACGCCCGCAACTCGGGCTCACCGACGCCATGGTCGACGGTGCCGAACGCGCAGTCCGGGAGGCGCTCGCCGGCGGGAAGGTGCTCACCCGCGCCGACCTGGTCACCGCCTGCGCGCAGACGGGTATCGAGTTGGACACCGGCCAGGCCGGGCACGTGCTGCGCCACCTCACCGAGCTCATGGCCATCGTGTTCGCCGACCCCACCGCGAAGACCGATACCTTCGCCCTCGCCGACGACTGGATCGCGGAGCGCCGTGCGCCGGAGCACGGTGCCGGAGAGGTGGTCGCCCGGTTCGTCGGCGCCCGCGGGCCGGTGACCCGCCAGGACATCGGCAAGTGGGCGTACCTCCCGATGGGCGTCGTCGACGCGGGGATCGAGGCCGCCGGCGCGGCCGTCGAGACGGTGACGCTGGCGGGGGCCACCTACCTGGCGGCTCCCGGCACCGTCGACATCACCGACGCGCAGGTCGACGAGGCCCTGACCCGCCCCCTCCTGCTGCCCGCGTTCGACGAGTACATCATCGGATACGGTTCCCGCGCACCGCAGCTCGACGAGTCGTACCTCTCCCGGATCGTGCCGGGGCGCAACGGCGTGTTCAAGCCGATGGTGGTGATCGACGGCGAGATCGTGGGGGTGTGGAGCCGGAGGACCACCTCGAAGGCGGTCACCGTGACCATCGAGCCGTTCACGCGGATCGCCGCCGCCGCGAAGCGGCGCCTCGCGGAACCCGCCGCGGACTACGGTCGCTTCCTGGGACTCGAGGCGAAGCTCGCCTGAATCAGTCCAGGCGCCAGTCCTCGTACGCCCGGGGGTCGTCGATCGGCTCGACGTGAACGGTGATGCGGAGGTCGTCGATCGCGGCGTCCAGGTCCGCCTCGACCCGCTCCGTCACGTCGTGGGCGTGCTGCACTGTCCAGTCCCCCGGGACCAGCATGTGCAGCTGTAGGAACCGCTCGTGCCCGGACTCGCGGGAACGCACGTCGTGGAAGTCGATTCCCGCGCGACGGTGGTGGTCCAGGACCTCGTCGATCCGCGCCCGCTCCTCCGCGGGCAGGGCCGCGTCCATCAGCCCGGCGCCCGACTGCCACACCAGCCGCGCCCCCACGATCAGGATGTTCACCGCCACCGCGATCGCGATCAGCGGATCCAGCGGCAGCCACCCGGTGAGCGCGACCAGCAGCACGCCCACGATCACCCCGGCCGTGGTCCACACGTCCGTGAGCAGATGCTTCCCGTCGGCCTGCAGCGCCGGCGACCGGTGCCTGCGACCCACGCGGATCAGGTACAGCCCGACGAGAGCGTTGAGCACCGTCGCACCGACCGAGATCGCGAGGCCCGGCCCGACATGCTCGAGGTCCCGCGGGTCGAGCAACCGGTCCACTGCGGAGACCAGGATCACGGCCGCCGCCACCACGATCATCACGCCCTCGAGCACCGCGGAGAAGTACTCGGCCTTGGTGTGCCCGAAGTTGTGATCCTCGTCGGCGGGCTTCGCGACCACCTTCAGCGCCACGAAGGCGGCGACGGCCGCGACCAGGTTCACCGACGATTCGGCGGCGTCCGAGAGCAGGCCCACCGACCCGGTCAGCCGCCACGCGGCGATCTTCAGGCCGATCACCACGAGCGCCGTGGCGATCGACAGCAGAGCGAACCGTGACAGGTCCTGCCGGGCCCGCGGTCCCGTGCCCGGAACCGCCGGGTCCGACGGTGCCGCCACCGCCGGGCCTACTTGCCCTTGGGTTTGTCGGAGGCGGCGTCGGAGGAGAGGGCGGCCACGAAGGCCTCCTGCGGCACGTCGACCCTGCCAATGGTCTTCATCCGCTTCTTGCCCTCCTTCTGCTTCTCGAGCAGCTTGCGCTTACGGCTGATGTCGCCGCCGTAGCACTTGGCGAGCACGTCCTTGCGGATGGCGCGGATGTTCTCGCGCGCAATGATCTTCGAGCCGATCGCGGCCTGCACCGGCACCTCGAACTGCTGGCGCGGGATCAGCTCCTTGAGCTTGACCGTCATCTTGTTCCCGTAGGCCTGCGCCGCATCGCGGTGCACGATCGCGCTGAACGCGTCGACCGCCTCGCCCTGCAGCAGGATGTCGACCTTCACCAGATCCGAGAGCTGCTCCCCCGCCTCCTCGTAGTCGAGGGACGCGTAGCCGCGGGTCCGCGACTTGAGCGAGTCGAAGAAGTCGAAGATGATCTCCGCCATCGGGAGCGTGTAGCGCAGCTCCACGCGGGTCTCGGAGAGGTAGTCCATGCCGCCCAGTTCGCCGCGCCGCGACTGGCACAGCTCCATGATCGTGCCCACGAACTCGCTGGGCGCGATGATCGTGG
>JBEBXD010000144.1:0-7575 GCA_040391845.1 Tsukamurella paurometabola | reverse complement strand
GATCAACCCGTCGGCGATCGTGCTGCACACCTCGGGTGCGCTCGGCGTCGGGGTGCTCGCGCCGCTCGCCCTCCTCGGCTGCACCACGATCGCCTTCCACCCGGCCATGACGTTCGTCGACTCCCCGGAGGACGCCGCGCGGATCGCGCAGTGCTGCATCGGGATCACCGCCACCGACGAGATCGGGCACGCGGTGGGGCAGGCGCTGGCCCTCGAACTGGGCGCGGAGCCGGTGCGTGTACCCGAGGCCTCGCGCCCGCTGTACCACGCGGCGCTCGCCCACGGCGCGAACCACCTGGTGGCCCTGGTCGACGATGCCGTGGTCGCGCTGCGCGCGGCCCTCGCGGGTGGGCTCGGCCTCGACGACCCCGAATTCCTGGGCGGGGGCCCCGCCGATGCGCCCGCCGAGCGGGTGCTCGCACCGCTCGCCCGCGCCGCGCTGGACAACGCCCTCGCCCGCGGCCCCGCCGCGCTGACCGGGCCGGCCGCCCGCGGCGACGCGAAGACGGTGGCCGGGCACCTGGCGGCGATCCGTACCGTCGACGCCGTGGACGGCCCCTTGATAGCAGAGGCCTACCGCGCCCAATCCCGGCGCGCGGCAGCACAATCCGGAACATCAGTCATGATCGAACCGGCCCTCGACAACCGAACTGAGGAAGACCGATGAGCGCTCCCACCCGCCCGTTCACCCCCGGTGCGCTGACCGTGCACCACGACCCGGCGCAGCTGACCAGGGTGACCTCGGCGCTGAAGGCCACCGGCAGGCAGATCGCCTTCGTACCCACCATGGGCGCGCTGCACGCCGGCCACCTGGAGCTGGTGCACGCGGCCAAGCTCAACGGCGCCGTCGTGGTGGTCTCGATCTTCGTCAACCCGCTGCAGTTCGGCGCCGGCGAGGATCTGGACGCCTACCCGCGCACTCTGGACGCCGACGTGGCGAAGCTGCGCGCCGCGGGCGTGGAGCTCGTGTTCGCGCCCTCGGCGGCGGAGATGTACCCGAACGGGCCGCGCACCACGATCCACCCCGGTCCGGCCGGCGAGGGCCTCGAGGCGGACAGCCGACCCACCCACTTCGCCGGGATGCTCACCGTGGTGAACAAGCTGCTGAACATCGTGCGGCCCCACACCGCCTACTTCGGCGAGAAGGATTACCAGCAGCTGGTTCTCGTGCGGCAGATGGTGACCGACCTCGACATGGACGTCAAGATCGTCGGCGTCCCGACGGTCCGCGAGGCCGACGGCCTTGCGATGAGTTCGCGCAACGTGTACCTCTCCGAGGCGGAGCGGGAGGCCGCCACCGCGCTCTCGGCCGCGCTGCTCGCCGGCGCCTACGCCGCGCAGGGCGGCGAGCCCGCCATCCTGGCGGCGGCGAACGAGGTGCTCGCCTCCCGCCCCGAGATCGACGTGCAGTACCTCGAGCTGCGTGCGCCGGACCTCGGCGCGGCCCCGGAGAAGGGCGACGGCCGCCTCCTGGTGGCGGCCAGGGTCGGCACCACCCGCCTGCTGGACAACGTGGGCATCGCGATCGGCACCGGGTTCCTGGAGGAGGCCCAGTAATGCTGCGGACCATGATGACCAGCAAGATCCACCGCGCCACGGTGACGGAGGCCAACCTGCACTACGTGGGGTCGGTCACCGTGGACGCGGATCTCCTGGACGCCGCGAACCTGCTCGAGGGCGAGCAGGTGGCGATCGTCGACGTGACCAACGGCGCGCGGCTCGAGACCTATACCATCGCCGGTGAGCGCGGCAGCGGCGTGATCGGGATCAACGGTGCCGCAGCGCATCTGGTGAACCCGGGCGATATCGTCATCCTCATCGCCTACGGGCAGCTCGACGAGGAGGAGCTGAGGACCTACGCGCCCAGCGTCGTGTTCGTGGACGGCGAGAACAAGCCGGTCGAGCTCACCGCCGACGCCGCGCACGTCCCGGACGGCTACGGCCTGGTGACGGGAAGAATCTGATGCTGCTGGCGATCGACGCCGGCAACACCTCGGTCGCCGTGGGGCTGTTCGCGGCCGCCGACGAGGAGACCCTGCTCGGCACCTGGCGGCTGCGCAGCGACCCGCGGATGACCTCCGACGAGCTGGCGCTGATCCTGAGCGGCTTCCTCGGCGGCGCGGGATTCGACCCCGCCGCGGTCACGGGGCTCGCCGTGCTCTCGACTGTGCCGGAGCTCCTGCACTCACTGCGCGCCGCGGCGCCCCGGTACTTCCCGGACGCCGAGCACGTGATCCTGGAGCCGGGCGTGAAGACCGGCGTGCCGCTGCTCGTGGACAACCCGCGCGAGGTGGGCACGGACCGGGTGGCCAACGCCGCCGGGGCGTTCGCACTGGTCGGCCGTGCGGCCGGGACGTCGTGCATCGTCGTCGACTTCGGCACCAGCACCCGGGTGGACGTGGTGAGCGCTACGGGGGAGTTCCTGGGCGGCGCCATCGCGGCCGGCGCCGGGAGCGCGCTCGACGCGCTCGCCGAGCGGACCGTCGCGCTGCGCCGGGTCGAGCTCGTGCCGCCCCGCTCGGTGGTCGGCAAGAACACCGTGGAGGCCCTGCAGTCCGGCATCATCTACGGGTTCGCCGGGATGGTGGACGCGCTCGTCGGTCGCGCTCTCGAGGTGGTGCCCGGCGCGCGGGTGATCGCGACGGGAGGCGTCGACGAGGGCGGGCAGGTCTCCGTGATCGCCCGCGAATGCTCGTCCGTGACCGACCGCCGCGGCGACCTCACCCTGCAGGGTCTGAGGGTGGTGTACCTGCGGGAGGGCGCAAGCCGGGCGCAGCGTGAGCGGAGGGCCCGGGAGCAGGGTTCGCGTCACCGGTGATTCGAATCCTTGCCGGGCGCGGCGGCGGGGTGCTAGTTTCGCTGCCATGAGCCAGGTGCGCAGCTGCATGGAGTGTTGTCGGGTCCGCTAGGAACCCGCCCCCTTCCGCTGCCCGGATGCGCCCGTGTGCGCTCCGCCCCCTCCTGGAGACTCCCCGATGCACCCCGTGCACTTCACCCCCGCCGCGGGCCAGATCCTCGTCGACGTGCGGGACCAGTCCGAACGCAACCGCGACGGCATCCTCGCCGGCGCGATCGCCCTCGATGCCGCAGCCGTCGCCGCGCGCCTCGTCCCGGGCTTGCCCACCAGCCTCGCCGGCGCCGGCCCCGACGCGCAGTGGCTGCTGGTCAGCGGCAACGGCGCCACCGCCGCCGCGATCGCCGGCCGCCTGCGGGATCGGGGCGTGCAGGCCTCGTCGGTCGACGGTGGCTTCCGCGCCCTGGCCCTCGGCATCACCCCCGGCGCCGGTGCGCCGGGCGGCTCCGACGCGTACCGCCGCACCCTCGCCCAGTTCGCCGCGCACGAGGCGTGAGGGGCCCGGCGGACCGTCGGTAAGATGGCGGCTCGTGACCGAACTGAGCGCGCCCCTGGACGACTGGGTCTCCCGACTCGCGGATGAGGCCGTGGCCTTCGCGGAGCGGAACGACACGCCCGTGAAGGTGGCGTCGGGCATCTCGCCCTCGGGTCCGATCCACCTCGGCAACCTCCGCGAGGTGATGGTGCCGCATCTGGTGGCCGACGAACTGCGCCGCCGCGGCCTGCCGGTGGAGCACATCATCTCCTGGGACGATTTCGACCGGTTCCGCAAGGTGCCTGCGGTGCCCGGCGTCGACGCGTCGTGGGAGCAGCACATCGGTAAACCACTGACGCGCGTTCCGGCGCCGCACGGATCGGACGCGGCGAACTGGGCCGAGCATTTCCGCCGCGAATTGCAGGGCGCACTCGAAGATCTGGGCGTCGAGTACCGCGGAATCAGCCAGACGCAGATGTACACCTCTGGTGCATACATCGACTCCGTTCTGCACGCGATGGCGCAGCGGGCGCGTATTGATTCGATCCTCGATCGCTATCGCACGCTGGATCGTGGTGAAACTCCGGCGGCCGATACCGCAGATCAGAATTCGGCGGAATCGGACGCCGATTCCGGTTCGGGTGCGGCGCAGGACGCCGACGGTTCCGGCGATTCCGGTTACTACCCGTACAAGCCGTACTGCGCGGAGTGCGGAACCGATTTCACGACCGTAACGGCGTACGACGACGAATCAACGGAGCTCACGTACACGTGCCGGTGCGGCCATTCCGAGACCGTTGTTCTGCGCGAGCACACCGACGGGAAGCTGGTGTGGAAGGTCGATTGGCCGATGCGCTGGGCGTACGAGAAGGTCACGTTCGAGCCGTCCGGCGTCGATCATCAATCGCCCGGTTCGTCGTTCGCCGTGGGCAAGGACGTGGCGCCGATCTTCGGGTGGCGGCGGCCGCTGGGCCCGATGTACGCGTTCGTCGGCATCCGGGGGATGGCGAAGATGTCGTCCTCGAAGGGCGGGGTGCCGACGGCGGCGATCGCCCTGCGCTACCTGGAGCCGCCGTTGCTGCGCTGGCTGTACGGCCGCAAGAAGCCGAACCAGTCGTTCGACGTGGCCCTCGACGGCGAGCTGCCCCGCACCTACGACGAGTGGGACGCCCTGGTTCGCAAGGTCGACGGTGGCGGCGCGGCCCAGCCCGGCGACGTCGCCGCCTACGCCCGCGCGGCGTCCGTGCTGGACACGGGCACGGGGCGGGTGCGGGAGCTGCCGCTCACGCCGCGGACCATGCCGTACCGGACGCTGGCCTCGGTGGTGGACATCACCACGGGCGACGACGAGCAGACGCTGCGCATCCTGGCCGCGCTCGAGCCCGACCGGCCCCTGGAGGACCTGGCCCCGCTGCGGCCCCGCCTGGACCGGGCCGGCGCCTGGGTGGCCGAGCAGATGCCCGCCGAGGACCGCACGGTGGTGCGGTCGGCGCCGGACGTCGAACTGCTCACCGCCCTCACCGACGAGCAGCGCGAGGGCCTACGGCTGCTGCTGGAGGGCTCCGGCGACCCGGCGCCCGAGGGGCTCGGCCGGCTGGAGGACGACTGGACCCTCGCGGGCATCACCCACCAGGTGTACGGCGTGGCGAAAGTGCAGCGCGGGCTCGGCGCGGATCAGATCGTCAAGGGCGATAAGGAACTCGGCGCGGCGCAACGGGCATTCTTCGTCCTGCTCTACCGTCTGCTGGTGAGCCGGGAGACCGGCCCGCGCCTACCCACGCTGTTGCTCGCGATCGGCGCGGAACGCGTGCGCACGCTGCTCACCGCGCAGTAGTTCGGCGCGCGGAAATGTGTGCAATGGTGTAATCCGCCTGCGTGGAGGCGCCTCCTTCGTGATCGTTACCGAATCGCGACCCCGGCATTTCGTGTGCCAATAGATGTTCGGCGGATCTGCGTATACCCTCGAATTGAACGACGCAATGTTTCATTACTTCTAGAAGGGTCGAGAACTATGGCGCGCAAGGTCACCGTTACGCTGGTCGACGACGTGGACGATTCGCAGACCGCTGACGAGACCGTGGAATTCGGGCTGGACGGCGTGACCTACGAGATCGATCTCTCCTCGAAGAACGCCGCGAAACTGCGCGGTTCGCTCGAGGACTGGGTCGCGAACGCGCGCCGCGCCGGCGGCCGCAAGCGCGGCACCCGTTCGCTCTCGGGCGCACGCGGCCGCACCCCGATCGACCGCTCGCAGAGCGCAGCGATCCGCGAGTGGGCCCGCAAGGCCGGCATGAAGGTCAACGATCGTGGCCGCATCAGCCAGGACGTGATCGACGCCTACAACGCGGCGAACTGACCCCTCGATCCACCTCGCCCCGGCGCCCCGGCGCCGGGGCGAGTCGTATCCGGGACGTTTCGCTCACGGCGGAACGCGGATCAAATCCCGGCGGGGCCGCGTTTGACCTGGTGTATCAGGAACGTCAGCGGCGGCCGGTGGGCCCGGCGGCACTCGGTGGCGGGCACTGCCCACACCACCGCTGACCGGTCCGAACTACAGTGAGAAGACGTTGATGCAGACGGCTAGCTGCGGGTCCGGCTCCGGCCGGTCCCCGAAGTAACCGGGATGTGAGGAAAATGGCCATGTTCGAGAGGTTCACCGACCGCGCTCGCCGCGTCGTCGTCCTGGCGCAAGAAGAGGCCAGGATGCTCAATCACAACTACATCGGTACCGAGCACATCCTCCTGGGCCTGATCCACGAGGGTGAGGGTGTTGCGGCCAAGGCGCTCGAATCGCTGGGCATCTCGCTCGAGGGCGTGCGCAGCCAGGTCGAGGAGATCATCGGGCAGGGCCAGCAGGCCCCGTCGGGCCACATCCCGTTCACGCCCCGTGCCAAGAAGGTCCTGGAGCTCTCGCTGCGCGAGGCGCTGCAGCTCGGCCACAACTACATCGGTACCGAGCACATCCTGCTCGGCCTGATCCGCGAGGGTGAGGGCGTCGCCGCCCAGGTCCTGGTGAAGCTGGGCGCCGATCTCAACCGCGTCCGGCAGCAGGTGATCCAGCTGCTCTCGGGTTACCAGGGCAAGGAGGGCGGCGGCGAGCCGGCCGGTGCCGGGGCCCGTACGAGTGGTGGCGGCGAGGCGGGCACACCGTCGACCTCCCTGGTCCTGGACCAGTTCGGCCGGAACCTGACCGCCGCGGCGGCCCAGGGCAAGCTGGACCCGGTGATCGGCCGGTCCAAGGAGATCGAGCGCATCATGCAGGTGCTCTCGCGGCGCACCAAGAACAACCCGGTGCTGATCGGCGAGCCCGGCGTGGGCAAGACGGCCGTGGTCGAGGGCCTGGCGCAGGCCATCGTCAACGGCAACGTGCCGGAGACGCTCAAGGACAAGCAGCTCTACACCCTGGACCTCGGTTCCCTGGTGGCCGGCTCGCGCTACCGCGGCGACTTCGAGGAGCGCCTGCGCAAGGTGCTCAAGGAGATCGACACCCGCGGCGACATCATCCTGTTCATCGACGAGCTGCACACGCTCGTCGGGGCGGGTGCCGCCGAGGGCGCCATCGACGCCGCCTCGATCCTCAAGCCGAAGCTGGCCCGCGGCGAGCTGCAGACCATCGGCGCGACCACGCTCGACGAGTACCGCAAGTACATCGAGAAGGACGCCGCCCTGGAGCGCCGCTTCCAGCCGGTGCAGGTGGGGGAGCCGAGCGTCGAGCACGCCATCGAGATCCTCAAGGGCCTGCGCGACCGGTACGAGGCGCACCACCGCATCTCGATCACCGACAGCGCGCTGGTCGCCGCCGCCACCCTGGCGGACCGGTACATCAACGACCGGTTCCTGCCGGACAAGGCGATCGACCTCATCGACGAGGCGGGCGCGCGGATGCGCATCCGCCGGATGACCGCGCCGCCGGACCTGCGTGCCTTCGACGACAAGATCGCGGACGCGCGCCGGGAGAAGGAGTCCGCGATCGACGCGCAGGACTTCGAGAAGGCCGCCTCGCTCCGGGACAAGGAGAAGCAGCTCATCGGCGAGCGCGCCGAGCGTGAGAAGCAGTGGCGCGCCGGTGATCTCGATGTGGTCGCCGAGGTCGACGAGGAGCAGATCGCCGAGGTGCTGGGCAACTGGACCGGGATCCCCGTGTTCAAGCTCACCGAGGAGGAGACCACGCGCCTGCTCCGCATGGAGGAGGAGCTGCACAAGCGGATCATCGGCCAGGAGGACGCCGTCAAGGCCGTCTCGAAGG
>JBEBXD010000143.1:0-7753 GCA_040391845.1 Tsukamurella paurometabola | reverse complement strand
GCTTCCGATGTGCTCGGAAACCGCCCCTGATCTGCGGAGGATAGGGGATTTGAACCCCTGAGGGCTATTAACCCAACCCGCGTTCCAGGCGAGCGCCATAGGCCACTAGGCGAATCCTCCGTGGACCACTGTAGACGAAGGCCCCCGTCGACCCAAACGGGCCCGCACCCGTATAGTGGTCCACGGACTCCGCGCGGCGTCCATCCTGTGAACTCCCCCAGGGCGGGAACGCAGCAAGGGTCAACGGGCTCTGGCGGGTGCGCGGAGTCCCCTTTATGTCCGGGCCCGAAATTCCGCCGGAGGCGCACCCGATGTCCACCTACGTGTCCTTGAGTCAGTCCGAGCTCGCCGATGTCCACGCGAAGCTGACGGAGCTGTTCGAGACTCTGAAGGCCCGGGGACTCAAGCTCGACCTCACCCGCGGCAAGCCGGCACCCGACCAGCTCGACCTGTCGAACGCGCTGCTGGCGCTGCCGGGCGAGGACGACTACCGGGCGGCGGACGGCACCGACACCCGCAACTACGGGGGCCTCGCCGGCCTGCCCGAGCTGCGCGCCATCTTCTCCGAGCTGCTGGGCATCCCGGTCTCGAACCTGTACGCGCAGAACAACTCCAGCCTGGAGATCATGCACCGCCTGATCACCCTGGCGTGGATCCACGGCACCGTCGACGGCGACCGCCCGTGGGGCGCGGAGGAGACGGTGAAGTTCCTCTGCCCCGCCCCCGGCTACGATCGGCACTTCGCGATCACCGCCGAGTTCGGAATCGAGATGATCGTGGTGCCGATCAACCCCGACGGCCCCGACATGCGCGTGGTCAAGGACCTCGTGGCGAACGACCCGGCGATCAAGGGGATCTGGGTCGTGCCGAAGTTCTCCAACCCGACGGGCGCGGTGTACTCGGAGGAGGTCACCCGCGAGCTCGCGTCGATGCCCACCGCCGCCCCCGACTTCCGCATCTTCTGGGACAACGCCTACGCCGTACACCCCCTGGTGGGGGACGAGGCACCGTCGGACCCGGACATCCTGGGCATGGCCGCCGAGGCCGGCAACCCGAACCGTCCGTACGTGCTGGCCAGTACCTCGAAGATCACCTTCGCCGGCGCCGGCGTCAGCTTCCTGGGCGCCTCCACCGAGAACCTCGCCTGGTACGGCAAGTACACCGGCCTCACCTCGATCGGCCCGGACAAGGTGAACCAGCTGCGGCACGCCCGGTTCTTCGGCGACGCCGAGGGCGTGCGCGCGCACATGCGCAAGCATCGCGACCTGATCGCCCCGAAGTTCGCGCGCGTCCTGGAGATCCTCGAGGACCGGCTCGGCGCGGCGAAGGTCGCGTCCTGGAGCGAGCCCAAGGGCGGCTACTTCATCAGCCTGGACGTGCTCGACGGGACGGCCAAGCGGACCGTCGACCTGGCGAAGGAGGCGGGGATCGCCCTGACCGCCGCGGGGGCCACGTTCCCGGGCGGGGAGGACCCGCACGACCGGAACATCCGGCTCGCCCCGACGTTCCCGTCCATCGAGGAGCTTGAGACCGCAATGGACGGCGTGGCGACCTGTGTACTCTTGGCTTCTGCTGAAAAGCTGATGTCGTAGGCGAGAGCCGCGTCTGAGCAGGAGGATCGCGCCGGTGGCGGACGAGAACAGCCGGCGGTTCCCCCGGCAGTGGTGGGTACTGGCACTCCTCGCGGTGGCCGCGGCCGCCGCCGTGTGGCAGCAGATCGTGCGGATCCCGTTCTCCACCCCCATGTACGGGCTGTTCCACAACCAGATCGACGCCGAGGTGTATCGCAAGGGCGGCGAGATCGTCGCGCACGGCGGCAGCGGCCTCTACGACGGTGCGCTGCTCAACGACATCCTGCCCTTCACGTACACGCCGTTCGCGGGCGTGCTGTTCGTGCCGCTCAGCTGGATGTCCACCGACGTGCTGCGCTGGGTGTGGACCATCGCGGTGATGCTGGCGCTGCTCGCCTGCATCCTGATCGCGTTCCGGCTGGCCGGATTCGTGCGCGACGGGCGGGTCTGGTTCGCCGCCGTGTGTCTCACCCTGGTGGCCACGGTGCTCGAGCCCGTCCGCACTACGCTGTGGTTCGGCCAGATCAACGTGTTCCTCATGCTGCTCCTGCTGTGGGACCTGGGCCGCCCGGCGGGCGCGCGGGGCAAGGGATTCAGCATCGGCATCGCCGCCGGAATCAAGCTGACCCCGCTGTTCTTCCTCGCCTACCTGGTGGTCACCCGGCAGTGGCGCGAGACCCGCAACGCCCTGCTCACGCTGGCGGGCACGGTGGCGATCGGCTTCCTGGTGATCCCGCACGAGTCGCTCACCTACTGGTCCGGGACCTTCCTCGACGCCAACCGCGTCGGCGAGCCCAACCAGGTGGGCAACCAGTCCATCAACGGGCTCATCGCGTACCTGACGGACGCGAAGGAACCGTCGACGGTGCTCTGGCTGGCCGCCGCCGTGCCCGCCGCCCTCGCCGGGCTCGCGATCGCGGCGTGGGCGCAGCGCCGCGGCGAGGTGCTGCTCGCGGTCACCGTCGTGGGGCTCACCGCCTGCGCCGTCTCCCCGTTCTCCTGGGGCCACCACTGGGTGTGGATCGTGCCGCTGCTCGTGCTCCTGCTGGCCGGCGCCCTCGCCCCGGCCGCCCCGCTGCGGCGCCTGATCCCCCTCGCAGCGGCGGTCGCGCTGGTCGCCGCGACGTTCATCTGGGTCACCTACTTCCCGCACCTGCAGCCGACCGGCGTGGAGGACGTGCACGATACCTACGCGATCGGGATCTTCCTGCGCCCCATGGGGAATCCGGTTCTCAAGGCGCTCGCCGGCGGCGTGTACGTGTGGATCTTCGTCGCCACCCTGATCGGATCGCTCCGGTACCTGCGGGGCGCCGCGGCACCGTCGAACGCGGAGCCGGCGGGCCGTGCAGCCTGACCGGATCGCCGAGGACCGCCGCCTCCTCGCCTACCTCGGCGCCGCGATGATCGCGGGCGGGCAGCCCGTGCACGAGGTGGAGGACGAGATCACGAGCGTGGCCACGGCCATGGGCTACCCGCTCGCGCAGGTCGGCGCCACGCCCACCGGGCTCACGCTGGGGCTCGAGCCCGGCGCCGCCGCCACCTTCGAATCGGTCGACGGTCCGCTGCGGCTGGACCAGTCGGCCGTCGTCGCGGATGTCCGACGGGGCCTCGTGGCGCGCACGCTCTCCCCGGACCAGGCCTTCGCGCGCCTCGGATCGCTGCGTTCGCTGCCGCACCACTACCCGCAGTGGGTGCAGGACCTCTCGTGGCCGCTGATCGCGGTGGGCATCGCGATGCTGCTGCAGCCGGGATGGCCCAACATCGCCGCCGCCGCGATCGGCGGGTTCGTGGTGATGCTCCTGGTGAAACTGGCGGGGCGGGTGCGCCTTGTCGCCACCCTGCTGCCCACGATCGCCGCGTTCGTGGTGGGCGCGGGGGTGTTCGCCGCCGCGCAGGCCGGGTGGCTCGACGGTCCGCTGCGCACCCTGCTCGCGCCGCTGGCGGTCCTGCTCCCGGGCGCCCTCATGGTCACCGGCATGTCGGAGCTGGCGGCCGGCGCCATGGTCGCGGGCAGCGCCCGGCTGACGTTCGGCACGGTGCAACTGCTGATGTTCTCCCTCGGTGTGCTCAGCGCGACGACGGTGCTCGGCGTCGGCCCCGAGTTGCTGGCGAACGAGCGGGTGAACCAGCTCGGCGGGTGGGGGCCGCCCGTGGGCCTGGCGCTGATCTGCGTGGGCGTGTGCCTCAACGAGGGCGCGTCGATGCGGCTGCTGCCCGCGATCGGGCTGGTGGTGGCCGCGGCGTTCGGCGCGCAGCTCGCCGGCCAGCACGTCTCCGGTGCGGCGCTCGGCGGCTTCCTCGGCGCCGTCGCGGGCAGCCTGGGCGCCGCGCTCGTCGCCCATGTGCGACCGCAGCTGCCGCGGCTCGTGGTGTTCCTGCCCGCGTTCTGGGTCCTCGTCCCGGGCAGCCTCGGGCTGCTGTCGGTCACCTCGGTGGGCATCGACCCGCAGCAGGGGGCGCGCACCGTCGTCGATGTCGCGGCGGTGATCTGCGCCCTCGCCCTCGGCCTCCTGTTCGGTTCGGCGCTGGCGCAGGCCGTGATCGGCAGGGCCGACCGGCGCGGGTAACGCAACATCGGAAGTTCACCCGCGCACCGAGTTATGTTCATACGCGCATGTTTCCCTGCAGCAATGACGAAACTCGGTAGTGGAACGGGCCGCACGGCGATGGCGGTCGGCGCGGTGGCGGTGCTCGGCCTGGCCGCGGCGTGCGGCGGCAGCAGCAGCGGCCCCGGAAGTTCGGGGGACACCGCCTCGAAGGTGGAGATTAACCGCCAGGCGGCCGGCGACATCACCGCCCACGGCGGCGCCAAGCGCCTCTCCGGCGACCAGGCGCAGGCGATCGCCGATTCCATCCAGCGGTCGAAGGCCAAGAACGTGATCCTGGTGATCGGCGACGGCACCGCCAACCAGGAACTCACCCTCGCCCGGAACTACCAGTGGGGCGCCGGAGGCAGGATCCCCGGCATCGACGACCTCCCGCTGTCCGGCGACTACACGACCTACTCGCTGGACCGGAAGACGCGCAAGCCCGACTACACCACCGACTCCGCCGCCTCCGGGACCGCGTGGTCGACGGGGACCAAGACCTACAACGGCGCCGTCGGCGTCGACATCGACGGGAAGCCGCAGCGCTCCATCCTCGAGATCGCGAGGGCCAACGGCCGCCGGACCGGCAACGTGACCACCACCGAACTGCAGGACGCCACCCCGGCCGTGCAGGTCGCGCACGTGACCCAGCGCAAGTGCTACGGCCCCGTCGCCACGTCCGAGAAGTGCACATCCGACGCGCTCGAGCACGGCGGCCTCGGCTCCATCACCGAGCAGCTGATCGCGGCCCGCGCGGACGTCACCCTCGGCGGCGGATGGAAGACCTTCCAGGAGACCGCGACCGGCGGGCAGTACAAGGACAAGACCCTCGAGGCGCAGGCCAAGGAGCGCGGCTACCGGATCGTGCGCTCCGGCGCGGAGCTCGACGACGTCAAGACGGCGGACCAGGACCACCCGCTGCTCGGGGTGTTCGCCGACGGCAACCTGCCCCGGCTGTGGGACAAGGCCACCGCCACCAAGGACGGCGGCAAGGAGGCCCCGGTGACCTGCGCGCCGAACCCCGCCTTCGGCGCCACCCCGAAGCTGGCCGCGATGACGAAGAAGGCGATCGACCTCCTGAGCGGCGACAAGGGCTTCTTCCTCCAGGTCGAGTCCGGCTCCGTCGACAAGGCCAACCACGACGCCGACCCGTGCGGCCAGATCGGGGAGACGGTGCAGCTCTCGGAGGCGGTGGCCACCGCACTCGAGTTCGCCAAGCAGGACAAGGACACCCTCGTGATCGTCACCGGCGACCACGCGCACACCAGCCAGGTGATCGAGGCGGGCACCGTGACGCCGGGCCTGACCCGGACGCTGAACACCAAGGACGGTGGCGTGCTGACCGTGAACTACGGAACGTCGCTCGACCCGGGCGAGGAGCAGCACACCGGCGGGCAGGTCCGCATCGCCGCGTACGGCCCGGGCGCCGCCAACGTGGTCGGCCTCACCGACCAGACCGATCCGTTCTTCTACATCACCGACGTCCTGGGCCTCGACCGGAACAAGAAATAGGTGGACGGGGCCCGCGGCCGGGGCGTCGGCGTCGGCGGCCCGGCTGTCGGTCCCTGCCGGTAACCTGACACCGTGGCTCTCTACCGCAAGTACCGTCCAGCGACGTTCGCCGAGGTCGTGGGGCAGGAGCACGTCACCGAGCCGCTGAGCACGGCGCTCGATTCGGGGCGGATCAACCACGCGTACCTGTTCTCCGGGCCCCGCGGCTGCGGCAAGACATCCTCGGCCCGGATCCTGGCCCGCTCGCTGAACTGCGAGCAGGGACCCACGTCCACGCCGTGCGGCGTGTGCAACTCATGCGTGGCGCTGGCCCCCGGCGGCCCGGGCAACCTGGACGTCACGGAGATGGACGCCGCAAGCCACGGCGGCGTGGACGACGCCCGGGAGCTGCGGGACCGGGCCTTCTACGCGCCCGCGGAGTCGCGGTACCGCGTGTTCATCGTGGACGAGGCGCACATGGTGACCCCGCAGGGGTTCAACGCGCTGCTGAAGATCGTGGAGGAGCCGCCGGAGCACCTCATCTTCATCTTCGCCACCACGGAGCCGGAGAAGGTGCTCACCACCATCCGCTCGCGCACGCACCACTACCCGTTCCGGCTGCTCGCGCCCAACGTGATGCGGCCGCTGCTGGAGCGGATCACCGGCGCCGAGCACGTCGCGGTCGAGCCCGCGGTGTACCCCCTGGTGATCCGCGCGGGCGGCGGCTCCCCGCGTGACTCGCTGTCGATCATGGACCAGCTGCTGGCCGGCGCCGGACCGGACGGGGTCACCTACCAGCGGGCCCTGGGGCTGCTCGGCGTCACGGACTCGGCGCTCATCGACGCCGCGATCGACGCGCTGGCCTCCGCCGACGGCGCCGCCCTGTTCGGCGCCGTCGAGAAGGTGATGGAGGCCGGGCACGATCCCCGTCGCTTCGCCACCGACCTGCTCGAACGCCTCCGTGACCTGATCCTCCTGCACACCGTCCCGGACGCCGCCGACCGCGGCCTCATCGACGTTCCCGCTGATGTTCTCGAGACGATGCGCGGCGAGGCCGCGAAGCTGGGCCTGGCCACCCTGACCCGCTGCGCCGAGGTCACGCACGCCTCCCTCGCGGAGATGCGCGGCGCCACCTCGCCCCGCCTCCTGCTCGAGGTGATGTGCGCCCGCATGCTGCTCCCCGCCGCGGACGAATCGCAGGCGGCGCTCCTCCAGCGCGTCGAGGCGCTGGAGCGGCGCCCCGCGGGCGCACCCCCCGCCGCCGGCTCGGTGCCCACGGGACCGGGACCCGGTCCGGCGCAGGCCGTTCCGCCCGCCCAGCCCGACGGTCCGCCGTCCCGTTTCGTCCGGCCCAGCCAGCGTGCCGCGGAGCCCGCCCCCGATTCGCCTGCGGCCGCAACACCGCCCGCGGCCGCAACACCGCCCGCGACCCCCGCGGAGCCCGCACGGCCCGTCGAATCCGAACCTGTCCTGCACCGCCCGGAGCCGGAGCAGGCCCCCGCGCCCGCCGCCCCCGAGCCCGCCGCCCCCGAGCCCGCCGCGCCGGAACCGGCCCCGGCCCCGCCGGCCGCTGAGAATCCCGCGCCCGCACCGCAACCCGCACCGCCCCAGGAACCCGCCTCCGCGCAGGCGGCACCGTCGGGCCCCTCGGTCGAGGAGGTCCGCACGGCCTGGCCCAAGGTGCTCCGCGCCGTGAAGGAGCGCAGCACCGTCACGTTCGCGCTCATGCCGAACGTGCAGGTGCTCGGCCTCGCCGGCGACACACTGCACCTCGCGCTGCCGATCCCCGCGCTCCTGGGCCGGTTCAGCGATCAGCAGCACGTGGGAAATCTGCGGGACGCGGTCCGCGAGGTGTTCGGGACGCAGTGGAACGTGGAGGTCGGCGACGGCGGCGGTGCCCGCCCGCAGGGCGCTCCGGCGGCGCCCGCGCCGCAGGGGCAGCAGCGGTCCGCGGCCGCCGAACAACGCAAGGCGCCACCGACTTTCGAGCGGCGCAGCCGCGCGGGCGAGCAGCGCCCCGAGGCCCGGCCCGCCGGGCGGGAGAACCGCCCACCGTCGCACCACGACGACATTCCGCTCCCGCCCGAACCGGACCCCGAGCCG
>JBEBXD010000142.1:0-7922 GCA_040391845.1 Tsukamurella paurometabola | reverse complement strand
CGATGATGTACACCTCGGGGTGGCCGAAGAACCAGAACAGGTGCTGCCACAGGATGACGCCGCCGTTGGCGGGATCGTAGATGTGGGCGCCGAACTGGCGGTCGACCTCGAGCCCCATGAGCGCGGCGGTCAGCAGCGGGAAGGCCAGCAGGATCAGCAGCGAGGTCACCAGGATGTTCCAGGTGAAGATCGGCATGCGGAACATCGTCATGCCGGGGGCGCGCATGCAGATCACGGTGGTCACCATGTTGACCGCGCCGAGGATGGTGCCGAGACCACCCACGCCGAGGCCCATGATCCACAGGTCGGCGCCGGGGCCGGGCGAGTGCAGCGCGTCGGTCAGCGGGGTGTAGGCGGTCCAGCCGAAGTCGGCCGCGCCGCCGGGGGTGACGAAGCCGGCGATCACCATCATGGCGCCGAAGACGAACAGCCAGTAGCCGAACGCGTTGAGGCGCGGGAAGGCGACGTCGGGCGCACCGATCTGCAGGGGCAGCACGAAGTTGGCGAAGCCGATCACGATCGGGGTCGCGTACAGCAGCAGCATCACCGTGCCGTGCATGGTGAACAGCTGGTTGAACTGCTCGGTGGAGAGGAACTGCAGACCCGGCTCCGCGAGCTCCGCGCGCATCAGGAGCGCCATCAGTCCGCCGATGAGGAAGAACGCGAAGCACGTGACGATGTACATGATGCCCAGCGTCTTGTGATCGGTCGTCGTGACCAGCTTGTAGATGAACGACCCCTTGGGCCCGGTCCGCTGCGGGTACGGACGTGCGGCGGTCACTTCGACTGCCGGACGATGCGCTTGCGCGGTCACAAATCCTCCTGCCCTGGGCCCGGCCGGTACCGCGGCTGTCGGTACCGGCGCATGGCCGCCTCAATCAGGTCTTCCGGGTGCTGTTCGCTCACGGCGGACGGCACCCTTGTGGCCTTAGCGTAGCCCCTCGCCCCCGGGCTTGTCCCCGCGGTCCTACTCTGCGTCGTACTCGCGTCGCGGGACGGGCCGCAAGGGCCTCTGCTGCTACCGTGGCGCACGGCCGGAACTACAGGTGAGGACAGTCGTCGTGAACAGGCTCGGAACAACCAGGGCGGGTGCCGCGATCGCGCTCGTCGTCGCCGCCGGCGCCGCGCTCACCGCGTGCGGATCGGAGCCGATCCAGCAGCCGTTCGCCTCGATCGCGACCACCACGACTCGCCTCGCTTCGGCGAACATCATCGGGCTCGACCGCTCCTCCGACGAGGCCTGCGCCGCCCCTGTCTCGGGCACCGCCGCGCCGGCCACGATCGCGGTCGCGGATCCGGCCCTGCTCGACGGCCTGTGCGCGCTCGGGCTGCAGAACCGCGTGACCGCGGTCGCCGGTGACGTCCCCTCCTACCTCGGCCCCGTCCTCACGAAGGCGCCGAAGCTCACCGACGGTGCGCGGGCCGACGTGAGCGTCGGCACCGCGGACTCGGCGGACGCCGACCGCCGGGCGGGCCGGACGGTGACGGTCCCGGCACCGTCGGCGGACTGGCGGCGGAGCTTCCTGGCCCTGGCGGACGCGGTGCGGATGCCCGCGGAGGCGCGGGCGGTGCTGGAGAAGTACCAGCGGGACGCCGCCGAGCAGTCCGTGAGGATCGACGCAGTGCACAACACGGTGTCGCTCGTGCGGTTCACGGCGGACGGGAAGTCCTTCGCCCTGGGGACCGCGCCACTCGCAGCGCAGGTGCTCGCCGACCTGAAAGTGGTCCGCCCCGAGGCGCAGCGCAAGCCCGAACCCGTCGAGATGTCCGACGACGACGTCTCCGCCGCCGAGGGCGACCTGATCTACGTGGGCTACCAGGGCGATAAGGGCCGCGAACACGGCATGGCCGTGATGACCTCACGTCCATGGAAGGACCTGCGCGCCGTGGTGGCGAAGCGGCAGCTGCTGGTGGAGGACTCGGCGTGGTTCTCCGCGGGCGGGCCGGTGGCCGCGGGGATCGTCCTGCACGACGTGAGCAACACGATCAAGGCGTCCTCCTAGCGGCGTCGTAGCACCCTCGCCGTACCGCCGCAGGCGCCGTCGCGCCCGGCGTTCACCCGTGACGCCCCTCACATTCCGGTTCCAAAACCGCAGGCCCGGAGCTCGGTGTACACGTGTTCACGAATCGGTCGCCGCAGACCCTTCATTCATGCTTGTTTCAAGTGATAGGCTGGACTCGATTCAATCTCATACGCGGCTTCTACCAGCAAGGACTTCTGTGGGATTTCCCACAGGGCCGAGATGGAACCAGCAGGTACGAGCCGTAACGGGTGCCAGGAAAGGACCACATCATGGCGCTGCTGAACATGCCCCGGATGACGCACATGGCCCGCATGCGCGGGCGCTCGTTCCCCGGCCAGGCCGAGTACGAGCAGACGCTGACCGATCTCTCCGAGGCCTCGGTGCGGCGGAACTTCGATCCCTACGTGGACATCGACTGGGACGCCCCGGAGCTGGCGATCGTCCCCGACGACCCGCGCTGGGTGTGCAATCCGCGCTTCGATCCGATCGGCCGCCACCCCTGGTACCAGGCGCAGCCGCTGGAGAAGCAGATCGAGATCGGCATGTGGCGCCAGGCCAACGTGGCCAAGGTGGGCCTGCAGTTCGAATCGATGCTGATCCGCGGGATCATGCAGTACACGGCCGTGCAGCCGAACAACTCCCCGGAGTTCCGCTACGCCACGCACGAGGCGAAGGAGGAGTGCCAGCACACGCTGATGTTCCAGGAGTTCGTGAACCGCGTGGGCATGGACGTGCCCGGCGGCGCCTGGTGGTTCCGCCGCCTGTCGCCGATCATCCCGCTGGCGGCCACCACCTTCCCGAACATCTTCTACATGGGCGTGCTCGCCGGCGAGGAGCCGATCGACCACCTGCAGAAGCAGTTCCTGCGCTCGGCCGATACGCAGCACCCGGTGATGACCTCGGTGATGCAGATCCACGTGGCGGAGGAGGCGCGCCACATCGGCTTCGCGCACCAACTGCTCGAGCACAAGATCCCCACCCGCGGCCCCCTCCCGCGTTTCCTGCTGTCGCTCGCGCTGCCGCTGGTGATGCGCATCCTGCTCGGCGCGATCATGGTGCCACCGAAGCAGTTCTGGGACACCTTCGAGATCCCCCGGTCGGTGAAGAAGGACATCTTCTGGCGCTCGCCCGAGTCGAAGAACCTCAAGCGCGAGGTTTTCGGCGACGTGCGAATGCTCGCGGACCGCACGGGCCTGATGAACCCGGTCTCCCGCGTGCTGTGGCGCGCGCTGGGCATCGACGGACGCGTATCGCGATTCCGCAGCGAGCCCTCGTACGCCGCGCAGTAGTCTCGAACCACCCCGATATCCGGCTCGGCGGTCACCCGCCGAGCCGGACCCGTATGCCGGCCCGTATGCGGAAACCCCGGAGGAGTTACCTCATGCCTCACGTGATCACGCAGTCCTGCTGCAGCGACGCGTCGTGCACGTTCGCCTGCCCGGTGAACTGCATCCATCCGACTCCCGACGAGCCCGGCTTCGCAACGGCGGAGATGCTGTACGTCGACCCCACGACGTGCGTCGACTGCGGTGCGTGCGTGACCGCGTGCCCCGTCGACGCGATCGGGCCGGCGCACCGCCTGCCGGAGGAGCACAAGGTCTACATCGAGCTCAACCGCTCGCTCGCGGCGGCCGACCCCGCGAACTCGTCGCTCGGCGGCCCGAACCCGCAGGAGCGGAGCCGGCCCCCGATGGCGCACACCGTGCCGCCCAAGGTGCTGCCGATCCCGTCCGGCACCGTCATCAGCGTCGGCGTGATCGGCAGCGGCCCGGCCGCCATGTACGCGGCGGACGAGCTGCTGCGCTACCCGGGCGTCACCGTCGACGTGTACGAGAAGCTCTCCACGCCCTACGGCCTGGCCCGGTTCGGCGTCGCGCCCGATCACACCCGCACCCGCAAGGTGTCCGGGCTGTTCGACAAGGTGGCCGCCGACCCGAACTTCCGGATCCACCTGAACACCGAGGTGGGCTCCGACGTGACGCTCGAGGAGCTGCGCACCCGGCACGACGCGATCGTCGTCGCCGTCGGCGCGAGCACGGATAAGAAGCTCGGCATCGACGGCGAGGAGCTGCCCGGCGTCCGCAGCGCCACCGATTTCGTCGCCTGGTACAACGGCCACCCCGAGCACAGGGGCGACGCCGTGGACCTCACCCACGACCGCATCGTCATCATCGGCAACGGCAACGTGGCGCTCGACGCGGCCCGTATCCTGACCGCGGAGCCGGAGGAACTGCAGGGCACCACCATCTCCCCCGCCGCGCTCGCCGCGCTGAAGGACTCGCGGGTCGAGGAGGTCGTGATCGTGGCCCGCCGTGGGCCCGAGCATGCGGCGTTCACCCTCCCCGAGGCCCTGGGCCTGGCGGACGAGCGCACCGTGATCGTGCACCCGGACCCCGACGTGGCCGAGACTCTGGTGGCGGGAAGCGATTCCGAGCTGATCGGGCACAAGCTGACGCTGCTCGAATCACTCGGCACCCAGTCGGACGCGCCGCGCCGGATCCGCCTGCGGTTCCTCACCACCCCCGAGTCGATCGAGGCCACGGACGACGGCCTGGTGCTGCACGCGAAGCACACCGTGACCGGCGAGGCGATCGACCTGCCGGTGGGCATGGTGCTGACCTCCGTGGGCTACCGGGGCGTCCCGGTGCCGGGGCTGCCGTTCGACGAGCGCCGCGCGGTGCTGCCGAACGAGGCCGGCCGGGTCCTCGGGGACGACGGTGCGCCGCTGCCCGGCGTGTACGTGACGGGCTGGATCAAGCGCGGCCCCAACGGATTCATCGGCACCAACAAGACCGACTCGCAGGAGACGGTGGAGAAGTTCGCCGAGGACGTCGCCGCGGGGATCGTCACGGGGCGCCCCTCGGGTAAGCGCAAGCGGCCGCTGAGCAGGATCCTCGGCGCGTAACCTCGTCGCCGTGGCCTCCTCCGAGCACGGCGCGCCGATCGAACTCACCATCGGCGAGCACATCGTGCGCGTGTCCAGCCCTGATCGCGTCTACTTCCCGGAGATCGGCGCGACCAAGCTGGACGTGGTCCGGTACTACGAGTCCGTGGGTCCGGGAATCGTTCGGGCGCTGCGCGATCGGCCGACGATGCTGCACCGCTACCCGAAGGGGATCGACGGGCCGAAGGTGCACCAGAAGCGGATCCCCGCCGGCGCCCCGGAGTGGCTGGAGACCGTGGAGATCTACTTCCCCCGGTTCGGCCGCACCGCCGACGAGGTGGTGGTCACCGAGCTCGGCTCGGTGATCTGGGCGGCCCAGATGTCGACCGTCGAGTTCCACCCGTGGAACTGCCGGGCCGGCGACCTGGACCACCCCGACGAGTGGCGGATCGACCTGGACCCGATGCCGGACTGCCCGTGGGATCGGGTGCAGCGCGTCGCCTCCGTGGTGCGGGAAGTGCTGGACGAGTTGGGGATCCGCGGCTTCCCGAAGACGTCGGGCGGCTCCGGCCTGCACGTGTACGTGCGGATCGAGCCCCACTGGACCTTCTCGGAGGTGAGGCGGTGCGCCCTCGCCTTCGCCCGGGAGGTCGAGCGGCGGGCGCCGCAGGAGGTGACCACGGCGTGGTGGCGCAAGGAGCGCGATCCGGCGGCGGTGTTCCTGGACTACAACCAGAACGCCCGCGACCACACCATTGCGGGCGCGTACTCGTTGCGGGGCACGCCGATCGCCACCGCGTCCGCGCCGATCACCTGGGACGAGATCCCCGACGTGCACCCCGATGATTTCACCCTCCGCACACTCCCCGCCCGCTTCGCCGACCTCGGCGACCTGCACGCGGAGATCGACGACGAGGCCTTCTCGCTGGACACCCTCGTCGAATGGGCCGACCGCGACGACTTCCCCCTCCCCGATTGAGGTGAGCCCTGCGTCGACGAACCCGATCATCCACTCGATGGACTCGGCCGGATCGTTGTGCCACTGAAATCCGTTGTCCACCTGCAGCATGGCGTAACCGTGGACGAGACTCCGGATCGTCCTGACGGCGTGGTCGATGTCGGCGTCAGCCAGGTGGTACCCGGCGATGACTGCGCGGAACGATCCGATGACCCGGCTCGCCGCCGCGAAGAGCGGGTCCTCGGAATCCGCGAGCGACTCCCCCGTCGTGGCCGCGTACCGTCCGGGATGCGCAGAGGCGTACTCGTGGGCGGTGCCGAACATCGCGGCGACGGCCGCCTTCCCCGACTTACCCTGCAACGCATCCCGCAGTGCGTCACCCAACTCTGTCATCGCGAGGACTGCGATACGCCGCCGGAGATCGTCGATTCCCTCGACGTGTTTGTAGAGAGCCGGTGGCTTCACTCCGAGCCGCTGGGCGAGCCCCGCCAGGCTCAGGGCCGCGATGCCTTCCTCGTCAGCGAGATTCGCACCCGCGACGACGACATCGGTCACATTGAGGCGCGTCCTAGGCGGCACCGGTCCGCCCGAGGAACGTCAGTATCACGTCCGCAACCTCCTCCGGGAACTCCGCGTGCGCGTAGTGCCCCGCGCCGTCGATCATTTCATAGGTGGCCAGACCGTCGGGAATGCTGTCCACGATCGCGCGTGCCTCGCGCTCCGGGTCTGCGAAGTCGGAGTCCGCGGTGCCCATCACCATGAGCGCGGGACAGGAGACCCCGTGCTCGGACTGAACTTCGGCGGGCGGGTGAACGTGCCGATCTCCACGATCGCCGTGATCGAATCCGGAGCCTGCGCGGCCGCGATCGTGGCGGCGCCGCCGGAGAAGGACTGCCCCACAAGCACTGCGGCACCACCGAGGTGCCGGATCACCTCGAGCAGGTTCCCCGCGGAGTCCGCTCGGGTGTACGAGTCCCACCCGACGCTCGATCCGCCGTGACCACGAAGGTCCACACTCGCTACGCGGTAGCCCGCGGCCACGAGCCGCGGAGCCAGGAATCGATAGGTCGCCCGCGAATCACCCAGACCGGGCGACAGCACGATCAGCGGCCCGCTCCCCTCGACCTCGAAGGCGATCCGCCCGCCCGGCACGTCGACCAGCTCGGTCTCGCTCGCTCCATCAGCCATGAGCCCGCCTTTCGCTACTACTAGTAGCTACAAGGTTACTTGCATTAACTTCGTGAGACAAACAGGCCGCGGTTCCGTCACGCACGGGCAAGATTGCAATTGATCAATGCTGCGTACGTTATTCTGCTTCGATGCGTGTCGGGTCACTGCGAACAACTGCCGCCCTGGGCGGCGCCATGATCGTGGGCGTGGTGCTCGGCGGAGCGATGACGCTGGGGGCCTTCCCCACCGACGACGTGCCACGCCCGTTCGCGCCCCGCGCCGATGCGGACGGGCCGTGTGCCGATTGCGACGACCAGCTGCTGGGCTACGGATCGTCCCCGACGGCGCAGTCGGTCACCGACCACGTGAGCCGATCAGGCTGGAGGACGTGCCCGGCCGGTTTCCGGGGCGCCGGCCTGTTCGGTTCGGACCGACGGTGCGCGTCGAACACCACCTTCCGGGTGTGGAGCGAACAGGCGGACGGGCTCTACCGGACCCCGGGCCGAGCGCCGGTCGCGGTGTGCGATGTCGACGAGCAGAAGGACTTCGAGGTGGTGGCCGAGCGGGGCGCGCATCGCGGCCCGGTGGGACCGAATAACCCCGCGCTGGTTCGCAACACGTTCAACGGCAGCTGCGCCGACCTTCGGAAGGATCGACCGGGTCTCGCCGAGCAGCGGTTCGAGGTCCACCAGCTCAGCCGGGTCGTTCGGGTCATCGCGGAGACTCGTGACACCGCCTCCGGCGACGTCGTGGCAGCGGCCCACGAGATCGGGCGGATCCGATTCCAGATCGCTGCGATGATCGCGGTCGAGGCGGCCTACTCGTGAAGCCGATTTCCTACTGAGAAGGCCCGCCCCCGACGAGCCACCGGGGACTCGTGCGCGGG
>JBEBXD010000141.1:0-7944 GCA_040391845.1 Tsukamurella paurometabola | reverse complement strand
GAGGAGGAGCTCGGTGATGCGGCGCGGTACGCCGGCGACACCGCCTTCCCCCGCTACGAGAGGTGAATCAAACACGGCCACGGGATGTTTCCCGTGGCCGTGGTGACCACCGCACCGTCGTCCACCGCACCGTTCGTTGCCGACCGCCCGGCCGGCCCATGACGCCCTGCTCTCCCTAGCGGGATGTGCAGCGCCTCCGCGTGGCGTGCATTCCCCATGTCCATGGACGTAGGGAGGCGGCCGCCCCTATAGGGACGGCGGCAGCGGAAGCGGTGGGGTCAGGCCCAGTTCAGCGTCCGCTCCACGGCGCGGTTCCACTCGCTGAACAGGTGCTCGCGGTGGTCGGCGGGCATCGTGGGTAGCCAGCGGGAGTCCTCGGCCCAGTTGTCGCGGATCTCGTCGATGGTCCACACTCCGGTGGCGAATCCGGCGGCGTAGGCGGCGCCGAGGGCGGTGGTCTCGATGATCCGCGGCCGGATCACGGGCACGTTGAGGATGTCCGCCTGGAACTGCATCAGCGTGTCGTTGACCACCATGCCGCCGTCCACCCGCAGCTCCGTGAGCGGGATCCCGCTATCGGCGTTCATCGCGTCGATCACCTCGCGCGACTGGTACGCCGTGGCCTCGAGGGCGGCGCGCGCGATGTGCCGTCTGTCGGAGAACCGGGTGAGCCCCACGATGACGCCCCGCGCGTCGGGACGCCAGCGCGGCGCGAACAGCCCGGAGAACGCGGGCACCACGTACACGCCGCCGTTGTCCGGGACCCCGGTGGCCAGCTCCTCGACCTCGGGCGCGGTGGAGATGATGCCGAGGTTGTCGCGCAGCCACTGCACCAGGGAGCCGCTCACGGCCACCGACCCCTCCAGCGCGTACACCGCCGCCTGCTCGCCCAGCTTGTAGCACACGGTGGTCAGCAGGCCGTGCTCGCTGAACACCGGGCGCTCACCGGTGTTCACCAGCAGGAAGTTGCCGGTGCCGTAGGTGTTCTTCGCCGTGCCCGGATCGAGCGCGGCCTGCCCGAACATGGCGGCCTGCTGATCGCCCAGGATTCCGGCGATCGGCACCCCGCCGAACACGCCGCGCTCACGGACGGTGCCGTACACCTCTGCGCTGGAACGGATCTCGGGGAGCATCGACATCGGGATGCCCATGGCGGCGCAGGTGGCGGGATCCCACGCTCCCTCCGCCAGGTTCATCAGCATGGTGCGGGAGGCGTTGGTGATGTCGGTGATGTGCAGGGGGCGGCCGTCGGACGATTCGCCGCCGCTGCCGAAGTCGTCGTCGGTGGTCAGGTTCCACACCAGCCACGAGTCGATGGTGCCCGCACACAGCTCGCCGCGCTCGGCGCGCTCACGCGCACCGTCGACGTGATCGAGGATCCAGGCGATCTTCGGGCCCGCGAAGTACGTGGAGAGCGGCAGCCCGCACGAGGCCTTGAACCGGTCCCGGTCCGGCTCGTCGAGGCCCACGGCGGCCAGCTCCTCGCACAGCTCCTCGGTGCGCGTGTCCTGCCAGACGATGGCGTTGTGGATGGGCTCTCCGGTGGCCCGGTCCCACACCACCACCGTCTCGCGCTGGTTGGTGATGCCCACCGCCGCGATGTCGGTGGCGGTGAGGTCGGCGGTCGCCAGCGCCTGCGAGCACACCAGGCGCGTGTTGACCCAGATCTGCGTGGCGTCGTGCTCCACCCACCCGCCGCGTGGGAAGATCTGGTCGTGTTCGCGTTGTTCGGAGGCCACGATGGTCCCGCGCCGGTCGAAGATGATGCACCGTGTGGAGCTGGTGCCCTGATCGATTGCGGCGACGAATTGCGGAGCGCGCGATGATTGAGCCACGACCGAATACTGACATGGTGATCACTGATGAACGCTGCCAACCCTGAAACCGCCGCGACCCCGGGCACTTCCGGGACGGCGTCCGCGGCCGTCACGACCGCCGCGTCGCTGTTGTCGCCGCAGTACCGGGCGCAGGCGTGGGACCGCCTCGGATCCGAGGAGTTCGACCTCGTCGTGATCGGCGGCGGCATCGTGGGCGTGGGTTCGGCGCTCGATGCGGCGACCCGCGGCCTCAAGGTGGCGCTGGTGGAGGCCCGCGACTTCGCCTCCGGTACCAGTTCGCGCAGCTCGAAGATGTTCCACGGCGGCCTGCGCTACCTCGAGCAGCTGGAGTTCGGGTTGGTCCGCGAGGCCCTGCACGAGCGTGAGCTCTCCCTCTCCACGCTCGCCCCGCACCTGGTCAAGCCGCTCCCGTTCCTGGCGCCGCTGACCAGGCGCGTCATCGAGCGGCCGTACATGGCGGCCGGCATGTTCCTGTACGACACGATGGGCGGCGCCAAGTCCGTGCCCGCGCAGAAGCACCTCACCCGCGCGGGTGCGCTGCGGCTGGCGCCGGGCCTCAAGCGGGGCGCGCTGGTCGGCGGCATCCGCTACTTCGACACCGTCGTCGACGACGCCCGGCACACCATGACCGTGGCGCGCACCGCCGCGCACTACGGGGCCGTGGTCCGCACGTCCACGCAGGTCGTCGACTTCCTCCGGGAGGCCGACAGGGTCTCGGGCGTGGTGGTCCGCGACAGCGAGACCGGCGCCACCACCGAGGTCCGCTCCACCGTGGTCATCAACGCCACCGGCGTGTGGACCGACGAACTGCAGGCGCTCTCGCACCAGAAGGGCCGCTTCCGGGTGCGGGCGAGCAAGGGTGTGCACATCCTGGTGCCCCGCGACCGCATCGTGAGCGACGTGGCGCTGATCCTCCGCACCGAGAAGAGCGTGCTGTTCGTGATCCCGTGGGGCATCCACTGGATCATCGGCACCACCGATACCGACTGGCACCTCGACCTGGCGCACCCGGCGGCCACGGCCACCGATATCGATTACATCCTCGACCACGTCAACAGGGTGCTGATCACCGAGCTCACCCGCGACGACATCACCGGCGTGTACGCGGGGCTGCGTCCGCTGCTGGCGGGGGAGTCCGACGAGACCAGCAAGCTCTCCCGCGAGCACGCGGTCGCGGCGATCGCGCCCGGCCTGGTGACGATCGCGGGCGGGAAGTACACCACCTACCGGGTGATGGCCTCGGACGCCGTGGACGCGGCGGAGGCCTACCTGCCGCACAAGATCCCCGCCTCCTGCACGGAGAAGGTTCCGCTGCTCGGCGCCGACGGCTACTACGCCCTCACCAACCAGACCACGTCGATCGCCGCGGAGCACGACGTGCACCCGCACCGGGTGACGCACCTGCTCAACCGCTACGGCTCACTGATCGGGGACGTGCTGGCCCTCGCCGAGGAGGACCGGGGCCTGCTCGAGCCCCTCGCGGGCGCCCCGCAGTACCTGCGGGTCGAGGCCCTGTACGCGGCGCAGGCCGAGGGGGCGCTGCACCTCGAGGACGTGCTCGCGCGCCGCACCCGCATCTCCATCGAGTACCCGGACCGCGGGCTCGAGGCCGCCGCCGAGGTGGCGGACCTGATCGCGCCGGTCCTCGGGTGGTCGGCCGCCGATATCCCGCGGGAGCTGGAGAACTACGGGGCGCGCGTCGCCGCGGAGATCGAGTCGCAGAACATGCCCGACGACGAGACCGCCGACGCCCTGCGCGCCGCCGCCCCCGAGGCCCGCAGCGAGATCCTCGAGCCGGTGCCCGTCCCCGGTACGGCGCCGAAGGCCCTCAAGCACTGACGGTGCGGCCGGGTCCGGCCCGGTAGGCCGAACGGCCGATCCCGCCGTCGTGGGGGCCGCGGGTGCGATGGACTGAGCCGCGTCAGCGCGCGGTGGGCGCGGAGGATTCGGCGGCGGAGGCCGCCGCGGCGGGGCTGCTCGACGGTGCGCCGGCGGGGGTGAGGACGAAGGTCCACGACCGGTTGTTCTCGACGTCCGTGAGCACCAGCTCGGTACCGTTGCGCACCCACATCCGCTCGCCCTTGAGGGCCTCGCTGATCGCGGTCTGCGTGCCCTTGGGGTCCGGGCAGTAGCGCATCGTGGACGCGAGGCCGGCGCCGAAGTCGACCCGGTCGGCGCTGGCCAGGGAGGTGGCGGTGCCGGTGAGGGTGTTGCACGAGTCGTTGCCCGAGATGTTCGACCCGCGGACCCAGAACCAGGCGGACGGATCGGACTTCAGGCGCCACTGAGAGCCCACGAGGGCGGGCTTCGAGGGTGCCGCCGACGCGCCGGCCGAGGTGGAGGGGTCCGCGCCCGCGGAGGCGGCGCATCCGGCCGTCAGGACGGCGGCACCCGCGAGGAACGGAACGGCGAGGGAGGCGGACTTTCGCATCATGTGTGCGATTATGCCGCCTCCCTCGTCACTTTGGAAACTCTAGCAACAACCTCAGGGGGTCTTAGTGATGTCCACCGACTCCCTGCCGTCCCGGTCGTCGCCCCGCGGCGCCGCCGTTGCGCCCGCGGTCAGCGACTCCGGATCGGTCTCGGCGTCGTCCCCGGTCACGGCGGCGGCGATGCCGCCGGCCTCCGCAGCCGGCTCGAGGTCGATCGTGGTGCGCAGAGACTTGTTCGGGAGCAGCGCGACGGCCGCCAGGGTGACGAGCGCGCACGCCGCCGAGACGAGGAAGATCCGCCCCGTCGCATCGCCGAACGCCGCGTTGCTGATCTCCGCGACCCGCGGATCGCGCGGGTTGGTGATGCGGTTCTCGATCAGGCCCGCCTTCACGAGGTCGGTGACGCGGGCGGTGAGGACCGCGCCGAGCGCCGAGACGCCGATCGCGCCGCCGAACGTGCGGAAGAAGGCGACCGAGCTCGACGCCGCGCCGATGTTCTGCACGCTCACGGTGTTCTGCACGGCCAGCACCAGGTTCTGCATCAGGGCGCCGATGCCGAGGCCCATGACCGCGATGTACGCCTGGACGTGCCAGATCGGGGTCTCGTGGTCGATCGTGCTGAGCAGCGCGAAGCCGATGGCCATCACGATGGAGCCGCCCACCACGTAGCGCTTCCAGTTGCCGGTCCGTGTGATCAGCTGGCCGGAGCCGACGGACGAGAACAGCATGCCCGCCACCATGGGGATGGTGAGCACGCCGGCCATCGTGGGGGAGTAGCCGCGGGCGTTCTGGAAGTACAGGCCGAGGAACGACATGGCGCCGAACATGCCGACTCCGACGGCGACCGAGGCGATGATCGCGAGCCCGGTGGTGCGCTCGGTGATGATCTTCAGCGGAATGACCGGGTCCTTCGCGCGCTGCTCGACGAGCACGGTGGCGATCAGGAGGAGCAGTCCGGCGGCCAGGTACACGGCCGAGGAGGTGGAGACCCAGCCGTAGTTCTTGCCCGCGAACGAGACCCAGATCAGCAGGACGGACACGCCCGCGGTGAGCAGGGTGGCGCCGAGCCAGTCGATCGTGACCTCGTCCTTGCGGGTGGACGACAGGTGCAGGGTGCGCTGGATCAGGATCAGCGCAACGACGGCCAGCGGCACGCTGACGTAGAAGCACCAGCGCCAGCCCAGGTGATCGGTGATGACGCCGCCCAGGATGGGGCCGCCTGCCATCGAGACGCCCATGACCGCGCCCATGTAGCCGGAGTACCGGCCGCGTTCGCGGGGCGGGATGATGCTGCCGATGATCGCGACCACCAGCGCGGTGAGCCCGCCCATGCCGATGCCCTGGATGACGCGCGCGACCATCAGGACCGCGACGTTCGGGGTGGCGCCGGCCAGGATCGATCCGACCACGAAGATGACGATCGCGGACTGGACCAGTACCTTCTTGCTGAACAGGTCGGCCAGCTTGCCCCAGATGGGCGTCGACGCCGCGTTGGCGAGCAGCGCGGTGGTGATCACCCAGGAGAACGCCGTGGTGGAGGCGTGGAGATCGGCGATGATCCGCGGCAGCGCCGTGGACACGACGGTCGTGCTGAGCAGTGCCGTGAACAGTGCGGCGAGCAGGCCCGCCATGACCTCGAGGATCTCCCGGTGGGTCATGGGGGCTCCGGACTGGGGTGGCGTTTCCGCCGTGGTCTCGGACATCGGACCTTCCTTCAAGCATCTAAGCAATAACGTGCAGGGTGCAACTGTAACGTCGGCGTACATATTCCGCCAACTCAATACCGTGTGACGCGGCTCGCACTGAGTGGAACCTGTTCTACATTGGTGGCATGCCCTTCATCATCGATCACTCCCGCGAGATCGCGGCCCCGTCGGCGCTGGTCTGGCAGGCCCTCACCGACTTCGCCGCGTACCCGCAGTGGAACCCCTTCGCCGTCGAGGCGACGTGCGACCTGCGGCCCGGGGGAGCGATCACCATGAAGGTGGCGCTGCTCCCGCCGCGGACGATGATGCAGAAGGAGTACATCGTGTCCGTCGACGAGGGCAGGGGCTTCGCCTACTCGATGAAACCCGCGCCCGCCGGCCTGTTGCGCAGCATCCGCGAACAGAACATCGTCGACCTCGGGGACGGCAGGAGCCGCTACTCGTCGCACTTCCAGCTCGATGGTCGGCTCGCACCCGTCGTGGGCGCCGTCCTCGGAGCGAACCTGCGCCGGGGCTTCACCGGCAACGCGGACGGGCTGGCGCGGCGGGCGGAGCAGCTGGCCCGCTGACTGCGGGGCGTCAGTCGGAGTCGTCCATCCGGAAGCCGATCTTCAGCGTCACCTGCGTGTGCGCCACGGCCCCGTCCTCGATGTGGCCGCGGGTGGAGACCACCTCGAACCACTCCAGGTTCCGCATCGTCCGGGCGGCGCGCTCCACCGCGTTGGCGACGGCCGCGTCGTACCCCTCGGTGGAGGTTCCGACGACTTCGATCACTCGGTACACGTTGTTGGTCATACCTGCCCATGCTCCGCCTTTTCGGCGGGCGGGGTGGCGGAACCGGCAGGGTCGCCACCGCGCGCGGGCGCGCGGGGTGACTACCGCGCGCGGGCGCGCCGGGTGAATCGGGCGGTGGCGCGGGCGATCACCTGATCCGCCGGGTCCGTCACGCGGATGACGAAGATGTCCTCCTTGGGCAGGCGCTCCCCGATGCTCGCCTCGGCGCGCAGCACGTCGCCGACGCGGGTCGGGCGGAGGTAGTCGATGTGGATCGCGCTGGCGACTCCGGTGTGCTCCTCGTCGTTCGCCGCGGCCGCGACGGCGGTCCCGGCGAGCGCGAACACGAACGCCCCGTGGGTGGTGTCGTGGGGATTGAGGTGGTGCTCGGCCACCGTGGCCGTCGAGACCGCGCGGCCGCCGCCGTGCCCGGCGACCTCGATCCCCAGGAACTGCGCGTACCGGTCGACGGGGCTGCTGCTCATCCGCTCATCCTTCCACGCCGGCCCCGTTCATCCGCGCACGCGCAGGCCCTTGGGGGTGCGGGCGAAACCGGCGGCGGCGAGCGCCCCGGCGTGCTGCGAGGTGAGGGCCGGCGCACCGTCGACCTTCTCGATCGCGAGGCCCCCGATCCGGGGGGCCGCGCCGGCGAGCGCGGTGAACGCCGCCTCCGGCGCGTCGGTGAAGGTGAGCAGGGTGCGGCCGCCCCGCTCCACGAACAGGGCCAGCGCCCCGTCGACGAGCACCACGAGGGCGCCCGCCTTGCGGCCCGGGCGCGCCGCCGGCCCGTCGTCGGCGGGGCCGCGTTCCGGCCAGGGCAGGGCCGCGCCGTACGGATTGGCGGGGTCCGTGGCCGCGAGGACGCGGGCGGAACTCTCGCCGCGCTGCTCGGCCCGCTCGAGCGCGGAGGCGGCGTCCCGCAGGGCGTCGACGGTGCCGCCCCGCGCGAACTGCGCCGCGCCGAGACGCTCGATGAAGTAGCCGCGCCGCGCCCTGCCGGACTCCTCGAACGCGGCGAGGGTGCGGTACACGCGGGCGAAACCGCCCTCGACGTGCTCGGCCGCGACCGCCCCGCGCGTCACCACGCCGTACCGCTCCAGCAGTTGTTCGGCGATCGCCGCCGACTGCTCGGTGGCGCTCGCCTCCGCCGGCGCGGGCGGCAGCGACCAGCGGCCGGCCACCATGGGCGGCGCC
>JBEBXD010000140.1:0-7968 GCA_040391845.1 Tsukamurella paurometabola | reverse complement strand
GGTGGCCCCAATCGAATCCGATTGGGGCCACCAGCATTTGTCGGTTGTTTCTGCGATCGGTAGCGAGGAGCAAAAGCGAGGACGGTTCCGGGGACCCATGGTCCAGGCTCAGGTGCCGTACGTCGTGTGCGGACCGCCGAACCGCGCCCAGTCGGCCTTGGCGGTCTTGTACTCGTCCCGGGTCGCCGTGGGCAGCACCTCGCCGGGTGTCGGCAGGGGGACGCCGTCGACGGCGAGGATCTTGTACACCGGGCCGGTCGCACCGAACTCGGACTCGACGAGCGGGGCGTGCAGTTCGGTCGTCAGGCGGGCCATGAACGCCGCGCAGTGCGCCTCGTGGCGCTCGCGGCCGCCCGCGGCGATGGATCCGCTGCCCACGAAGCCCCAGTAGCCCCACGGGGTCCAGAGCTCGCTCGGGCTGCCGTAGTACCACTCGAGGTACAGGCCGGAGCTGGTCCGCTTGTGGAAGCCGTTCGCGCCGCTGACCCTGTGGCCGTCGGGACTGATCGCGTAGTCGGGGACCTCCTCGTCGAAGATCTCGACGATGCGCAGGCACTGGGCGATCAGGGCGCGTTGTTCGTCGTCGCTCATCGGCTCGACGGCGCCGCGGTCACGGGCCGGCGGGCTGGGCATGACGGTGTCGATCGGCAGGAGCCGCGCGCCGGCAGGGTCGACGGTGGTCACGGATGCGACGACCGCCCGCACGGCGGCGTGGACGTTGCCGAGGACGTCGACGAGGGCCCAGTGCTGCAGGGTCGCGCGGCTGCTGTCGGGCAGCGTGCGGTCGCGGTCCCAGGCGTGGGCGGCCAGGTCAGCGAAGGCCTGCGGCTCGCGGCGCGAGAGCGCGTCGAGGCTGACGTACGTCGTGCGGAGGATCGCGTCGGGTACGCCGATCAGGTTGCTCGGCATGGTGGTGCTCCGTTCGGTCGGGGTGTCAGTTCAACAGGTCGAGGATTCGCGCTGCTGGGCTCCAACGCCCTCGGCCGGCGTGTCAGGTGCGGCCCGGGCGTAGCGGTTCCGGATCGGCGTGGATCGGGCGGCCGGCGTTGTAGTTCTCGGCGATCCGCCGTAGGTGCGCCTCGATGGCCTCCTCGAGGAATTGGTTGAGGGTGTACGGCTGGCCGGCCTTGTTGACGAGCCGTACTGCCGCGCGGGAGCGGTTGTGGTACTCGTCGCTGATGTTGACTGACCGTCGTTTTGCGGGCATGGGGGTCAGGATCTCACGCGGTGCGGACTCGGGTCGGGAACATGCCCTGCTTGATCTGGTGATCGAGGACGGCGTCGTAGTCGTCGACGACGTCGCGACGTCGAGAAGGGGTGTCGTAGAGGGTGGGGGCTGCGAAGTGGGCGTAGCTGTCGTCAACGATGGTGCGCCGGCGGACCGGCGGGGTGACCTTCGCTCCCTGCCACGCCTGAAGGCTCTCGAGCTGCTCCACGTAAACGTCACCCTGCGACGGGACGGCGCAGGGGACGATGCTGACGAGGTCGATCGCCCGGCTGAAGAGGCGGCAGGTGTTCTTGAGCTCCTTGAGGAGGGCGGGAATGCCCTCGATCTCCTTCGCGGCGGGCTTGACGCAGGTGATCAACCCGTGATGCTCGTCGGTCGTCACGGCAAGCAGGGCGATGGTCGAGAGAATGTTGAAGGTGCCAGGGCAGTCGATGAGGGTGAAGTCAACGGGGTCGGCGTCCTGGAGGGCGTCGGCGAGGTTGAGAAGCGCACTGTCGGTCTGCGAGAGCTGCATCATCATCGAGGAGAGATCCTCGCCGATTGCAGGGACGACGGTCAGGTTCTGGATGTAGTGGTCCTCGTCGTAGATGGGGGCGCCGGTCTCGTCGACGTCGATGGCAACACGGGCGGGGCGCTCTACCTCCGAGATGGTCGCGGAGCCGCGGACGACATCGGCGGTGTTGACGCCGGTCGTGCTGTCGAGGTATCCCGGGTAGCCGAGCCAGGTCGAGGCGTTCGCCTGAGGGTCGAGGTCGATGACGCGGCCGGTGTAGCCCCGCTGAGCGAGGAGGGTGGCCATGCTGACGACGGTGGTCGTCTTGCCAGCGGAGCCGGAGTTGTTGGCCATTGCGTAGGTCGCCATGTTGAGTGCCTTCTTTCAGGTAGGTGGATGCCGTTGGCGGCTTATGCACCGTGCATAAGCCGGTCGGTGGTGGCTTCTTGGGCGGGGCCTGAGGCTTATGCACGGTGCATATGCCTCGTCGTTGGACGGAAGGTGCTGGCTTATGCGCGCTGCATAAGCCGGCGTTCGAGGGGGCTGGGGGTGAATCCTGCGCGGTCGGCGAGGAGCTGCAGGTACGTCTGCTGGACAGGGCCCCAGGTGGTGCCGGCGGTCTCTGCGGACAGCTCGTAGCCGGCAAGCACACGCCGCCAGGCGAGACTCGCAGCGACGGCGTAATCGTCGACTGCTCCCCCGGTACCCGTGGACCAGGTATCTGCGCGGGCAGTCACGCGGGCCGAGCTGGTGTTCACCCCGTGAGCGATCGCGTGCGCGAGGATCTCCGCCATCTGGCTCTTGGGCGGGACCTTCGCTGCAGCCTTCGCGCACGCCTCCAGGCGGGCTGCTGCGGCAGCAGCAGCCTCACCTCCGCCCGTGGGGGCCGCCGCCTCCGTCACTGGCTCTGCGACGCCCTGAGAGGCCTTCTGCGGCGTCTTGTCGATACCGGCGGCAGGGCGAGCCTCATTGCTCTCGGTAGAAGGCTCGATGAGCTCCTCAGCGCCCCCTACGTGTACCGGCTCTCGCGGGGCAGGTTCCGCAGTTTCGCTCGGCTCGAGAGGGATGCGGCTCCACAACAGCAGGGCCCCCGTAATCGAATCAACGGTGCCCACCAGGTCGCCGTCGAAGGAATCCGGATCGGAGACCTCCTGGACCGGACCTCCGAGTGCTTCTGCGGGATCCGCGACGAGGGGCACCCCCCGCTCCTCCGCCGTCTTACGTGCCTGCCGCTCGGCGAGCACGAAGTCGACGATCTTCTGCGGAGTGCCATCCTTGGCGAGGATCCGGGCCAACGCGGTGTTCTGATCCTCTCGGCGCAGGGGGTTGTTCTGTTCCTCTGCTCGGCGGCTCTTCTGCCACTTGCGGACGGGACCGTAGGGCAGGCCGCCGGCGAGGGTAGCGCCGCTCGTCGGGGAAAGCTGGCCGGACTCGACAGCGGCAGCCGCCTCCTCCGTGAGGAGGAGCAGAGCGAGGCGTCGGGAGACGGTGGCCTGATCGACGCCGAGACGCTTCGCGATGGCCCCCTGGCTGAGGTCTACGTCGTCGACGTAGTGAGCGAACAGGCGGGCTTCAGCGAGCGGCGTGAGGTCTTCCCGGCCGAGGTTCTCTGCCGCCATCGCGTCGAGGTCACCGTTGTTCTCGAGGATCGAGTCGTCGACGATGATGGGCATCTTCTCGACACCCGCGGTAAGGGCAGCAATGCGCCGGCGGTGGCCGAAGATCAGGACGTGCGAGCCGTCCGGGAGGGTCTCAGCGTAGTCGGGTCGCGCCTTGAGGAAGGCGCTACGAGTGACCGCCTGTGCTGGCGACTCGACGCCCAGGCTCTTGATGCTGTTGACGAGCTCATCCCACTTAGCGCCCTCCCCAGGAGCTGAGCGGCTGGGATCGTTGAGCGGGTGCGGGATCAGCGCGGCAACCTCGACCATACGAACGCGGCGCCCCGCAGCTTCCGTGGCGGCGGCGATGCCGCCCGCGACTCCGCCGGTGATGACTGATGAATCAGGCTCGATCGACTCGGCGTCTGACGTGGGGTCGGCAGAGGATGCCTCGCCGTTGGTGATGCCGGCGAAGCGGCTTACGGACTTCTTACGAGCCATGCTGAGTCTCCTTGAATGAAGGTATTGCAGTCATTCTATGCGCGGGCGTAGATCTGGTCAAGCTGCTATAGCGCGACTCCGCGCCGAACCGATATGCACCGTGCATATACGAGGCATGAGAAGGGGGAAGGCCGCTGCCGAGGGAATTTCGTCACAGTGACACCTCTGGGTCGGAGGAGGGGCTCCTGCATAGGTAAGGCAAGGACTGATGATGTGCGCGCACCGTGGGTCAGACTGTCCGCTCGACACGGCGTGGCTAAGGCGACCACTACAGACGACACGAAGCCCGACGCGGAGGACACGCCTTCCCCCGCGGCACCACCTCCGGGCCGCGTGCTTATGCAGCGTGCATATTCAGCGAACAACGCGACGAACATCCTGGCGCAACGATCCTCGGGCAGATTCGCCCAACGCAGTTCTACTGCCCGGTGCCGCGCGCAGAAGAGGCGTGCACCCCTGAGCGCCGGCGCGCGTAGAGAGATCCTTTCACTGCCCGAAAGAAGCGCCGGACTCGAGGGGGCAGCTCCCTTCCCTTGTCTTGATGAAACGGTTCTGCCGCTGCGCCGGCGCATGCTCGCCGCTTCCCCACCGGGGAGGGGCTCACCTCGAGCTGTCCAAGATGGCCACTCATCTTCCACCCTCCCAACCCGCCGTGGGTGGGGAGGGTGGAAAATGCCGGTCCCGGCAGGGGTGCAAAATGTCCTGTGACCTGCGTGTTTGGCCCTCTTCTGTCGGTGTCCTGGGGTAGTGTTGTTGGTATCGGAAGGGCAAGTGATCGCCTTCCAATGCGGGTGCCGTTTCTGTGGTGCGCAGTCAGGCGCGTCGGGCGGCGTCCGCGATCCTTCGAAAGGGGATTCATCATGTCGGCTTTGAAGATTCGCTCGTTCGGCGAGCTGCTCGCGGCTGCGCCGATCCTGCTCGGGTTCGTGCCGCGCCGGTCGCTGGTGCTGATCGACCTGACGCCGAACGGCGTGCTCGGCGCGACAGCGCGGACGGACTTGGAGGTGCTTCCTTCGGGGCAGGTGTCGCGGGCCTCGGTGGTGGGTGCGCAGGAGAGCGTGCGGATGCTTGCGCAGGCGTGCGAGGGCTTCGATTTCAGCGACCTGGTCGCTGTGGTGGTGCACGACGGCGTGAGCGATCGGGACGAGGTGACGCGACAAGTGCGGGGGATGCTCGACGGGCACAGTGTCAGGTCGGTCCTGGTGGTCGCGGACCTGCGGGCGGATGATCCGTGGTGGTGCGACTGCTGCGCGAGGACCGGCACGGTCGCCGATTACCGTTCGGTTCCCGCGCTGACGCAGCTCGCCGCGCACGAGGGCGTGCCGGTGGAGTCGCGTGAGGCGATGGTGGCGATGTTGGCCCCGTGCACGGCCGTGGTTACGGCTGCGCGCGTGGAGGCGGCGCGGGCCGCGTGGGGGACCGACGGAGCGGCGGACGCGGCGCGTGACCTTATCGGCGCGGCGCAGGAGGCGGACGGTATCGGAGCGCTCACCGACGAGCGGATCGCCCAGCTCGCTGCGGCCGTGCTCGACCCGTTCGCCCGGGACGTGTTCGTGGGCATGGCGTTCACGCGGTGGGCCGACCAGGCGCGCGAGCTGGTGCGGCACATCGCCACGCGGGTGCGCGGCGCGGCGCGGGCGGAAGCGGTCACCGCCTACGCGGCGTTCGCGTACGTGGCGGGGGACGGCCCCATGGTGGGGATCGCGCTCGATGCCGCCTTCAAGGAGCGCCGCCCGGTAGTGCTGGCGCGGCTGCTCGCTGCGGCGTTCTCCGCGGGCGTGCACCCGGACGAGGTGGGGCGGGTGCTGGCGCAGGCGAGTGTGATCCACGCGGAGCACCTGGGCGTGGAGCTGCCGGGTCTGGATCCCGCGATGGACCCGGGCGACGACGCGCAGGTGGTCGCCGGGGGGCTGGGGTGAGCGCGCCCGTGGAGGTGGTCGCGGTCCGCGATCCTGAGGGTGGCACCGACGTGACCGTATTCGTCGGCGGCAAACGAGTCGACGACGCGACCGTCTACACGGTCGATGCGGGACGCGGTTGGGACGCCGACGACTGGATGCACATGTGCGCCAGCCACATCGAGTCGGCATCGTCCCAGGAGGTGCGGGCGTGCCTGATCGCCGCACTGACCGACCCGCCGGGGCGCGACCACATCGACGGGTACGCCGACACCGCGGCGGATAGGTGGGCGGAGCTGGCCGACTAGCGGCCCAGCAAACAGGGGCGGGCGGAGCGTTCTTCACGGACGCACCGCCCGCCCCTCTGTGTCCGCTGACCAACTTCTCTCCACCCTCCCAACCCGCCGTAGGTGGGGAGGGTGGACGATAAGCCCCGTTACCGGTGTTGGCCTGCATGTTTCGGCGTCGATGGGGTATGCTGTGAGGACAGGTTAGGCCGCTTTTGTGGGACGCGTTGGGCGTCTCGGGCGGCTCCTGTTGAAGCCTGAAAGGGGCTGGTCAACTTGACCACTGCAATGGATCAGACCGTGACGGACGCTGAGGTTTCGTCCCAGGTGGCGGGCCTGGAAGCGCGGGTGCGTGAGCTCGAGGCGGAAGCGCTGACGCTGCGGTCGCAGAACGAGGGCCTGAAGGCGGCGGACGCGCAGCGTTCCCGGTGGATCGCGCAGCTGAACGAGGACGCGTGTGATTGGGCCGACGCGCACGGCCTGTGCTCGGTCTTCGAGGAGTTCTGCGACCTGCACGACCTGGAGGGCCGCCGCCGCGATTACGACGTGGAGATCGAGGTGACGCTGAGTCTGACGATGACGCTCTCGGATCTGCGGCGCGGTATGTCGGATAGCGACCTGGAAGACCTGGTGCGCAATCAGTTCACGGACGAGCAGCTGATCGACGAGCTGTACGAGCGGCGCGCGCAGGTGTCGGTGGACCGCCTGGACGTGGAGGAGGCGTGATGCGCGCGCAGGCGGTGGCCGAGCAGGGCGGGTGCTCGGTGGAGCGGGTGGCGTACGCGTACCTGAGTCGCGCCGCGTCGGCGGTGCCCGGTGGCGGCGGCCTGGTCTGGTCGCTGGTCGCGGCGCATGGGCCGGTGGATGCCGCCGCCATGCTGCGGCGCGGAACGCTCGCGTCGGGCGCCGAGTCGCCGGACGCGCTGCGGGCTCTGGCGGTCGCTGCCGAGCGGGCCGGCGACCACGCGACGGCGGATCTGGCGTTCATCGCGCGGCTGGGTGGCCGCCTGGTGACGCCGGACGATGCGGAGTGGCCCGCATCGCTGGAACGGCTCGCGCAGCGCCCCCAGAGGCCCGTAGGCGCGCTGGACGAGCTGTGGCGGGAATCCCGGCCCGTCGTGCTCTGGGTGCTCGGAGACGAGCCCCTGAACGGCCTTCTGCAGCGCTCGGTGGCCTGCTCGGGTACCCGCGCCCCCAGTAGCTACGGGGAGGTCATCGCCGACCAGCTGGGCGGCGAACTGGCCGCCCGCCGGTACACCGTGGTGACCGGCGGCGGCTACGGCATCGACGGGGCCGCCATGCGCGGCGCGCTGGGCCGGATCTCCGAGCACGAGCCGCACGTGACCGGCGCGTCGGTGTCGGTGGTCCCGTGCGGCCTGGACCGCCCGTATCCGGCGGGACACGCGGGCCTGTTCCGTCGTGCTCGGGCCGAGCATGGGGTGGTGGTGTCGGAGTATCCGCCGGGGGTGGTGCCGTCTCGTTTCCGGTCTATGGATGCTCGCCGCTTGGTGGGGACGCTCGCCGGTGCTCTGGTGGTGGTGGAGGCCGGGGCCCGCTCGGGTGTGCTGGAGGTGGCGCGGTGGGCGGGGGTGCGGGGTGTGCCGGTGTTCGTGGTGCCGGGTCCGGTGACGGCGGCGACGTCTGCGGGGTGTAACGGGTTGCTCGCTGCGGGTGCTGGTGTGGTGGTCGATCCGGCGGGGTGGGTTGCTGGCTTGGATGGGGCGGGGGGGTAGCTGCCGGTTGGGGGGAGGGGGTGCCGCTGGTGCGGTGCCCCCTCTCTCATGTGTGGCCGCACCGGGGAAGATCAGATTTCGGGCGCATAGCTAACCGACTGTAGTATATACGATGAACACGCAGTGTTCATAATGGGTTGTAGCACAGTGGGTTTCAGTGTCGCGGCGCAGCCGCGACTATCCTTCTGTATCGTGTTGCGCAGCAACATGATACCCAATCACTAAGGCTT
>JBEBXD010000139.1:0-8112 GCA_040391845.1 Tsukamurella paurometabola | reverse complement strand
GGTCTTGATCGGCGGACGAGGGACGATGGGCACCGCACCGCCCGCCGACCCCGCGGAGCTGGTGCGGGCCGCGTACCGCACGATCGCCGCCCCGGGCGCGTGGGTCGCGTTGCGCGGCCTGCGGGCGGCGCTTCCGGGCGTGCCGCGCACCGTCGTCGACGAGGGCCTGCGCGCCCTGTACCCCGAACCCGGGGTGCACATCGTGGCGGAGGACAACCTCAAGGCCCTCACCCCGGACGATCAGGCCGCCGCGCTGCAGCTCGGCGGCCGCCCCCTGCACGCGATACGGATCACGCGATGACACTGACCGATCAGCAGCGCGCGGCGCTGCGTTCCGTCCGCCTGAGCTGGGCGCCCACCTACGAGGAGGTGTGGGACTCCGCGGCGGACATGCACGTGGACGGCCTGCACACCGACGTGTGGGAGGACCTGGAGGACGCGCTGGGCGATGCGGTGGCGAGCACCGGCGCCTCGCCGACGGGGCTGGTGATCACCGGCAACGCCGGCACCGGAAAGACGCACCTGCTGACCCGGTTCCGGGACGAGGTGCAGAGCGCCGGGCACTACTTCGTGCTGCTGGAACTGCTGGACGCCTCGGACTTCTGGCGCGCCGCGCTCACCTCGCTGCGCAGCTCGCTGCTGCGGCCGGCGCGCGATCACGAGACGCAGCTCGCGCAGCTGCTGTGGCTGCTCTCCGACGAGGCGGGACTCTCCCGCGCGCACCGCCGCGAGTTCTCCGGCGACGCGGTGCCCACCCCCGAGGGCCTCGACGCGCTGGTGGCGGCGATGAGCAGGCGCCGCCCGCAGGTGCGGCAGTACCACGGCGTGCTCCGCGCGCTGGTGCTGCTGGCCTCCCCCGACACCCGCCTCGCCGACCTCGGCTCCGCGTTCCTCGACGACATCGAGGTCGAGGAGACCGCCGCCGAGCGCCTGCACTGGGGCCTGCCCGCGCACGGTTTCGCCGCCGTGGAGACGGTGCGCGCGATCTCCGCGTTCATGGCCGAGACCGGGGCCACGGTGTTCGCGGTGGACCAGATCGACACCCTGCTCGCCCAGTCCGCGGCCACGCTGGCCAGCCCGGACGCGGTGGAGAACGAGGTGATCGAGCAGGTGGGTCACGGGCTCATGGCGCTGCGCCAGGGGCTGTACCGCACGGTGACCGTCGCCTGCATGCTGCCGACGGCGTGGGAGACCCTCTCGAGCCGGGCCACCGCATCGGTGGCCGCCCGGTTCCGGGTGGTGGGCCCGCTCAAATCCCTGCCCGACGGTGCCATCGCCCGGGCCATCGTGGAGCGCCGGCTCACGGCCGCCTACCGGTCGAAGGAGTTCGTGCCGCCCCACCCCACCTGGCCGATCGCGCCGGAGGCCTTCGCCTCCGCGGTGCACCACACCCCTCGCGACCTGCTGACCAAGGTGGACGGGCACATCCGGGCGTGCGTGGCCACCCGCACGGACTTCGAGCTCGCCTCGTTCGACGACGGTGCGCCGCGCGTCGCGGCCCCGGCGGCGCCCGGCCCCGCGGCGCCGGAGCCGGCGGTCCAGCCCGCACTGCCGGAGACCACCCCCGCCGAGGCGCTGGCGCGGATCGACGAGCAGTTCGACGCGCTGCGGATCCGGGCCCGCGTGGGCGACGTGGCGACCGATCAGGCCGCCGCCGACAAGCGCATGGGCGCGCTGCTCGAGGCGGGGCTGCAGGCCTGGACCCGCGAGGACGGCGGCGAGGGGTTCCAGATCGAGCGCGGCAACAAGCAGCTCGACGGGAGGCTGCGGCGCCGGCTGCCCGGGCGGGTGGAGGACGAGCAGCACTGGGCGTTCCGCGCCATCCCCGCCTCGAACGCGGTGGCCACCACCAACCGCGTGCAGAGCGCAGCGACCGCGGCCGGCGTGGCCGCGGGAATGGACCGGCGCAAGCTGTTCCTGCTGCGGTCCACGCCATGGCCCACCAGCCCGAAGGCGTCGTCGGTGATCGCGGACGCGGTCGATCGGGGCGCGGAGCTCCTGCCCCTCGACGAGGGTGATCTCGCGTCCCTCGACGCGCTGGCGCGGATCATCGCGCACGCGCCGGACGGCCTCGACGAGTGGCTGGCCGCGCGGCAGCCGGCGCACGGGCTGCGGATGTTCGCGGGCCTGGACCGGCCGGTCCCGACGGTGCCCGGCGAACGGCCGGCGCCCGCCGCGCGGCGCGTCGCCGGCGGGCGCGCCCGCGGCCACAACCCCGGCGACGCGGTGGCCCGGGGCGGCGTCGTGCCGCCCGCCGGCGCCGCCTCCTTTTCCGGCGGCCCCCCGGCCCCCGCGGCCCCGCCCGCTCCCGCGTCCCGGCCCGACCCCGCCGAGCCCACGGCACCGTCCGGGGCCGCGGCACCGTCCGAGCCCGCGGCACCGTCGGGCGGGGGGATCGCCGTGGGCACCACCGGCGACCACCGGCCCGTCGAGCTCGATCCCGCCGAACTACGCAGGCACACAGCGATCTTCGCGGGCTCCGGCTCGGGGAAGACGGTGCTGATCCGCCGGCTGGTCGAGGAGTGCGCGCTGCGCGGGATCTCGGCGATCGTGCTGGACCCGAACAACGACCTCGCGCGCCTCGGCGAGGCCTGGCCGCAGCCGCCCGCCGGGTGGCGGGAGGGCGATACCGAACGCGCCCGCACCTACCTCGCGGACACGGACGTGGTGGTGTGGACGCCGAACCGGCCGTCCGCGAGACCGCTGGTGCTGCAACCGATCCCGGACTTCGCGGCGCTGCGCGCCGGGATGGACGGCGAGGGCCTGGACGCGCAGGAGGCGAGGGAGGGTTTCGCGATGGCGGTCGAGGCGTGCGCGAGCGCGCTGGAGCAGCACGTGGGCGTCGGCGGGATGCGCCGCGAGCAGCAGCGCGCCGTGCTCCGCGAGGCGCTGCACGCCTACGGCCGGCAGGTGGGCCGCGCGGAGGTGCGCGGCTTCGCCGACTTCCTGCGCGAGTGGGATTCGAGCCGCAGCAGCCTCTCCAGCGCCGAAAGGCTGGCGCCGGAGCTGGCGGAGAACCTGCGGGCGGCGCTGATCAACAACCCGCTGCTCGGCGGCAGCGGCGAGGCCGTGGACCCGGCCGTGCTGCTCACCCCGGAACCGGGCAAGCGCGCCCGCATCTCGGTGATCAGCCTGATCGGCCTGCCGGACGAGACGCAGCGGCAGACGTTCACGGCGCAGCTGCAGCTGGCGCTGTTCTCGTGGATCAAGCGTCATCCCGCCGGGGACCGGCCGCTGGGCTGGCTGCTGGTGATGGATGAGGCGCAGCAGATCGCGCCCTCCGGGGCGGTGAAGCCGTCGACGGAGTCCACGCTGCTCCTGGCCTCGCAGGCCCGCAAGTACGGGCTGGGCCTGGTGTTCGCGACGCAGGCGCCGAAGGGCGTGCACGACAAGGTGGTCGGCAACAGCGCCACCCACTTCTACGGCAAGCTCAACGCGCCGGTGCAGATCCAGGCGGCCAAGGATCTGGCCGCCGCCCGCGGGGGGCGCCTCGACGGCATCGGCGGGCTGGGCGCGGGCGACTTCTACCTGGGGGCGGGCGATGCGACGGTGCGCCTGCACGCGCCGATGTGCCTGAGCCATCACGCCGCGAGCCCGCCCACGGAGGACGAGGTGCTGCGGATCGCCCGGGGGCGGTAGCGGGCCCGCTCAGCCTGCGGGACGGGTGGCGCGGCGGCGGGGCTGCTGCGCGCGGCCCTGCCCCTGCGGCCGGCCCTGCCCCTGCGAGCGCCCGGCGGACGGCGCCTGGCCCCGCCCCGCGCCCTGGCCGCGCCCGGCGCCCTGGCCGCGCCCGGCACCGTCGGACCGCTGCGACGGTCCCTTGCCGCGTCCGGCGCGACCCCGGCCCGGGGCGTGCCCGCCGCCGGCGCGGCGCTGCTGCTGCGGCGGCGCGACGGGCTCGGGCTCGACGTACGGCGCGACCTCGCCGACCAGGTCGACGACGACGGGCGACGCGGCGGTCACGGCGACGGGCCGCGCGGCGATGGCGGCCTTCTTCAGCAGCGCCTGCGTGTCCTTGCGCTGGTCGGTGGTCATCACGGTGACCACGGTGCCCTCGCTGCCGGCGCGGGCGGTGCGGCCGCTGCGGTGCAGGTAGGCCTTGTGCTCGGCGGGCGGGTCCACGTGCACGACCAGCTCCACGTCGTCCACGTGCACGCCGCGGGCGGCGATGTCGGTGGCCACGAGCACGCGGGCGGTGCCGGTGCTGAACGCCTCCAGGTTGCGGTCGCGCTGCGGCTGGCTGAGGTTGCCGTGCAGGTCCCGCGCGGGGATGCCCTGCGCGGTCAGCTGCTTGGCCAGCTTCTTGGCCTGGTGCTTGGTGCGGGTGAACAGGATCCGGCGGCCTGTGCCCGAGGCGAGGGCGCGCACCAGATCGTTCTTGTCGTCCTTGGTGCCCACCTCGAACACGTGGTGCGTCATGGCGACCACGGGCGAGTTCTCGGGGTCCACGGAGTGCGAGACCGGGTCGGTGAGGAACTTGCGGACCAGCTTGTCCACGCCGTTGTCCAGCGTGGCGGAGAACAGCATGCGCTGCCCGCCGGCGGGGGTCGCGGCCAGGATCCGGGTGACGACGGGCAGGAAGCCGAGGTCGGCCATGTGGTCGGCCTCGTCGAGCACGGTGACCTCGACGCGGGAGAGGTCGACCAGCCGCTGCCGCATCAGGTCCTCGAGGCGGCCGGGGCAGGCCACCACGATGTCGACCCCGTTGCGCAGCGCCTGCTCCTGCCGGGACTGCTTGACGCCGCCGAAGATGGTGGTCACGCGCAGGCCGGCGGCGCGCGCCAGGGGCTCGACGGTGGCGGTGATCTGGGTGGCCAGCTCGCGGGTCGGGGCGAGGACGAGGCCGGACGGACGGCCCGCGGGGGCGCGGTGCCCGGCGATCCGCGCGACCAGCGGGATCGCGAAGGCGAGGGTCTTGCCCGAGCCCGTCTTGCCGCGGCCGAGGACGTCGCGCCCGGCGAGGGTGTCGGGCAGGGTGTCGGCCTGGATGGGGAACGGGGTGCTGCGGTCCATGTCGTTCAGGGCCGCGACGAGGTTCGAGGGCACGCCGAGGTCGGCGAAGGAGACAGAGGGCAGGACTGAAGAACGAGCGGTGCTCACGTGCGGAGGTACCTAACGCTGGTGGGTGGCGAAGGCGGCGGTGGCCGCGTCCGTTCGCCGCAAGAAAAGAACCGGGAAGTTGTTTCGAGTCTCGAGCCGGAATCGGCGAGACGGGGACCCGGGAGCCCTACGACGGCGCGGGATGTGACCACCCCGCATGAAACACAGCATAGCAAAGCAGGGGCCGTGATCGCGCATACTCGACTGTGAAGTGTCCACGCTCACCCTCGCGGGATTCGCACCCTCGTGGAACACGGAGGCGCTTCATGAGCGACAATTGCCGACAGCAGGCGTGCAGTCGGCGTACGCCCGGGGAGGCAGGAACATGAGCGCACGTACGTCCCATCCCTTCCGCGGCCGCATGGGGGCGGTCCTCGCTGCCGGTGCCGCGTTGACGGCCCTGGCCGGATGCGGCACCGTCGCCGGGACCGGCTCGGCCGATCCGCAGGACGTGGCGGCCTACCAGAGCACCATCGCGGCCTCGCGGGCCGCCGCCGCGGCGGCGGCCGGGAAGTCGGCGTGCTCCTCGTGGCGCGCCGGGTACGACGTGCGGCTGGTCGCGAGCCGGGCCACCGTGGCCTACACCAAGGACCCGAAGTGGACCTGGGACGGGATCACGGGCCTGCTCAACGCGGAGCTCGCGGCGCTCGACACCGAGGCGGGGAAGCTGCCGGCGATCATCACCACGTCCGAGCCCGCCGCCGCGATCCACACGGCGCTCACGGACTACAAGACCAAGCTGGACGCGTACAACGCGGCGCTGCGGCAGGACCAGGCGGCCCGCGGTTCGGGCACCAGTACGTGGGTCAAGAGCAACCCCGCCTCGGACGCCCTGGACAAGTCCGCCTCGGCGGTGAAGACCGCCTGCCTCTAGTGCTCGATCCGGGTTTCCGGAATCATCAGTACGCAGTAGCGCACGTTTGCGTTAGTATCTCGATGTTCATTATTTGACATCGAGAGGTGGTCGTCATGACCGTTCGTACCTGGGCCCGCCGCACCGTCACCGCGGGCGTGCTCGCAGCCGCACTCACCACTCCCCTGGCGGGCATCGCGACCGCGGCGCCGAACCCCGCCCCGGCACCGTCGAACCCGGTGGCCGCCGCGAACAAGACGGCCTGCGACGCGTACGTCCGCAACCGCACGCCCCGGGCGAACGCGAGCATCGCCGCCGCCCGGTACACGCAGAACCCGCGGTGGGAGTGGGCCGGCGCGGCGCCGCTCATCAACAACGAGATCAACGCGATCCGCACCGAGGTGGGCACCCTGAACGGCACGATCGCCAAGGCCGCGCCGAAGCCGGCGCTCGCCAACGCCCTCCGCGCCTACCAGGCGCGCCTGAACGAGTACTCGGCCGCGCTGCGCGCCGATCTCAACGCACGCGGCGCCGGGAAGACGACCTGGGCCCGGGCGAATCCGGCGGGCCAGCGGATGCTGAACGCGTCCAACGCGGTGGTGCGGGTCTGCAACGGCCGCTGACGCACGACAGAAGAACGCCCCGCCCTCTCCTCGCGGAGTGGACGGGGCGTTCTTCTGCTTCGTGCGGTGCGCGGGAGGGCCTACTTGGCCTTCTCCAGCACCTCCACCAGGCGCCAGTGCTTCGTGGCGCTCAGCGGACGGGTCTCCATGATCCGGACGCGGTCTCCGACACCGGCGACGCCGTCCTCGTCATGCGCCTTCACCTTGGAGGTGGTGCGGATGATCTTGCCGTACAGGGCGTGCTTCACCCGGTCCTCGAGCTCGACGACGATGGTCTTCTCCATCTTGTCGGACACGACGTACCCGATGCGGACCTTGCGGCGGTTCCGCTCCTCGGTGGTCTCAGTGGTCACTGTGCTTCCGTTCTCACTCATGCGGCGTCACCCTCCGGCCCCGAGGCCAGGCCGAGCTCCCGCTCGCGCAGGATCGTGTAGATCCGGGCGATGTCGGTCCGCACGGTGCGCAGGCGACGGTTGTTGCTCATCTGTCCGGTGGCCATCTGGAAGCGCAGGTTGAACAGTTCCTCCTTGGCCTCGCGCAGCTTCTCCACCAGCTCGTCCGCGGTCAGACCGCGGAGATCAGCGGCGACGGTGTTCGACATCAGAACTGCTCCTCTCGGGTCACGATGCGGGTCTTGCAGGGGAGCTTGTGCTGTGCGCGGCGCAGGGCCTCGCGAGCGATCTGCTCGTTGGGGTAGGTCATCTCGAACATGACGCGACCGGGCTTCACGTTCGCCACCCACCACTCGGGCGAGCCCTTACCGGAACCCATGCGGGTCTCGGCCGGCTTCTTGGTGAGCGGGCGGTCCGGGAAGATGTTGATCCAGACCTTGCCGCCACGCTTGATGTGGCGGTTGATGGCGATACGAGCGGACTCGATCTGACGGTTGGTGATGTAGGCGGGCTCGAGAGCCTGGATGCCGTAGTCACCGAACGTCACGGCGGTGCCACCCTTGGCGGCGCCGGAGCGCTTGGGGTGGTGCTGCTTGCGGTGCTTCACCCGACGGGGGATCAACATGGCGTCAGCCCTCCTGGTTCGTTGCTGCCGGAGCGGCGGCCACCGGGGTCTCCCCTGCGGGAGCGGTGGCGGCCCGGCCGGCCTCGGTGCTGGTGGCGGTCGTGCCCGACGCGCCGCTGCGACGCGGGCGCTGCGGGCGCTCACGACGCGGGCCGCGACGGTCGTCGTTCGACGGTGCCGCCAGCTCGCGCCGGCCGCCCACGACGTCGCCCTTGTAGATCCACACCTTGACGCCGATCCGCCCGAAGGTGGTCTTCGCCTCGTGCAGGCCGTAGTCGATGTCGGCGCGCAGCGTGTGCAGGGGCACGCGGCCCTCGCGGTAGAACTCGCTGCGGCTCATCTCCGCGCCGCCCAGGCGACCGGAGCACTGGACCCGGATGCCCTTGACGTTCGGCTGGCGCATCGCCGACTGGATCGCCTTGCGCATCGCGCGGCGGAACGCCACGCGGTTGCTCAGCTGCTCCGCGATGCCCTGCGCGACGAGCTGGGCGTCGGCCTCGGGGTTCTTCACCTCGAGGA
>JBEBXD010000138.1:0-8122 GCA_040391845.1 Tsukamurella paurometabola | reverse complement strand
GCCCGTCCCGCCGGCATCCTTCAACCCGGCGCCCGTCAACCCGGGGGCCCAGCCGGCCGCCGCCCGGCCGCCCGTCGTCACCGCCGCCCGGCCGCCCGTCGTCACCGTCGCCCGGGTGCTCGCCGGTGCCGGCGTGCTGGTGACCCTGATCGGCGTGGCCCTACTGCTCGTGCTCGCGGCGCAGGCCGGACTGCTCGGCCCGGCGGTGCGCGTCGGCCTCGGGACCGCGCTCGCCGCCGGCCTCCTCGGTGGGGCCCTCTGGCTGGGCCGCCGGCCCGGCGGGCGCACCGGCGCGATCGCGCTCGCCGCCACCGGCATCGCCGCCTCCTACCTCGACGCCGTCGCCGTGACCGGCGTCTACCACTGGGTGCACCCGACGATCGGGCTCACCGCGTCCGGGCTGATCGCCCTCGGCGGCCTGGCGCTCGCGGCCCGGTGGCGCAGCCAGTGGCTGGGCATCGCGCTGTTCGCCCCCGTCTACGTGCTCGCGCCGCCGCTCGCCGGCGACGGCTACCTGCTCGGCGGGTTCACCCTGATCCTCGCGATCGCCTCCATCGGCGTCTCCCGCCCGTCGGCCTGGCCGGTGCTGCACGTGGTGCGCTCGGCCGGCACGTCCGCCACGCTGGCGGTGCTCGCCCTCGCCGCCGGCCCGGCCGACGCGCTGCTGGTGCTGGGCGCGACGGTGCTCGGCGCCGTCGTCGGCCTGCTCGCCGCCGCCGACCCCGAGGCGCGGGCCGGACGGTCCTGGGCGCTCGTCGCCGCCGGGATCGTCTCCGCCGCGCCCGTCCTGCTCGCCATGCCGGGCGTGGCCGCCTGGGCCTCGGCGTTCGCGGCCCTCGCCCTCGCCGCGGCGACGGTGGCGCTCGGCCTGATGCCCGGCACCGTGCCCGCCGTCCGCGGAGTGTGGTTCGGCGTCGCCGCGTTCACCGCCCTCGTCGGCGCCCTGGCCTCCGCGCCCGCGGTCTCGCTGCCGGCGGTGGTGCTCGCGCTCGGCGTGGTCGCGCTCGTGGCCGCGGGCAGGGAGCCCTCGGCGTGCTGGGCCGGTGCGGCCCTCGGGGGCATCGGCCTGCTCCTCGCGCTCGCCCGCTTCGGCCCGACGGTGACGCTGGTCGACGGCGGCGCGCGCCACGGGGCCGGCAGTGCCCCGGCGATCGCGGCCGCCGCCCTCGCGCTGGCCGTCGCCGTCGTCGCGGCCTGGCGGCTGGTGCCGCAGGCACCCGCGGAGGCGCGCACCATCGTCGGTGCGGCGTGCGGGCTCGCCGCCCTGGGCGCCACCACCGCGCTGCTGGCGAACGCCGGCTGGGCGCTGGGCGGCTCCGAGGGCGCGCGCTGGGGCCACGGCATCGCCACCGTCGCGTGGATCGCGACCGGCGCCTACCTGCTCCTGCAGCGGCGCCGCGCCTGGGGGACGGCCGGAACCGTCGCCGGGCTCGTGCTCATCGGCGGCGCCGTCGGCAAGCTGGTCCTGTTCGACCTCGCCGCCCTCGACGGCGCGGTCCGCGTGGCCGCCTTCCTTCTGGTGGGCCTGATCCTGCTCGGTGTCGGCGGGGCCTACGCCGCGCGCGGTGACCGCGCGGCCCGGCCCGAGTAGCCGAGCACGGCGTCGGCGATCCCGACCGCGGCGTAGGCACCGGTCACCGCCACCATCAGGCGCCCCGCCCGGCGGGTCTCGCCGTCCCGGGCTGCGCCGAGCCGGGCGAGGCCGTTGACCGTATCGGTCACGTCGATCAGCAGCCCCAGGCGGCGCCACCGTGCGCGGGCCGGGGCGTCGCCGCTCAGGTACCCCAGCCCGATCGCGAGTGCTCGGACCCCGAACACCCCGATCAGGTACTCGGTGTGCGGGGCCAGCAGCGACGGGGCGCCCGCCACCCGCAGGTTGGTGCGCGGCGCGACGACGGCCGCGGCGCCCCACGCGATGCGGCCCACGGCGAGCGCGGTGAACGCGGGTGCGAGCGGATCGGGGCGGGGCGGGGTGCGGGCTGCGGTGTCCATACCGATCAGTCTGGGGCCGCACGGCGGGCGGCGTCGATTACCTCGGAGGTCATGGTGCGCATGACCCGCCCGCGGCTACCGTCGGGTCATGGGAACCGGAGTGGCGGCCGGCGAGACGATCCGGCAGTGGCGCCGCCGCAGGCGCATGAGCCAGCTGGAGCTGGCCACCGCGGCCGGGGTGTCCGCCCGGCACGTCAGCTTCGTGGAGACCGGCCGGTCGAGGCCCAGCGCGCGTCTCGTGCTCGCGCTGGGGGAGGCGCTCGACATGCCGCTGGGCGCGCGGAACGAGGCCCTACTCGCTGCCGGCTTCGCCCCGCGCTACGGCGCGCACCGGCTCGACGACGCCCCCATGCGGCCGGTGCGCGCGGCGCTCGACGCCGTGCTCTCGGCGCACGAGCCGTACCCGGCGATCGTGATCGGCATCGGCTTCGACCTGCTCGCCGCGAACGCGGGGGCCGCGATCCTCGTGGACGGGGTGGCCCCGGACCTGCTCGCGGAACCGGTGAACGTCCTGCGGCTCACGCTGCACCCCGAGGGCCTCGCCGCGCGCCTGGCCAACGCGGCGCAGGTGCGGGCGTCGGTCCTGGTGCGGCTGCGCCGGGCGTACGAGCGCACCGTCGACCCCGGACTTAAGGACCTGTACGACGAACTGCGCGCGTACCCGGGCCCCACCGCCGGGGACGCGGGGCGCGGCGATCCGGGCGGCGTCCCGGAGGTGGCCACGCCCCTGCGGCTGCGGATGCCGGACGGTGCCGAGCTCGCGTTCCTGACCACGCTCACCGCGTTCGGCGCCCCGCAGGACGTGCTGCTGGAGAGCCTGGCGCTGGAGGCCCTCTACCCGGCCGACGAGCGGACCCGCTCCCTCCTGGGGGACCGCGAGGGCGGCCGCGCGCGGCTGGCGGGCCTGCTCGCGCGGCACCCGCACCTGGCGGCTCGCCTCCCGACACTTGAGTGCTAGCACTCCCATGGGTAGAGTGCTAAGTGGTTCGTGTGCGCGGGCAATCCCGTGCACACAAGGTGACGCCGGCACCCGCGACGACGGCTGTGACTTTCGGGCCAGACAAACATGACACCGATATCCACACATGGAGGCGAACTGTGGCAAGCGTGAACATCAAGCCGCTTGACGACAAGATCCTGGTCAAGGCCACCGAGGCCGAGACCACCACCGCGTCGGGCCTGGTCATCCCGGACACCGCCAAGGAGAAGCCGCAGACCGGCACCGTCGTCGCCGTGGGCGAGGGCCGCGTGACCGAGCAGGGCAACCGGGTTCCCACCGGCATCAACGAGGGCGACACCGTGCTGTTCAGCAAGTACGGCGGCACCGAGTTCAACTACAACGGCGAGGAGTACCTGGTGCTCTCCGCTCGCGACGTCCTCGCCGTCATCGGCAAGTAACGGCGCACACGTGCGATTCCGGACCGCCCCGCCCCTGCCGGGGTCGGGCGGTCCGGCCGTTTCCGCAGAGCTTAGGAGCATTTGAATCATGGCTAAGCACATCGCATTCGACGAGTCCGCGCGGCGCAGCCTGGAGGCCGGCGTCGACGAGCTCGCCGACGCGGTCAAGGTCACCCTCGGACCCCGCGGCCGGCACGTGGTGCTGGCGAAGGCGTTCGGCGGCCCCGTCGTCACCAACGACGGCGTGACCATCGCCAAGGAGATCGAGCTGGAGGACCCGGTCGAGAACCTGGGCGCCCAGCTGGTGAAGTCGGTCGCCACCAAGACCAACGACATCGCCGGCGACGGCACCACCACCGCCACCGTGCTCGCGCAGGCCATCGTCAAGGAGGGCCTGCGCAACGTGGCCGCCGGGGCCAACCCGATCGAGTTCGGCAAGGGCATCGGCGCGGCGGCCGACAAGGCGTCGGAGATCCTCGTCTCGCAGGCCACCGAGGTCGACGGTGAGAAGGCGATCGCGCAGGTCGCGACCGTCAGCTCCCGCGACGCGGAGCTCGGCGCGATGATCGGCGCGGCGATGACCAAGGTCGGCGCCGACGGCGTGGTCACCGTGGAGGAGAGCTCCGGCGTCGAGACCGACGTCGTGGTCACCGAGGGCGTGCAGTTCGACAAGGGCTACATCTCCCCGAACTTCGTCACCGACCTGGAGGAGCGAAAGGTCGTCTTCGACGACGCCCTGGTGCTGCTCTACCGCGACAAGATCACCTCGCTGCCGGACTTCCTGCCGCTGCTCGAGAAGATCGTCGAGACCGGCAAGCCGGTGCTGATCATCGCCGAGGACGTCGAGGGCGAGCCCCTGTCGACCCTCGTCGTCAACACCCTCCGCAAGACGATCAAGGCGGTCGCCGTGAAGGCGCCGTTCTTCGGGGACCGCCGCAAGGCCTTCCTCGAGGACCTGGCGATCGTGACCGGCGGCACCGTCATCAACACGGACCTGGGCCTGAGCCTCGCCACGGGGGGCGTCGACCTGCTGGGGAGCGCCCGCCGGGTCGAGGTCACCAAGGACACCACCACCATCGTCGACGGTGCGGGGTCCACGGAGGACGTGAAGAAGCGGGCCGCGCAGATCAAGGCCGAGATCGAGGCCAGCGACTCCGACTGGGACCGCGAGAAGCTCTCCGAGCGGCTCGCGAAGCTGGCCGGCGGCGTGGCCGTGATCCGCGTGGGCGCGCACACCGAGACCGAGCTCAAGGAGCGCAAGCACCGCGTCGAGGACGCCGTCTCCGCCGCGCGCGCCGCGGTCGAGGAGGGCATCGTCTCCGGCGGCGGCACCGCGCTGGTCAAGGTCGGCGCGCAGCTGGCCGACCTCGAGGACGGCGCCGAGGGCGACTTCCAGCTGGGCGTGCGGGCCTTCCGGCGCGCGCTGACCGCCCCGCTGTACTGGATCGCCACCAACGCGGGCGAGGACGGCTCGGTCATCGTGAACCGGGTCACCGAGTCCGGGGAGGGCTTCAACGCCGCCACTCTGGCGTTCGGCGACCTCATCGCCGACGGCGTCATCGACCCGGTGAAGGTCACGCGCAGCGCCGTGGTGAACGCCGCGTCCGTCGCGCGGATGATCCTCACCACGGAGGCCACCGTCGTCGACAAGCCGGCCGACGAGGACGAGGACGCGCACGCGGGCCACGCCCACTAGGCCCGCGTCGGCTCACCGCCCGATGCGCAGCGCCCCCGACCGTTCTCCGGTCGGGGGCGCTGCCGCGTCAGCGGGGCTGTCAGCCGGCGATGCGGCGGGTCCGCATCCGCGTCTTCGCCGTCAGGGCGGCGCGTTCGGACTCCGAGAGGCCGCCCCAGATGCCGTACGGCTCGGCGACCTCGAGGGCGTGCGTGCGGCACTGCGCGAGGACGGGGCAGGTGCGGCACAGTTCCTTCGCGCGCCGCTCGCGCTGCGCCCGCGCGCGTCCCCGCTCGCCGTCGGGATGGAAGAAGACCGAGCTGTCGATCCCGCGGCACACGCCGTGCATCTGCCAGTCCCAGAAATCCGCGTTGGGACCGGGGAGCTCGTTGGGTTGAGGCATGCGCATTCTCCAAACACTCGGCGTTCTCGCGGGCGTGGAAACGTCGTTGTTCCTCTCGCCCGCTCACCGTATGCAGTTCGACAGACGAAGGTCAACCCGATCGGGGGTATAGGGGAGGGTATTCGATCAGCGTGAGAATTAACGCGTTGTTCATTCGTTTCGCGGCCGTGAGCAGGGATAATTACCGGCCGCCCGCGCCCAGGGTCACTTCATCCGCGCAGGTGATCGATGTGCTGTCAGGATCGGCGCACTGAGGCGGAACGGATCCGTGCCGCCACAGTGTGCCGGAATGGGCTTACACGGCGGTAACGTCGGATGTCGTGACGGACCCTCCTGCGCCATTGTCGCGGCTGCAAATTATGGAAGGTTAAATCTTTGAAAACTGGACACTCCGGGCGTTCCGTCGAGGATCTCCTCGCGGCGGCCTTCGGCGCGGACTGCGGACCCGTGGGCCCGCTCGACCGCCCCGGCGGCCGGGAGTGGCTGCGCGCCGTCGCGTTCGCCGGGGCCGGGCGGTTCGCCGCCGCGCGGTCGCTCTGCGCCCGGGTCCCCGCCGGGCCCGTCTCCTCCGCCGCACGGTGCCTCGAGGGTTCCATGCTCCGTCAGTCCGGCCGGCACCGCGCCGCGACCGGGCCCGACGGGGCCGCCCTCGCGCTGGCGTGCGCCGCCTTTGCGTACGCCCCGAACGCGCAACCCGGGTCCGATCTCCGGACGGCGTCCGCCGTCGACGCGGCGGTGGGGCTCGCGGCCGACGCGCTCGGCACGGGGCGGTACGCGCTCAGCGCCCGCCTCCTCGCCCGCGCCGACACCGTCCTCGCCGAGCATGCGCGAGCGGCGGCGCGGTCCCCGTGGTGGACGGTGCCCCGGGCCCGGCTCCGGCGCGACTGGGTGGCTGCGGAGCTCGCGGTGTACTCGGGTGACGCCGGCGGCGCCGCCGCGGCATTGGAGACGCTGGTCACAGTCGATCCCGGACCGCTTCGGCCGCGTCACCACGCGAAGACCCTCCTCATCGCGGGGGCGGCGGCGATGGCGGCGGGGGACCCCGAAAGGGCCCGCGCGCTGGTCGCGGGCGGATACCGGGAGGCCACGGAGGCGGGGCTGAATCCTTTAAGGTGGGCCGGAGCCAAGATGATGAGCGGGACATCAGGAGAGGGGCCGGGCCGGGAGATGAGGCGGATCGTGGCTGCTCTGGAGGAGGAGTGGGTTCGTGATGGCGCGGATCTGGCAGGGGTGTAACGGCGGAATGCAGGCTGGCGATGAATCTGACAGGTGAGGAGCTGGACCGGGCCGTGCGCGAGGCTGCACGCGGCGACAGGTCCGCGCTCGCAGATGTCCTCGACACCATCCGACCACTCGTCGTGCGGTACTGCCGTGCGCGGGTCGGGGGCGGCGAGCGGCACTCGCTGTCGGCTGAGGATCTTGCGCAGGAGGTGTGCATGGCTGTAATGACGGCCCTGCCCCGTTACGAGGACCAGGGACGCCCCTTCATGGCGTTCGTGTACGGCATCGCCGCACACAAGGTGGCGGACGGCTTCCGCAGTGCATCGCGTAACAAATCCGACCCCGTCGGCGAGATCCCAGAGAGAGCGTCCCTGGACGGTGGGCCCGAGAGTCACGCGCTCGCCTCGGAGGCGAGCCGCGACATGGCCCGCCTGCTGGGCTCGCTCCCCGAGAAGCAGCGCGAGATCCTGATCCTCCGCGTGGTCGTCGGCCTTTCGGCCGAGGAGACCGCGGAGGCGGTGGGCGGCACCGCCGGTGCCGTCCGCGTGGCACAGCACCGCGCGCTGACGAAGCTGAAGAACCGGATAGCGGAAGAAGGTGAGAACTGACATGGCCGATGACAAGAACGAGCGGGGCGGTTTCGACCCCGAGCGCACGGCCGCTCACCGTCTGGGGCCGCCGATGCGTCCGATGCGCCCCGGGGCTCCCCGCGGCATCGGTTCCGACGACACCGGTTTCGTCGACCGGGTCACCGACGACGGCGCGCCCGTCGAAGTGGCCGCGGTCCGCAGGGACGACGATCTGATCGAGGCGCTCGCCGCCGGTGGGGCCGTGGCGACATCCGACCGGACCGAGTTCGCCCTCGCCTCGCTGCTCGCGGAGTGGCGCGACGAGATCGTCACCACGCCGGTCCCCGCAGGGCCCTCGCTCGACGAGATGCTGGCCGCGACCGGGGCCGGGCGCCGCGCCCGCCGCGCCCGCCGGCCGCGCCCCGGCCGCCCCCCCCCCCCGCCCCACCCACCGGTGGGGGGGGTGGCGCCGGCGGGCGCCGGCGGCGTGACCCCGATCGGGGACGCGCCCTCGCGGCGCGGCCGCCGCTTCGGCCTGGTGGCCGGTGCGGCCGCTGCGGCGGTGGCGATTCTCGGTGGCGGCACGGTCCTCGTGAACTCGGCGAGCCCGGGCGACGGTGCGCTGTGGTCGGTCAAGGAGGTCGTCTTCGCGGACGCCGCCGCGCAGACCGTCGCCACCTCGGAGGCGAAGGCGCACCTTGCCGACGCCGACAAGGAGATCGACGCCAGCAACAAGGCCGCGGCGAGGGAGGCGCTCGTCAGTGCCCGGCAGCAGGCGGCGAAGGTCAAGGACGAGAAGGCCCGTGCAGCGCTCGAGGAGCGGATCCGGGCGGCGGAGTTGCGCGCCGGGCTGCCGGTCGGGTC
>JBEBXD010000137.1:0-8171 GCA_040391845.1 Tsukamurella paurometabola | reverse complement strand
CGGATCCCCGCCGGGGTGCGGGTGCTGTCCAACCGCGGCGTCGCGGGCATCGACGGGACCGTGAGCGCCGCCGTGGGCGCCGCCCTCGCCTTCCCCGAGCGGCGCACCATCGCCCTGATGGGCGACCTGACCTTCGTCCACGACGCGTCCGGGCTGCTCATCGGGCCCGACGAGCCGCGCCCGGACAACCTGACCGTGGTGGTCGCCAACGACAACGGGGGCGGCATCTTCACCCTCCTGGAACAGGGGGAGGAGCGGTTCTCCGGGCAGGAGTACGACGGTGCCGCCGCCCGTGTGTTCGGCACGCCCCACGGCACCGACATCGGCGCGCTGTGCGCCGCCTACGGCGCCCCGTACGTGCGCGCCGGGCTCGGCGACCTGGCCGGCGCGGCCCGCGGGGGCGGCCTGCGGGTGGTGGAGGTGCGCACCGAGCGCACCGGCCTGCGGACCCTGCACGCCGGCATGCGCGAGCGGATCGCCGCGGCGGCCCAGGGCCCCGGGGGACGCGCGTGAGCCGGACCGCGCTGCGCCGCCTGCAGCTGGTGCTGCTCGCGGCCGCGGTCCTCATCACCGCGCTGTGCGCCGTGCTGGTCGCGGCCGCCTGGCGCGACGACCGCACCATCGACGCCGACCGCGGGACCGCGACCGCCGAGGTGCTCTCCGCCGGGCCCCGCCGCTCGACGATCAGCTTCTACACCACCGACGGCGTCAACCACAATCCGCCGCTCGGCGTGCTGTACCCCAGCGAACTGTCCGTCGGCGACCGGATCCAGGTCGAGTACAGCCGGTCCGATCCCGAGCTCGTCCGCGTGGCCGGACGGTCCGCCGTGGTCGCGGTGCTGCCCGCCGCCTCCGTCGCCGCGGGGGCGTGGCTCGTGGTCGGTGCCGTGATGGTGCTGATCGCCCTCGGCTACCACCGCGGGGAGCACGGCGCGGCGGGGGAGAATTCACCAGGCGTTCCGCGCACCGTCGACCCGTAGGCCCCCGCCCGGACACCGGGCCGGGGGAGGGTGGCGTCGTGCGTATCGCGATCATCGCCGAATCCTTCCTGCCGAACGTCAACGGCGTCACCAACTCCGTGCTCCGGGTGGTGGAGCACTGCCGCCGCACGGGCGCGGAGGCGATGATCATCTGCCCGGACACCGTCGCCGGGCAGCCCCCGGCACCCCTCGAGCACCTCGGCTTCCCCGTGTTCCGGGTGCCCGCGCGGATGCTGCCGCGGATCTCCTCGCTGCCGATCGGCCAGCCCACCCTGCGTGTGGTGGACGTGCTGCGCGAGTTCGCCCCCGACGTGGTGCACCTCGCCTCGCCCTACTTCCTCGGCGCCGGCGGGCTCGCCGCGGCCAAGCGGCTCGCCCTCCCCACCGTCGCCGTGTTCCAGACCGACGTCGCCGGGTTCGCGGGCGCCTACGGGCTGGGGCCGCTCGAGCGCGCCGCGTGGTGGTGGACCCGCCGGATGCACACGCAGTGCGACCTGACGCTGGCGCCGTCGAGCGCGTCGGTCGCCGACCTGCGGGCGCACCGGATCCCGCGCGTGCACACCTGGGCCCGCGGCGTCGACGCGGAGCGGTTCGCGCCCTCCCGCCGCTCCGCCGCGCTCCGCGCCTCCTGGCTGGGGGAGCGCCCGGACCGGCTCGTCGTGGGGTTCGTCGGCCGGCTCGCCGCGGAGAAGCACGTCGAGCGCCTCGCCGCCCTCGCGGACCGCGACGACGTGCAGCTGGTGATCGTGGGCGACGGCCCCGAACGGACCCGCCTGGAGAAGCTGCTGCCGGGCGCCGTGTTCACCGGGCAGCTCGGCGGCGACGAACTGGGCGCCGCCTACGCGAGCCTCGACGTGTTCGTGCACCCCGGCGAGCACGAGACCTTCTGCCAGGCGGTGCAGGAGGCGCTCGCCTCCGGCGTACCGTCGATCGCGCCGGACCGGGGCGGCCCCCGCGACCTGATCCCGCACTGCCGCGGCGGATACCTGCTGCCCGTCGACGGCTTCGCCGAGCTGCTGCCCGGGGTGATCGACACCCTCGCCGACCCGGCGCTGCGCGCCCGCTTCGGCGACGTCGCCCGCCGCTCCGTGCTCGCCCGCACCTGGCCCGCGCTGTGCGAGCAGTTGTTCGGCTACTACGAGCAGGTGATCGAGGGGTCCCCGGGGTTCGTGGTGGGCCGGGCCGGCTGAGCCCTCGTGTAGCTTTCGAGGCATGGCAAGGGCCTCCCTGGACAAGAAACCGGGCGACGTCGCGTCGATGTTCGACGGTGTCGCCCGCCGGTACGACCGGACCAACACGCTGATGACGGGCGGCCTCGACCGGTACTGGCGGGCCCGCACCCGGCGCGCACTGAACCTGAAGCCGGGGGATCACGTCCTGGACCTGGCCGCCGGCACCGGCGTCTCGACGGTCGACCTGGCGCGCTCCGGCGCCTGGGTCGCGGCCTGCGACTTCTCGACGGGGATGCTCCAGGCGGGCTCCTTCCGCCGGGTCCCGATGGTCGCGGGCGACGCGATGGCCCTCCCGTTCGCGGACGCCTCCTTCGACGCCGCCACCATCTCCTTCGGCCTGCGCAACGTGCAGGACACCGCCGCCGGCCTGCGGGAGATGGCGCGCGTGGTGCGGCCCGGCGGGCGGCTCGTGGTGTGCGAGTTCTCCACCCCCACCAACGGCGCCTTCCGCGCGCTGTACGAGAAGGGCGCGCTCGAGGCGATCCAGGTGGTGGCCCGCGGGTCCTCGAACCCCGAGGCGTACCGGTACCTCGCCGAATCGATCCGCAACTGGCCCGCCCAGGCGGAGCTCGCGGAGATCGTCCGCGGGGCCGGCTGGGGCGACGTCGCGTGGACGAACCTGACGGGCGGCATCGTCGCACTGCACACCGCGACCCGCCAGCTAGGCTGAACCCGTGGAGAAGACGGAAGCGGGCGTCTCGCTGGGATCCGCCGAGTTCGCGGCCGGCGTCCGGGCGGACCTGGCCCGCGTGGAGCGGGTCATCGCCGACGGCATCGCCGAGGCCGACGGATGCGTGATCGAGGAGGCGCTGCACCTGTTCCAGGCCGGCGGCAAGCGGTTCCGGCCCATGTTCACGATCCTCTCGGGCCGCATCGGCGGCGCCGGGCGGGACGACAGCGCCGACCAGGTGATCACCGCCGCGGCCGCGATGGAGCTGACCCACCTCGCCACCCTGTACCACGACGACGTGATGGACGAGGCGGACACGCGCCGCGGCGCACCGTCGGCGAACGCGAAGTGGGGCAACTCGATCGCGATCCTGGCCGGCGACTTCCTGTTCGCCCGCGCCTCCGCGTACGGCGCCGACCTCGGGCCCCGCGCCGTCGGCGTGATCGCGAAGTGCTTCGGCGAGCTCGTCACCGGCCAGATGCTGGAGCTGAAGGGCCCCGGCGATTCCGACGCGGTGCAGCACTACCTGGACACCATCTGGGGCAAGACGGGCAGCCTGATCGCCACCTGCGGGCTGCTCGGGGCGCTGCACGGCGGCGCCGACGAGGAACTCGCGCAGCGCATGTACCGCATCGGCGCCGCGGTCGGCATGGCCTTCCAGATCAGCGACGACATCATCGACATCAGTTCCGTCGCCACCGAATCCGGGAAGACGCCCGGCACGGACCTCCGCGAGGGCGTGTTCACGCTGCCCGTCCTGTACGCGCTGCGCGACTCCGGGCCCGAAGCCGACCGGCTCCGGGAGATCCTCGTGGGCCCCGTCACCGAGGACGCGCTCGTCGAGGAGGCCATCGAGCTGCTGGGCCGCTCCGACGGTATGCGGCAGGCGCAGGCGACGCTGACCCGCTACGCGGACGACGCCCGCGCCGAGCTGGCGGCGCTCCCCGAGTCCGAACCCCGTTCCTCGCTGGAGTCGCTGGTCACCTTCACGGTCGCCCGCCTGGGCTGAGGTCCACCGACGTGCAGGGCCTGGGGAGTCGGACCGGCAATCAGATCCGCACCGCGCTGCTGCTCGCGCTGGTCGCGGGGTTCGTGATGGCCACCGGCGCGGTGTTCGGCCGCACCGCGTTCGTGCTCTCGATCGTGCTGGCCGCCGGCGTGTGCGCCTACCTGTACGTCAGCGGACCGTCGTTGCCGCTGCGCGCGATGCACGCGCGGAGCGTCTCCGAGCTGCAGCAGCCGACGCTGTTCCGGCTGGTCCGCGAGCTGTCGACCTCGGCGCGCTTGCCGATGCCCGCGGTGTACGTCTCGCCGACCGCGGCCCCCAACGCCTTCGCCACCGGCCACGGCCCCACCCACGCAGGGGTGTGCGTGACCATCGGCCTGCTCGAGCTGGTGGAGGAGGACGAGCTGCGCGCCGTACTCGCGCACCAGCTGGCGCGGATCGGTGCCCGGGACACTCTGACCGCCTCCGTCGCGGGGGCGCTGGGGGCTGTGATCTGCGGCTTCGCCGGGTTCGGCTACCTGCTCGGCTTCGGCGACGGCGGCTCGCGCCGCAGCCGGGTGGTGGACGCGATGCTCTCGGTGCTGGCGCCCGTCGCCGGCGCGCTGATCCGCCTGGGCGTCTCGCGCACCGTCGACTTCCGCGCCGACCACGCGGGCGCCCTGCTCACCGGGGCGCCGGCCGCGCTGGCCAGTGCCCTGCGGAAGGTGTCCGACGGTGCCGCCCGCGCGCCGCTGCCGCCCGAGCCCGACATCGCGGTGCACGCCAACACGATGCTGGTGTGCCCGTTCCTGGACACCGACCGCATGGGCCGGGTCTTCCGCACCCAGCCCGACCTTCAGGAGCGGGTCGCGCGACTCGACGACCTGCTCGCCGGCTAGACAGAGACGGTCTCCGGCTCGACGGCGCCGGGCGCGCGGTCGCGGGAGAACAGGGCGATCGACGCGAGCCCGGCCACCACCCCGACGACTCCGGCGACGATCATCGCCGAGTGCAGGCCGTCGACGAAGTGCTGGGTGTTCGTGACGTGCGACGAACCCGCCGACGCGGCGAAGACGCTGCCCAGCACCGCGACGCCCAGGGCGAAGCCGATCTGCCGGCCGGTGTTCACCGCGCCCGAGGCGGTGCCACTGAGCTGCGGCGGCACCGCGCCCAGTGCGACGGACGCCAGCGCGGGGGCGCTGAGGCCGACGCCGACGCCGATGACGACGAGGCCGGGCGTGGACACCCACCAGTGCGAGTCGGCGCCGATCAGGGTGAGCAGCAGCGAACCCGCGCCGATCATGACGATGCCGAGGCCGATCGTGCGCTGCGGCGGCGCACCGTCGAGCCGGTGGCCGAGCGCGCCGGACACGACGAACGCCGTCGACGCCATCGGCAGCATCGCCAGTCCGGTGCCGATCGCCGAGAGGTGCAGCATCGTCTGCAGCCACAACGACAGCAGGATGGAGCCGGAGAACGCGGAGAAGTTCATGCCGAGCGCGGCCACCAGGGACCCCGCGAAGCGGGGGATGCGGAGCAGGTGCAGCGGCAGCATCGGCGCCGCCGCTCGGGCCTCGACGATCACGAACGCCACCAGCGCGAGCACGGCCACGACGAGGGCGGTGATGGCGACATCACTGCTCCAGCCGTCTTCACCGCCGCGGATGATGCCGAAGATCAGCGCGGCCGCGGCGAGCGTGAACAGGGCGATGCCGGGCAGGTCGAGCCGCGCGTGCCCGCGCCGGGTCTCGCGGAACACCAGCAGGGACAGGACGATCGCGCAGAGGGAGACGGGCACGTTCACGATGAACACCCAGCGCCAGCCCGCCCACTCGGTGAGCACGCCGCCGGCGATCACGCCGATGCCCGCGGAGGCGCCGGACACCGCGCCCCAGACGCCGAACGCGACGCCCCGATCGCGGCCGCTGTAGGTGGCGTGCAACAGGGCGGTCGTGGTGGCGAACATCGCGGCCCCGCCGATGCCCTGGATCGCGCGGAACATCACCAGTTCGGCGCCCGAGGAGGCGAGCCCGCACCCCAGGGAGGCGACCGCGAACAGGGCGGTGCCGCCGATGTAGACGCGCTTGTGGCCGAGGTTGTCGGCGAGCGAGCCCATTCCGAGGACCAGCGCGCCCAGGACCAGGGCGTAGGCGTCGAGCACCCACTGCAGGGTGCTGAACGGCGAGTGGGTCGCGGCGGCGATGTCGGGCAGGGCGACGGTCACGATGGTGACGTCGACCAGCAACATGAACGTGCCCAGGCACGAGGCGATCAGGGGGATCCATTTCTTCATGCGCCCAGCATGTGGCCGGACCGTCGAATCCGCCTCACTCAGAGGCTCGCGCCGTGAGATAGTGGTCATCGGACCGTCGGATCAGGTGGGGAAGTGCCGCTGTGAAGCCTTTGGAACGAGGAATCCTCCAGGCGCTGTCCTACGATGCGCGGATGTCCTTCGCGGCGCTCGCGCAGGTGCTCGGGGTCTCCGAGCAGACCGTCAAGCGGCGCTACGACGCGATGGTCCGTTCCGGGGCCGCGCGCGTGATCGTCATGCAGAACAAGGAGGTCGTCGGCAGCCCGCGGTGGCTGCTGCGGCTGCGGCCGGCGCCGGGGGAGGCGGGCCGGCTCGCCGACCTGTTGGCGGCGCATCCCGACATCAGCTGGGTGAGCGAACTGGCCGGCGGCACCGAGGTGGCCGCGGCGTACCTCCCGCCCTCGGACAGCTCCCGCGACGACTTCCTGCGCGATCGGCTGCCGCGCACGTCCTTCGTCGCCGAGATCACCGCGCAGATGATGGTGCACCGGTACGTCTCGGTGAAGGCGGTACCGGGCACCTCCGGGGCTCTGCCTCCCGCGGGCACGGCGCGGCTGCTGGAGCTGGCGGACCCGGCGTACCGCGTGATCGACCTGCGCGAAAAGGAGGGCGACGACGGTGCGATCGTCGCGCTCGACCCGGTGGACGAGCGGATCGTCCGCGAGCTCGAACGCGACGGACGGGCGCCGTACGCGGCGATCGCGCGCACCGTCGGCGCCACCCCCGCGCGAGTCACCCAGCGCGTCGCGACGATGCTGCGGAGTGGACAGATCTACTTCGACATCGACGTCTCGCTGCAGGCGCTCGGCATGCGCTGGGGAGTCCAGGCCTACCTGGCGTGCACGCCGGCGGCGGTGGAGCGGGTCGGACGCGCACTCGCGGCGGTGGAGGAGGTGCCGTTCGTCGCGCTGACGACGGGCGCCACCAACCTCGCCGCGTCCGTGATGTTCCGCGGCGACCGCGGCCCGCGTGAGTTCTTGACCGAGACGCTGGGCGGGCTCGACGGCATCACCTCGGCCGAGCTGGTGCCTGTGACCAGGCAGGTCAAGCTGGCGCGGTCGTTCCCGTCCCGGGAGGGACTGAGCGGCGTGCCGCCGGCACGGCCCCGATCGCGCTAGCGGTAGTTGACGAACTGCACCGCGATGTCGAGGTCGGCGTTCTTCAGCAGCGACTGGACCGCCTGCAGATCGTCGCGGGACTTGCTGGAGACGCGCAGCTCGTCGCCCTGGATCTGCGCCTTCACGGACTTGGGGCCCTCGTCGCGGATCAGCTTGCTGATCTTCTTGGCGTTCTCGCTGGTGATGCCCTCCACCAGGGTGCCGGTGATCTTGTACGTCTTGCCGGAGGCCACGGGGTCACCGGCGTCGAACGCCTTGAGCGAGAGGCCGCGCTTGATCAGCTTCTCCTGGAACACCTCGAGGCCGGCCTTGGCGCGCTCCTCGGCGTCGGAGGTGATCACCACCTTCTCCTCCCCGGAGAACTCCACGGTGGTGTTGGTGCCGCGGAAGTCGTACCGCTGGCTGAGCTCCTTCGACGCCTGGTTGAGGGCGTTGGCGACCTCCTGGCGGTCGATCTTGCTCACGACGTCGAACGACGAATCGGCCATCTCTCGCTGAACTCCTCATCAGTTGACCTGCGGGTTTGCGCGCCCCCCACGGGGGCGTTGTAGTCTTTCCCCGCTGCCTGCACCGGCAGCGTACGGCACGTTGCCCGAGCGGCCAATGGGAGCGGACTGTAAATCCGTCGGCTTTGCCTACGTAGGTTCGAATCCTACACGTGCCACCCGCTGCGACCCCCGGCGTTCACTCGCCGGGGGTCGCGGTGTCAGCGAGCTGACCTGCGGATTTGGATGAACTCTGGCCGCGTGTGTAATCTCGTTGAGGCTCTTGGAGCGCCGGTTGCGGCGCCCGGGGAGCACGCCCCCTTAGCTCAGTCGGCAGAGCGTTTCCATGGTAAGGAAAAGGTCGACGGTTCGATTCCGTCAGGGGGCTCG
>JBEBXD010000136.1:0-8171 GCA_040391845.1 Tsukamurella paurometabola | reverse complement strand
ACCCCGCGCCTCCGCCCGGCGGACGCACCCGACTCCAACGCGAACACGCCCGCCGAGAACACCTCCGCCGGCGCAACATCGAAACCCTCGCCGCGGAGCAGAAACGCAACGCAGAACCCGTCGGCGAATTCGAAACCCTGCTCGCCACAGCCCTCACCACAGCCCTCACCGGCGAACCCCCACCCAGACGCGCACCGTCGTTCGACGGACCCCCGCCCTTCTAGGACATCAATCCCTTCTAGGACATCAGGCCCCGCCGCGGCGGCGCGGGCATCACTCCCACTCGATGGTGCCCGGCGGCTTGCTGGTCACGTCCAGCACCACGCGGTTGACGTCCTCGACCTCGTTGGTGATGCGGGTCGAGATGATCTCCAGGGTCTCGTACGGCACGCGCGTCCAATCGGCCGTCATCGCGTCCTCGGAACTGACGGGGCGAAGCACGATCGGGTGCCCGTAGGTGCGGCCGTCGCCCTGCACACCCACACTGCGCACGTCCGCGAGCAGCACCACGGGGCACTGCCAGATGGTGCCGTCGAGGCCGGCGGCGGTGAGCTCCTCGCGGGCGATCGCATCCGCCGTACGCAGCAGATCGAGACGCTCCTTAGTGACCTCGCCGACGATCCGGATCGCCAGGCCCGGGCCGGGGAACGGCTGGCGGCCGACGATCTCCTCCGGCAGCCCCAGCTCGCGGCCCACCGCACGGACCTCGTCCTTGAACAGCAACCGCAGCGGCTCGACCAGCGTGAACTCCAGGTCCTCCGGCAGCCCGCCCACATTGTGGTGGCTCTTGATGTTCGCGGTCCCGGCGCCACCGCCCGACTCGACCACGTCCGGGTACAGCGTGCCCTGCACCAGGAAGTCGATGGTGTGCCCCTCGGCCGCACGCGCCCCGAGCGCCTCGGAGACCACGTCCTCGAAGGACCGGATGAACTCGCGGCCGATGATCTTGCGCTTCTCCTCCGGATCGGAGACGCCCTTGAGGTGGCCGAGGAAGGTGTCCTCCGCATCGACGGTGATCAGCCGCGCGCCCGTCGCCTCCACGAAGTCCTGCTGCACCTGCTCCCGCTCCCCCTGGCGGAGCAGCCCGTGATCGACGAACACACAGGTCAGTCGGTCGCCGATCGCCTTCTGCACCAACGCGGCCGCGACCGCGGAATCGACGCCGCCCGATAGGGCGCACAGGGCCAGCCCGTCACCGACCTGCGCACGGACGTCGTCGATGAGCTGCTCGGCGATGTTCGCGGCGGTCCACGTGGGCCGCAGACCGGCGATCTCGTACAGGAACCGGGTGAGCACCTCCTGACCGTGCGGGCTGTGCAGCACCTCCGGGTGGTACTGGACGCCGGCCATCCGCTTCTCGACGTTCTCGAACGCAGCCACCGGGGCGCCCGGGGTCGAGGCGACCGTCGCGAAGCCCTGCGGCGCCACCTGCACCGCGTCGTTGTGGCTCATCCACACCGGCTGCTCGGCGGGGAGCCCCGCGTGCAGCACCCCGGCGCCGTCCCCGGCCACCGCGGTGAGTGTCGTGCGGCCGAACTCCCGGCCACCCGTGTTGGCGACGGTGCCGCCCAGGGCCCGGGCCATCATCTGGAAGCCGTAGCAGATGCCGAACACGGGAACCCCGAGGTCGAAGACCTCCGGGTCGAGGCTCGGCGCGTCCTCCGCGTACACCGACGCCGGCCCGCCCGAGAGCACGATCGCGGCGGGGTTCTTGGCCCGCACCTCATCGGCGGTGACGGTGTGCGGCACCACCTCCGAGTAGATCCGCGCCTCCCGGACGCGGCGCGCGATCAACTGCGCGTACTGCGCGCCGAAGTCGACGACCAGAACGGGGCGGGGCGAGGATTCCGTCACCCGGACGAGTCTAATGATTTCGGTCCCGCCGCACGTCGGTGGGGGCGTCACCGGTCAGGACTCGCGGCGGCGCACCATCTCGGCGATCCAGATCGGCGCGAACGGTGAGACGCACCCCTTCGACACCGGATAGTCGGCGAGCACCCGCAGCCGCTCCCCGATGCCGACGGCCCGCGCCCGGCGGGCCCCGTCCTCGATCCCGATGGTGGCGAGCGTCTCGTTCATCGCCCACTGCAGCCTCGGCGGGGCGTCCCGCATCTCCCGCTCGATCACGTCGAGCAGCGCGTCCCGGTCGAGATCCGCCTTCGTCACCAGGTGCGTGGTCAGCGTCCAGGCCGCCGCACGGACGTCCGGATCGTCGTCGCGCCACCAGCGTTCGCGCAGCTCCTCGACGTGCGCGGACTTCTTCACCTGGTAGTTCAGCAGCCAGTCGTGCGCCTTGGCGCTGCGCGTGGACCGGAGCATCGCGTCCAGCTCATCGGCCGAGTACCGCTTCGGCCTCGCGACGAGCAGGGCGACCAGCTGGCCGGCGACGTCGCCGGACGCCCACAGATCGCGAGCCAGCTCCTGATCCGCCTCCGCGGCCTTCGTCGTGGCCGCCTTCGCGACCGCCCGCAGCTTGGTCAGGTTCACCCCGTGCGGATCGCCGTGCCGCTCGTTGACGGCCCGTGCCTTCGGGTCCTCCAGCGCGGCCAGCTCGGCGAGGACGGAGGCTGCGGTCACCGTCAGGCCTGGGACTCGGCCGGATCCGCCGGGCGGACCGTCGGCAACGGCAGGATCAGCTGTCCCGGAGCGCCCGCGGGGACGGCCGGGGACTTCGGCGCCGTCGGCGCGATCCGACGGTACGCGGTCCCCTGCGCGGGGCGCGGGTCCTTCTCGCCCTTGTTCGGCCACAGCGATGCCGCCCGCTCGGCCTGCGCGGCGATCGACAGCGACGGGTTGACCCCCAGGTTCGCGGAGATCGCGGCACCGTCGACCACGAACAGCGACGGGTAGCCGTGGATGCGGTGGTACGGGTCGATGACGCCGGTCTCCGGCGTCTCGGAAATCGCTGCGCCGCCGAGGAAGTGGGCGGTCATGGGCACGTTGAAGACGTCGCCCCAGGTGCCGCCGGCCACGCCGCCCAGCTTCTCCGCGCCGATGCGCGCGGCCTCGTTACCCGCGGGGATCCACGTGGGGTTCGGCGCGCCGTGCCCCTGCTTGGACACCATGCGCCGCTTCTTCGATCCGGGAATCTTCTTGGTGTACGTGGTGATCGAGTTGTCAAGGCTCTGCATCACCAGCAGAATCAGCACCCGCTGGCCCCAATCCTTCTGCGTCAGCAGGAGCTTGAGATCCGAGGGCTTCTTCGCGAGCCCCTTGACGAATCCCCCGAGCCGGGTGCGCTTCTCGCCGCCGTCCACCAGCAGCGTCTGCAGCAGGCCCATCGCGTTGCGGCCGGGCCCGTACCGGACGGGCTCGATGTGCGTATCGGGCGTCGGGTAGAACGAGCTGGTGATCGCGACGCCGTGCGAGAGATCCTGATCCGGATCGGCGACGGTGCGCGCGGAACCCAGGATCGACTCCGAGTTGGTGCGGGTCAGCACGCCGAGGCGGTCCGAGAGCTCCGGCAGCGCGCCGGTGTCCTTGAGCGAGTGCAGCAGCGTCTGCGTGCCCCAGGTACCCGCGGCGAACACCACGTTGTCCGCGGTGTACACGGTCCGGTTCTTGCGCGCGACGGCACCGGTGCGCACCGTCGACACCTCCCACACGCCCTTGCGGCCCTCCCGCACCCCGGTCACCGTCGTCATCGGGATGAACCGGGCCCCGCCCGCCTCCGCGAGGTGGATGTAGTTCTTCATCAGCGTGTTCTTCGCGCCCACCCGGCACCCGGACATGCACTGCCCGCACTCCGTGCAGCCCGTCCGCGCCGGGCCCGCACCGCCGAAGAACGGGTCCGCATCGGTGCGGCCGGGCTGGTTGAAGTACACGCCGACGGGCGTGGAGACGTACGTGTCCCCCACCCCCATCTCCTCGGCGATCTGCTTGATCACCCGGTCCGACGGGGTCTCGTGCGGGTTCTGCACCACGCCCAGCATGCGGCGGGCCTGATCGTAGAACGGGGTCAGCTCCTCGTCCCAGTCCGTGATGTCCTTCCACTGCGGATCGTTGAAGAACGGCGCCGGCGGCTTGTAGAGCGTGTTCGCGTAGTTCAGCGAGCCGCCACCCACGCCCGCGCCGGCAAGGACCACTGCGTCACTCAGCAGATGGATGCGCTGGATGCCGTACAGGCCCAGCTTCGGCGCCCAGACGAACTTCTTGAGGTTCCAGGTGGATTCGGCGAAGTCCTCGTCCTCGAACCGCTGCCCGGCCTCCAGCACACCGACGCGGTAACCCTTCTCCGTCAGGCGCAGCGCCGTCACGCTGCCGCCGAACCCGGACCCGATCACCAGCACGTCGAAGTGGTCGCCCGACTTCTGTTGCTGCGCCTTGGCCATGTGGCACCCCTCACCCGTCCGCGGTGGGACATCGATCAGCGGGCCGCCGCTGAAACGGCCCTACTGACGGGCAACGGTACTACTAAACGCCACTCAATAACAGGCTTCGCGCTCAGTACCCGACGTTCAGGCCCACCTTCTGGAACTCCTTCAGCTCGCTGTAGCCGGCCTTCGCCATCGACCGCCGCAGGCCTCCCACCAGGTTCAACTGGCCGTTCGGCTCGCTCGACGGGCCGTTGAGGATCGTCGCCAGCGAGGGGGCGCCGCCCGACCTCTCCTCGCCGCTCGCACCCTCGCCCGCGTCCAGGCCCGCGAACTGTGCCGGCGCTACCGCGCCGCGCGGCATCGACGGGTGCGCGGCCACTGACGGCCAGTACCAGCCCCGGCCCGGAGCCTCCGCCGCGATGGCCAGCGGCGCGCCCAGCATCGTGGCGTCGGCGCCGCACGCGATGGCCCGGGCGACGTCACCCGAGCTGTAGACGTCACCGTCGGCGATCACGTGCACGTACCGGCCGCCGGTCTCGTCCAGGTAGTCCCGGCGTGCGGCCGCCGCATCCGCGATCGCCGTCGCCATCGGCACGCCGATACCGAGCACCTCGCGGGTGGTGGTCGCGCCCTCGGCCGAGCCGTAGCCCACGATCACCCCGGCGGCGCCGGTGCGCATGAGGTGCAGCGCGGTGCGGTGATCGCTCACACCGCCCGCGACCACCGGCACGTCGAGATCGCCGATGAAGGTCTTGAGGTTGAGCGGCTCCCCGGCCGAATCCTCCGCGGAGACGTGCTCGGCCGAGATGATCGTGCCGTGGATCACCAGCAGGTCGATGCCCGCCTTCACCAGCACCGGGGTCAACTCCCTGGCTCGCTGCGGGGAGACGCGGACGGCCACCGTCACCCCGGCGTCCCGGACCCGGGCCACCGCCGCGCCCAGCAGCTCCGGGTCGATCGGCGCGGAGTGCAGCTCCTGCAGGCGCCGGATGGCGGCGACACCCGTCGGGTCGGAGCCCGCCAGCTCCACGACCCCTCCCAGCTGATCCTCCGCGTCACGGTGACGCGAGAACAGGCCCTCCGCGTTGAGGACGCCCAGGCCGCCGAGCTTCCCGAGCTCGATCGCGAATTCCGGGGAGCCGATCGCGTCCGTCGGGTGCGAGAGGATCGGGGTGTCGAAGCGGTACGCGTCGAGCTGCCAGGCGGTGGACACCTCCTTCGAGGAGCGGGTGCGCCGCGACGGGACGATGTTCACGTCCTGCAACTCGTAGGTGCGCCGAGCCGTGCGGCCCATGCCGATCTCAACCATGTCGCGCAACGCGCTCAGTCCTTCCGGTTCCCGGTGTCTAGCGCGTGGTGTAGTTCGGCGCCTCGACCGTCATCGTGATGTCGTGCGGGTGCGATTCTTTCAGACCCGCCGCGGTGATCTGCACGAACTGGGCCCGGTTGAGGTCCTCGATGGTCTGGCTGCCCGTGTACCCCATGGCGGCGCGCAGGCCACCGGTCAGCTGATGGATCACCGAACCCAGCGGTCCCCGGAACGGCACCCGGCCCTCGATGCCCTCCGGCACCAGCTTGTCCTCGGAGAGCACGTCGTCCTGGAAGTAGCGGTCCTTGGAGTAGGACTTGCCCTGCCCGCGACCCTGCATGGCGCCGAGGCTGCCCATGCCGCGGTAGCTCTTGAACTGCTTGCCGCCCACCAGGATCAGCTCGCCCGGCGACTCCGCGGTGCCCGCGAGCAGCGAGCCGAGCATCGCCGTCGATGCGCCGGCTGCGAGCGCCTTCGCCACGTCGCCCGAGAACTGCAGGCCCCCGTCCGCGATGACGGGGACGCCCGCCGGAGCGCATGCCGCGGTGGCCTCGAGGATGGCGGTGATCTGCGGGGCGCCGACACCGGCGACCACCCGCGTGGTGCAGATGGAGCCGGGACCCACCCCGACCTTCACGCCGTCGACGCCCGCCGCGACCAGCGCCGCGGCGCCACCCCGGGTGGCGACGTTGCCGCCGATCAGCTGCACGTCGTCACCGATCTCGTGCTTGAGCTTCTCGATCATGTTGAGCACACCGCTGGAGTGGCCGTGCGCGGAATCGACCACCAGCACGTCGACCCCGGCGTCGCGCAGCGCCATCGCGCGTTCCCACGCCTCATCCCCCGCACCGACCGCGGCCCCCACCAGAAGCCGGCCGTCGGAGTCCTTCGTGGCGTTCGGGTGCTGCTCGGTCTTGACGAAGTCCTTGACGGTGATCAGGCCCGTGAGCCTGCCGCTGCCGTCCACGATGGGCAGCTTCTCGATCTTGTGCCGGCGCAGCAGGCCCAGCGCGGCCTCCGCGGTGACGCCCTCCTGCGCGGTGATCAGCGGCGCCTTGGTCATCACCTCGGCGACCGGCCGGTCCATATCGACCTCGAAGCGCATGTCGCGGTTGGTGATGATGCCGACAAGGGCGCCCTTCTCGTCGGTCACCGGCAGTCCGGAGATCCGGAACCGTGCGCACATCTCGTCGACCTCGCGCAACGTGTTGGACGGACTGCAGGTGACCGGGTCCGTGACCATCCCCGCCTCGGAGCGCTTGACGGTCTCCACCTGCTGCGCCTGCGCCTCGACCGACAGGTTGCGGTGCAGCACGCCCATGCCGCCGTTGCGGGCCATCGCGATCGCCATCCGCGCCTCGGTGACGGTGTCCATGGCGGAGCTGATGAGCGGGACCTTGAGCGAGATCTCGCGGGTCAACCTGCTGGAGATGTCGACGCCGGACGGGATCACGTCGGAGGCTGCGGGAACGAGCAGGACGTCGTCGAAGGTGAGGCCCAGCATGGCCACCTTGGCGGGGTCGTCGCCCCCGATGAAAACGTTGCCGGATGCGGGCGCGGGAGAGGCGGAGCGCGTCATGTATCCATGGTACGCGGCGGATTCCTGCGCTCGTACAGCGCGTACAACTGGCCTTCCCCGGCTGTTTCTGCGTACCGTGGAGGCGTGCGCAACAATCTTCCCCCCGGGCTTCCCCCGGACCCGTTCGCCGACGATCCGAGTGATCCCACGGCCGCGTTGGACTCGCTCGACCCCGGGCAGCCGCTCGATCCCGCCGAGCGCCTGGCGGTCGAGGAGGACCTCGCGGACCTCTCCGTCTACGAAGCGCTACTGGCGCACCGCGGCGTGCGCGGACTGGTCATCTGTTGTGACGACTGCCAGGAGGATCACTACCACGATTGGGACATGCTGCGCGCGAATCTGCTGCAACTGCTGGTCGACGGGACCGTCCGGCCGCACGAGCCCGCCTACGACCCGGCGCCCGACGCGTATGTCACGTGGGACTACTGCCGCGGCTACGCCGATGCGGCGATGAACCTCGCGAACGAGGAGTGAGCGCGCCAGCACCCCGCTCCACCGCCCCGCCCCGGCGCCACCGCCCCGACGTCACGAAGACCCCCACCGATCCGGTGGGGGTCTTCGTCGCCTCAGCCGCTAGCGCTCCTCGGGCACGATCGTCGTGACCGCCGCGGCCGGCGTCGTCGTTGTCGTCGTCGGCCGCGGCCGCGTCGTGGTGGTCGTCGGCGCAGGCTCCGTGGTCGTTCCCGTCGACGGCGACGTGGGCCCGGTGGGCTCAGTACTGGGCTCGGTCGTCGGATCCGTCGGCCGCGTCGTCGGATCCGTCGTGGTCGGCGGCGTCGGCTCCGTCGTGGTCGGCGGCGTCGTCGGCGCGGTCGGCGGCGTCGTCGGCTCGGTCGGCGGCGTCGTCGGCTCGGTCGGCGGCGTCGGGCGGGTCGGCGGCACCGGCACCGTGGTGCCCGAGTCCGTGCTCGGCGGGACCGAGGGCGACGGGCGCGACGAGGTGGGCAGGTCGGTGGACCCGACCGGC
>JBEBXD010000135.1:0-8400 GCA_040391845.1 Tsukamurella paurometabola | reverse complement strand
CGCGAAGCCGGGCCAGCCAGCGCACACCGATCATCCGATCGGCAGGATCCGCCGTCGGAATCCGCCCGGTCCGCCGGGCACGCAACCGCAGGACGGCCGCTGCGACCAGCGCGCCGATCGCGCCGAACAGCAGGCACACCGCCGATTGCACGACGACGGTGCGCGGCAACTGGTTCGGCACCGACGCGCACGCCACGCCGACGGCGTACCCGGCGAGTACCCCGCCCCGGGGAGGGCGCGGCGCGATCACAGCCGGCCCCCGCCCGAGAGCCAGCTGGTCACCAGCTGCGGCACCGACTCCGCGCGCGGCGGACCGTCGTGCTGGCGCCACGAGTTGGCGCGCACCGCCAGCACCGCCAGCCCGGCGACCTCCGTGCACTGCCGGCGCTGCGCCACCGACCGCGCCGCGCAGGCACGGGCGAGACGATCGGCGAACGCGTCGTCGATCCGCTGCCGCGCCCACGCGCCCAGCGGCCGGCCGGCGGCATCGGCGTGCCGGAGCAGGTCGTAGCCCAGGTCGTGCGCCCGGCACGGATCGTGGAACTGCGCGGGCAGCGCGATCACCGAGGAGCACTCGCCGTGCGGCGCCAGCGCGTACCCCGGCCCCGCCGCGGGGGCGTAGCCGAGGCCGCGCGGCATCGACCGCAGCTGGGTGGCCACGTCGGCCGCGGGATCGGTCACGGCCCGGACCGCGGCGGACGTCGCCCGGTCCTCGCCCGGCTCGGTGCCGCCCGCGGCGGAGGGGAGGGGGAGGCCGAACGAGAGGGGAACGGCCAGTACGGCTGCGGCGGCGAGAATGCGGCGTGTCATACCGGCGACGCTAGGAACGGCGTCCCCCGCGCCGGATCGGCTGCGCGAGGGGTTCGATCTCACCCGAAAGTATGAGGACGGCGGGCGCGCAGTGCCCCTAGCGTGTGCTTCCATGAGGACCACCACGAGGCGGATCGAACGGATCGGCAGGGCGACGGTGCGCGCCGGCCGCTACCTGGACCGGCAGAGCGCGCGGCACATCGTCGCCGCCGACGGCTCGCTGCACGACACCCCACTGGGAGTCTTCCTGTCCCGGAAGGTGAACTGGCTGTTCCTGCTGGTCGCCCTGATCATGTGGTCCGTCGCGTGGCCCACCCTCAACGAGCAGTTCACCGTCCCCGCGATCCTGCTGCCGATCTTCAGCGCGCTGTCGGTGTTGCCGCTGGCGCTCTGCTGGGCGCATCCGCGGACGGCGTGGGCGATCATCGCCGCGACCGCCGCGGTGTTCCCCCTGTTCTTCTGGTTCACCCCGAAGAACGACTGGGAGTGGAACTGGCAGGTGTCCCTCATCATCGCGATGCTGGTCGCCACCGTCATGGTCTTCCTCCGCGCCCGGCCGGTGGACGCCGTCGCCGTGTGGGCCGCCTCCTCCCTGCTGTTCTGGATCAACGCCCAGCCGGGCACCGGCGGCGGCTGGGTGGCGGGACTGAGTGCGGCACTGGTGGTCTGCCTGCTGCTGCGGCTCGCCCTGCAGTCCCGCTCGCGCCTCGAGGAGCAGACCGAGGTGAGCGAACTCGAACGCGGCCGCCGCGCCGTCCTCGAGGAGCGCACCCGCATCGCCCGCGACCTGCACGACATCGTCGCGCACCGGATGTCGCTGGTCGTGGTGCAGGCGCAGACCGCCCAGTACCGCGTGCCCGACGTCTCCGAACGCGCCCGGGTCGAGTTCGAGGGCATCGCCGTCGCAGCCCGGGAGGCGCTCAACGAGGTCCGCGCCCTGCTCGGCGTGCTCCGCCTCGACGACGCCGCGGCAGCGTACGCGCCCGCGCCCGGACTGGGCGGCATCGACGAGCTGATCGACGGCGCCCGCGCCGCCGGGGTCACCGTCGAATACCTGCCCCTGCCCGACCCGTCCGCCGTCGGCGACGCCACGGCGCTCGTCGCCTATCGCATCGTGCAGGAGTCCATCGCGAACGCCACCAGGCACGCGCAGGGCGCGGCCATCACCGTGGCCCTCACCCTGGACGCCGGGACGCTGAACCTCGCCGTCGAGAACGGCCTCCGCACCTCCGACGCCGATCTCGGCGGCCCGGGGCTGGGGCAGGGCATCCCCGGCATGGCCGAGCGGGCGCGCACCGTCGGCGGGTCGCTCTCCGCTGTCCCCACCGCGGGAGGTGGTTTCGCCGTGCGCGCATCGCTCCCCGCCCGGCCCGACGGGGCCTAGGCTGGCGAAGGTGCCCATCACCGTCTTCATCGCCGACGATCAGGCCATGGTCCGGCAGGGCTTCGGCGCCCTGCTCGGAGCGCAGCCGGACATCTCCGTGATCGGTGACGCGCCCGACGGGAGGGCCGCCGTCGCCGAGGTCGCCCGCCTGCGGCCCGACGTGGTGCTCATGGACGTGCGCATGCCCGAGATGAACGGCCTGGAGGCCGCCGCCGAGATCCTGCGCCGGCTCGACGAGGTGCGGGTGCTCATGCTCACCACCTTCGACATCGACGACTACGTGTACGAGGCGCTGCGCGTCGGGGCGTCCGGGTTCATGCTCAAGGACGCCCCGGCGGAGGAGCTGGTCCGCGCCGTGCGCGTGGTCCACGAGGGCCAGTCGCTGCTGGCGCCGTCGGTCACGCGGCGGATGATCGCCGAGGTCACCGCCGCCCGGGCGCACCGTCGCACGCCGCCGCCCGAGCTCGCGACCCTCACCCCCCGCGAGCGGGAGGTGCTCGAGGCCGTGGCCGCCGGGCGCTCCAACGCCGAGATCGCCGCGGCCCTGTTCGTCTCCGACCAGACCGTCAAGACCCACGTGAGCAAGGTGCTCCAGAAACTCGGCCTGCGCGATCGCGCGCAGGCGGTGGTCTACGCCTACGAGACCGGGGTCGTGACCCCCGGGTGAGCCGCGCGGCGGCGTACTGGCCACCGGAAAGCGCACCTTAAGCGGCGTGCTGCACAATGCCCGGTATGAATCCGAATCCTCCCTCGAATCCGGGTGGCTACCCGGGCCCGGATCCGTCAGACCCCAACGGGGAGACGCAGATGCGCCCCGCATGGCAGGGCGAGAGCCCGCAGCAGGCGGCGGCACCGTCGTACCCCCAGGGCAGCAACCCGTCGTTCCCGCAGTACAACCCGCAGCAGGGGTTCGGCGGCGCGCAGGCGCCCGGCACGCCCCCGTTCCCGCCGGGGCCCGGCGCGCCGAAGAAGCCGCGGCCCGGCTGGCTGATCCCCGCGCTGATCGGCGGCGCCGCGGTGCTTCTGGTGATCGTGCTGATCGTGGGCATCGCGATCGTCAAGAGCGTGGGCGGAGGCAGCGGCGACACCGGATCGCCGGGCGGCACCGTCAAGGCGTACTTCGCGGCGCTGCAGGCCGGCGACGCGAAGAAGGCGCTCAGCTACGGCAAGGAGGCGCCCGCCTCGACCGACCTGCTCACCGACGAGGTGCTGCGCAAGCAGCGCGACCTGGCGCCGATCAAGGACCTGACGATCGTGAGCGAGACCGCCGGCTACAGCGGCTCGGTGCACCTCACGGTGACCATCGGCGAGGTCGCCTACGACGAGGAGTTGAACCTCGAGAAGGTCGGCGACGACTGGAAACTCGCGACCGCGGCCGTCCAGCTCAAGCCGTACTCCTCGTACGAGTCGGACAAGAAGAACCTCACCATCCTCGGCAAGCCCCTCCCGGCCTCCGGGGTGGTCTACGTGTTCCCGGGCGCGCTCGACCTCGGCTCGGCCAACAAGAACCTCACGCCGAAGGCGTCGGAGTACAGCGCCTCCGACAACAAGGGCCAGGCGTCGATCAAGGGCCTGTCCCGGTACAGCTCGGGCGGCTCGCTGAACATCTCCTTCGGCCTCAGCGACGCCGCGAAGACGTCGGCGCGGCAGCAGATCGCGGCGAAGTACTCCGAGTGCGCCGCCTCCAAGGACCGGTTCCCGTCCGGCTGCCCGCAGTCCGACTTCGCGGGCGAGAACGGCACGTACACCTGGACCGCGCCGAACGCGCAGGACGTCGAACTCGACGACACCGTCCGCGACGGGCAGCTGCGGTTCAGCGACAACCGGCCGTGGACGTTCACCGCCACCTCGCGCGACGGCAGGCCGATCACCGGCTCCGACGCGGGCTTCGTGTCCGGCACCGTCACGGTGACCGCGGACGCGGTGGCCGTCACGATCCGCTGACCCGCACCGATTAGGCTGGGGGCATGAGTGCCGAGCTTGCCGAGACCGACCTGCCCGAGTACGCGGACGTCGTCGCCCGCTACGAGCCCGTCATGGGCATGGAGGTCCACGTCGAGCTCGGCACCGCCACCAAGATGTTCTGCGGCTGCCGCACCGAGTTCGGCGCCGAGCCCAACACCCAGGTGTGCCCCACGTGCCTCGGAATGCCGGGCGCACTGCCGGTCGTCAACGAGGCGGCGGTGCGCTCGGCGATCCGCATCGGCCTGGCCCTGAACTGCTCCATCCGCCCCAGTTCGGTGTTCGCGCGGAAGAACTACTTCTACCCGGACCAGCCGAAGAACTACCAGATCAGCCAGTACGAGGACCCGATCGCCTACGACGGCCACCTCGACGTCCCGCTGGAGGACGGCACCGTCTGGCGGGTGGAGATCGAGCGCGCCCACATGGAGGAGGACACCGGCAAGTCGACGCACGTCGGCTCCGCCACCGGCCGCATCCACGGCGCATCGCACTCGCTGCTCGACTTCAACCGCGCGGGCGTCCCGCTGGTGGAGATCGTGACCCGGCCGATCGAGGGCGCCGGCGAACGCGCCCCCGAGATCGCCCGCGCCTACGTGACCGCGCTGCGGGACCTGCTCGCCTCGCTCGAGGTCTCCGACGTCCGGATGGACCAGGGATCGATGCGCTGCGACTCCAACGTCTCGCTGAAGCCCAAGGGCAGCACCGAGTTCGGCACCCGCACCGAGACCAAGAACGTCAACTCGCTGCGCAGCGTGGAGGTCGCGGTCCGGTACGAGATGCGCCGCCAGGCGGCGGTGCTCGACGCCGGCGGCGAGGTGGTCCTCGAGACCCGCCACTTCCAGGAGGGCGACGGCACCACCACCGCCGGCCGGCCCAAGGAGACCGCGGACGACTACCGCTACTTCCCGGACCCCGACCTCGGCCCCGTCGCCCCCGCGACCGCGCTGGTGGACGAGCTCCGCGCCACCATCCCCGAGCTGCCGTGGCTGCGCCGCGACCGGATCCAGGCCGAGTGGGGCCTGTCCGACGAGGTCATGCGCGACCTGGTGAACCTGGGGGCGATCGATGCGATCATCGCCACCGTCGACGCCGGGGCCACCCCCGACGCGGCCCGCTCGTGGTGGGGGAGCTTCCTGCCGCAGCAGGCGAACAGCCGCTCCGTGGAACTGGCTGCGCTGTCGATCACCCCCGCCCAGGTGGCGCGGGTCATCGCCCTGGTGGAGGAGGGCAGGCTCACCAGCAAGCTGGCCCAGCAGGTGATCGTCGGCGTCCTCGACGGCGAGGGCGAGCCGGACGACGTGGTCGCCGCCCGCGGCCTCGAGGTGGTCCGGGACGACGATGCACTGCAGAAGGCCGTCGACGAGGCGCTCGCCGCCAACCCCGACATCGTGGACAAGATCAAGGCGGGCAAGGTCCAGGCCGCCGGCAAGATCGTGGGCGACGTCATGAAGGCCACCCGCGGCCAGGCCGACGCGGCCCGCGTGCGTGAGCTAGTCCTCGCGGCCTGCCAGTAGCGGCTGAGCGCTGACGACCACGCTCCGCCGGGTCCGCTTCGCCCGGTACATGGCATCGTCCGCCTCCGCGAGCATCGCGTCGACGGCGTGCGGGTCCTGCACGGGAACGGTCCCGATCGCGACGCCGACGCTGGCGGTCACGGCTGCGGCCCCTGGGAGCGGCACCGCCTCGATCGCCCGGTGGAGCCGGTGGGCCATCGCGACGTGTTCGTCGGCGGTGCCACCGGTGGCGGCGACCGCGAACTCGTCGCCACCGATGCGGGCGACCACCGCGCCCGCGGCGATTTCACGCAGCACCCCGGCCACACCGGCGAGCACCGCGTCGCCGGCGTCGTGGCCGAGCTCGTCGTTGATCGTCTTGAAGTCGTCCACGTCCACCACCATCAGGGCGACCGGGGCGTGGTCGCGGCCGGCCGTGTGCCGGACGATGCTGCGGCGGGTCGCGTTGCGGAACCCGCGGCGGTTGAACACCCCCGTGAGTGGATCCGTGTCCGAGGCCGCGGCGTCGATGGAGAGCACCGCCATCCCCACCTGCACGCACGCCGGCAGTCCGACCGTGACGGCGATCAACATGAGCGACTTGACGCAGGCCAGCGCCCAGTCGTAGTCGGCGACCATCTGGGGTACGAACAGCGCGATCGCTGCGAGGCACAGTACGGAGTGCGCCACGAGGTGCCGCGGTGACAGAACGAACGCGGTGAAGCAGCCGACGAGGACTGTGGTGTTCAGGCCCGCGACCCCGGCCATCACCTCGGCGTCGGTCCACGACACGGCCACGATCAGGGCCGTCGAGGAAAGGGAGAACACCACGGCCGTGCGTTCGGTGGGGACCGGGCCCACCAGCCAGCGGACCGCCCAGAACAGCGCCGCCGCGGCGGCGGCGATAAGGATCGCCGTGGAGACCACCGGAGGGGCCGCATCGTTGTGGGGCTGATCGCTCAGCAGGAGCAGGGCGGTGGCCACGACGCAGAACAGGACGGCGCAGACGCTGATCACCGTGCGGAAGGCCCACACCAGGGACCGGCTGGTGAAGTAGTCGACGCGCTCGCGGTAGTCGGAACCCCCGTGCCACCAGGCGACGGCGATGTCCGACACCCGGTGCGCGGGTCCCGGCGCATCTGACCCCGCGGTGTCCCCGCGCGGAGAAGTCGTCTCCACCACCTGAGTGCTCCCTTCGCCGACCGACACTGCCACATCAGAGATCGCGGAGTGCGGGTTTTCGCTACCGGACGATCGTAGGCGTAGGCCCCGGTCAGTCGTCCGTCACGGTGGAGTCGCCGCTCGGCATCGGGATCAGCACGACCCGGTCGTCGGTCGGGGCCTGCGGGTTCGGCTTGTTCGTGGTGACGCCCTGGGGCAGGTTCTTCGGCCCGAGCGCGAGCCGTCCGAACACCCCGTACCGGGTGCGGTCCAGCACCTGGACCGGGTCACCCTTCGGGGTGTCCGGGCCGTCGGGCAGGGAGATCATCTCCACTGTGCCGGTCCGGGACTCGCTGACGAAGACGCCCCCGGGGACGACGGCGCAGCCCGCGAGCCCGGGGCGTTCGGGCCAGCTCCACACCACCGTGGGCGCGCCGTTCGGCTTGAGCAGCCGCAGTCGATCCTGGGTGGCTCCCTGGTCGGCGACGAACATCGTGCCCCCGCCGGGGAGGGCGCACAACGACTGCCGCACGCCGCCGTCGCTCGCGAGCACCTTCGGCCGGGCGGGGGAGACGGTGCCCGGGGACTCCAGGAGCAGGACCTTCCCGGCCAGGGAGGCGGGGTCGCGGGCGGCGTTCGCATCGCCCGCGTTGCCCGTGGCGACGATCAGGTCGCGGCCGGAGAACGCGAGCGAGCCGGCGTTGCCGGTGGCGCCCTTGGGGATCCCGGACAGGATCACCTTGGGTGCGTCCCCCGGGGTCACCCGCACCACGCGGTTGTCGGTCGCGGTGCTCACGTAGGCGTAGAACAGGCGGTCCTGGCTGTACGACGGTGACAGCGCGATCGCGGTGAGCCCCCCGTCGCCCGAGGCGTCGGCATCGATTCGCAGGACCTCGCGGTTCGGCAGGTCGGTGGTGGTGTACATGATCGCGCCGCCGCGCTCCGCGACGTAGGCGTGCTCGAACTCGTCGGTGGGGATCAGGTCGGTGGGCTCGGTGAGGCAGGTGGCCAGCACCTGCGGGTCCTGGTCGATGCACGGGCCGGGATCCTTGGGGGCACGGCTCGGCATGATCGGCCCCGCGGGCGTGGTCGTAGTGGCCTGGCCCGTCGGCGGGCCGGTGAACGGTGCGGCCTCACTGCCCGAGAAGTCCGCACACCCCGCGAGCAGCGCCGCGGCGGTGATGGCCACGACGGCGCGCCGCGCGCCGGACCGCGCGCGCCGACTCCCCTCACTCATGCCGCCAGCGTACCGATCGGCCGGGGCCGCGGTTCGCTCCCGGCCCGCGGCGCATTCGCACTCTAGGGTGGTTTCCGTGAGTGACAAGGACGGATCCGAGAACCAGACCGGCGCGGCCAGCGGGGCCGGCGCCGAGTCGCCCTACGACTTCCGGTCCACCGGCGAGCTGCCGCGGTTCGGTGAGCGGCACCCGACGGGCGGGTTCATCCTGGACCCGCACGACGATTCCGACACCGGCATCGGGCCGGTGCTGCCGCGGTACCGCGACGAACCCGCATCCGGCTCACCGAGCACGGGCGCCGCTGCAGTCTCGGGGGCGCACGCCGCCCCCGAGCCCGAGTCGGCGACCC
>JBEBXD010000134.1:0-8423 GCA_040391845.1 Tsukamurella paurometabola | reverse complement strand
CCGCCCGCCTGGAACACCGGCGGTTCGCCGGAGGGGTCGGCCGCCACCGTGTTGGGGCCGGCGATCGCGAAGTGGTCGCCGACCCAGTCGGCGGGCCGGACGCGGTCCGGGTCGGCGAACGCGCCCCGGTCCCGGTCGAGGACGAGGGCGTCCGCCGGGTAACTGGCCCACACCGCGCGGACGGCGGACACGAATTCCGCTGCGCGGGCGTATCTCTCGGGAGACGGTGGCGGTTCCCCGGCGCCGAAGTTGCGGTGCCCGCCGATCGCCGTGACCACGTTCCAGCCGGCCCGGCCGCCGCTGATCCGGTGCAGCGACTGCAGTTGGCGCGCCGCGGTGAACGGCGCGGCGAACGTCGTCTGCACCGTGGGTACCAGGCCGATCCGTTCCGTGACGGCCGCCAGGGCGGAGACCAGCACGGTGGAGTCGAAGGTCGAGAAGCCCGGTGCCCCCGCGATCCCGGCGGGGTCGAGGTGCCCCGCATCGGGCTGGAACAGGAAGTCGGCCCCCGCCGCCTCCGCACCCCGCGCGATGTCGGCGAACGGGGCGAGGGTGAACAGCTCCTCGACCCTGCTGTGCGGGTGCCGCCACCCGTCGCCACGCATCCACGTGGGCGACAACGCCACCCCGACCGCCAGCACACCGTCCGCCACGAACCAAGGCTACCCTCAGTGCCGGTTCCGGACTCCGGTGAACCTGTCAGTGGGGTGGGCCACGATGGTGAACAGCATCGGATTCTTCGGGGGGAGATACATGACTGCGCAGGCATGGGCGACCATCGGCGTCGGAATCGTCGCGGGGTTCATCGCGGTGTTCACCATCAGTCAGAAGCGGCTCGCGGACAATCGCAAAGAATGGTGGACGCGCTGCCAGTGGGCGCTCGAAGCCACCTACTCCGCGAATGAGTCGAGCCGGAGAGACGGCTGGGCGATCATCGACGACCTGCTGAGATCATCGCTCGGCACGACGACCGAGAGACGAATCTCCATGCATGTGGCGACTATCAGGTACCGCGAGGATACTGGGGAACGAAGGCAGCGAAAGGACGGCCAGTTATGACCGACACCACACGGGATCCGGTGTCCATCGACGAACGCCGAGACATGATTCGGGTCGTCGTGAGCGGACTCCGCGCCTTCAAGGATCCCGTGCCACAGCAGATGATCGACTTCGTCGAGGGTCGGGCGGACGACCCCGGTCCACTCCCGGACATCGAGAAGTACCGGCACGTCAAACCCACGTGGTGGCAGAAGCTGCTCGGCAGGTAGCACTCCGCCCACGCAGGCCGTTAGCGGCGACGATGACGAGGGGCGACGACGCGTCCTCGGCGACCTGGTGGCATCCGCGGGCGACGGCGCCGTCGTCGTTCCGCGCTTTCAGTGCAGCTACGGCACCAACATCACCCTCGGGCGAAACGCTTTCGTCAACGCCAACGGGTTCTTCATGGATGACGCGCCCATCACCATCGGGGCCGATGTGCGCATCGGATCGGCCGCAACGCCGTCATCGGCGCGGGGAGTGTCGTCCTGCACGACATCCCCGACCACGTGATCGCCGCGGGCACACCCGCGAGGATCATCCGGTCACTGCCGGCGGAGGAGGATCACCCCGAGGGGTGAGACCGGGCCACAGCCCTAGAAGCCGAGGCGCCCCAGCTGCTTCGGATCGCGCTGCCAGTCCTTCGCGACCTTCACGTGCAGGGAGAGGAACACCTTGCGGCCCAGGAGCTTCTCGATCTCGCCGCGCGCGGCGGTGCCCACCGACTTGAGGCGGGAACCGCCCTTGCCGATGATGATCGCCTTCTGCGAGGGACGCTCCACGTACAGCAGCGCGTGCACCTCCAGCATGGCGGGCTTGCCGGACTTCTCCTGCGCATCCGTCTTCTCCCGCTCCAGCACCTCCTCGATCACCACCGCCAGCGAGTGCGGCAGCTCGTCGCGCACGCCCTCCAGCGCCGCCTCGCGGATCAGTTCGGCCATCATGGTGTCGTCGTCGGTATCGGTGATCTCGTCGTCCGGGTAGAACGCCGGCCCCGGCTCCATCTTCGACGCGAGCAGATCCACCAGGTCCTCCACCTGCTGGCCGGACGTCGCGGACACGGGGATCACATCGCAGTCCCCGCCGAGGAACGCGGAGACCGCCATCAGCTGTTCCGCGACCTTGTCCCGGCCAACCTTGTCGATCTTGGTGACCACGCCGATCAGCCTGGTCTTCGGCGCCATGTGCCGCACCTGATCGAGGATGTACCGGTCGCCGGGGCCGATCTTCTCGTCCGCGGGGATGGTCAGGCAGATCGCGTCGACCTCCGAGTACGTGTCCCGCACCAGGTCGTTGAGCCGCTGCCCCAACAGGGTCCGGGGCCGGTGCAGTCCGGGGGTGTCCACCAGCACCAGCTGGCAGCCCGGCCGGTTCACGATGCCGCGGATGGTCGATCGGGTGGTCTGCGGGCGGGAGCTGGTGATCGCCACCTTCGCCCCGACCATCGCGTTGGTCAGCGTGGACTTGCCCGTGTTGGGGCGCCCCACGAAACACACGAAGCCCGAACGGAAGTCGTCGGGGGTCTCGATCGGCTCGGTCACCTCAGGGCCTCTCCACGCACGTCGAACTCCAGGACCGGGGCGTCGGCCGACACCTCGTGCAGCGCCGCGACGCCCGGATCGCCGGCGGGCGCACCCACCAGCACCGCCGCCTCGAATCCCGTTGCCCCGGAACTCAACGCGGACGCGACCGCCACCTGCAGCCCGGTCAGCGACAACGCCGCCAGCCCCACGGGGGCGCCGGCGTAACTCCGGCCGTCCAGGTCCCGGACCGCGGCGCCGTGCGCGGCACCCGACCGCGCCATCGCGCCCCGCGCGAGGGTCACCAACTTGCGGTCCTCGTCGGAAGTCTCGGTCACACGGGCTCCTTCTCGTCGCTGTTCGTGCCGTCGCCGGCGGCCTCGTCGTCCGACGGTGCCGCCTCCTCCGCCTCGGCTTCGCGCACGAGGACCGTGGAGATGCGCACGCGCCCACGCCGGTCGGTCGCCCCCTCAGCCTCGAGCAGCAGGCCGTGGGCGCGGACCTCCGACCCCGGCAGCGGCACCCGGCCCAGGGCCAGGCCGAGGAGGCCGCCGACGGTGTCGACCTCGTCCTCCTCGATGTCCTTGTCGAACAGCTCGCCGAGCGTCTCCAGGTCGAGCCGGGCCGACACCCGGAAGACACCGTCGCCCAGTTCCTCCACGGGGGCGATCTCGCCCGCGTCGTACTCGTCGGTGATCTCGCCGACGATCTCCTCCAGCACGTCCTCGATGGTCACCAGCCCGGCGATCGAGCCGTACTCGTTGACCAGGACGGCCATGTGGTTGTTCGTGCGCTGCATCTCCCGCAGCAGGGCGTCCACCGGCTTGGAATCCGGCACGAAGACGGCGGGGCGGGCCATCGCACCCACGGCGATGGCGAGGTGCCGGTCGTTCCCCGGGGCACTGAGGAGGGCCACCAGGTCCTTGAGGTACACGACGCCCCGCACGTCGTCGACGTTCTCCCCGATGACGGGGATGCGGGAGTGGCCCGAGCGCACCGCGAGGCGGGTGGCCTGCGAGACGGACTTGTCGGCCTCGATCCACACGATCTCGGGGCGCGGCACCATCACCTCGCGTGCGGCGGTGTCGCCGAGTTCGAAGACGGACTGGATCATCCGCCCCTCCTCCGCGTCCACCACGCCCCGCTGCTGCGCGAGGTCGACGAGCTCACGCAGCTCGACCTCCGTGGCGAACGGGCCGTTGCGGTAGCCGCGGCCCGGGGTGATGGCGTTACCGAGCAGGATGAGCAGGCGCGTGATCGGCCCCATGAGGATCGCGATGCCCTGCAGCAGTACCGCCGTGGCGCAGCCCAGCGTGTAGGCGTGCTGGCGGCCGAGGGTGCGGGGCCCGACGCCGATCAGCACGTAGCTCACCACCGCCATGATCGCGGCGGTCAGCACCGCGGTCCACACGGTGGACAGGTAGCGGTCGAGCACGAGGAACACCAGCACCGTGGCCAGCACCTCGCACGCGGTGCGCAGCAGCACGACGAGGTTCACGTACATCGGCCGGTTCACCAGCACGCGCTGCAGGCGCTTCGCGCCCGGCCGGCCGTCCTCGACGAGATCCTCGACGCGGGCGGGGGATACGGTCAGCAGCGCCGAGTCGAGCGCCGCGAACAACCCGCCCACGAGGACGAGTGCCACGACGCCGACGGCGAGCAGTATCGACGAGAGCACCGGTCAGTCCCGCCGCCCCAGGAACCCGGTGCGCCCCAACAGCTTCTCGTCGCGGGCGGACTGGCGGGCGCGGCGCTCCCGCTCGCGCTGCTGCGCGTAGTACTCCGCGAGGATGCTGTCCTGGAGCGCGAACATCTCCCGCTCCTCGTCCGGTTCGGCGTGGTCGTACCCCAGCAGGTGCAGCACGCCGTGCACGGTGAGCACGTTCAGCTCGTGACCCGTGGAATGCCCTGCGGCCGCGGCTTGTTCGGCGGCGAACTGCGGGCACAGCACGATATCGCCCAGGGTGGCGGGCCCGGCGTCCACCATGTCCGGCCGGCCGCCGGGGGTGAGCTCGTCCATGGGGAAGCTCATCACGTCCGTGGGGCCGGGCAGGTCCATCCACTTCACGTGCAGGTCCGCCATGGTGTCCAGGTCGACGGCGAGCATGTTCAGCTCGGCGCCCGGGTGCACGTCCATCGCGGCGATGGCGAACGCGGCCACCGCCACCACCTCGGACTCGTCGACGTCGAAACCCGACTCGTTGGCGAATTCGATGCTCATCGGCGCCCCGGGATGCGTCGGGCGCCCAGGTGCGGGCGCTTGGCGGCTTCGAGCTGTTCCTCGAACTGGGAGTAGGCGTCCACGATCTCGGCGACCAGCCGGTGCCGCACCACGTCGGAGCTGGTGAGCTCCGCGATGTGGATGTCGTCGATGTCCCGGAGGATCTGGACCGCCGCGCGCAGGCCGCTGGTGGCGCCGCCCGGCAGGTCCACCTGCGAGGCGTCGCCGGTGACCACGATCTTGGAGCCGAACCCGAGCCGGGTGAGGAACATCTTCATCTGCTCGGCGGTGGTGTTCTGCGCCTCGTCGAGAATGATGAACGCGTCGTTGAGGCTGCGGCCGCGCATGAACGCCAGCGGCGCCACCTCGATCACCCCCGCCTCCATCAGCTTCGGGATGGCCTCGGGATCCATCATGTCGTGCAACGCGTCGTACAGGGGCCGCAGGTACGGGTCGATCTTGTCGTTCAGAGTGCCCGGCAGGAAGCCGAGCCGCTCCCCGGCCTCCACGGCGGGCCGGGTGAGGATGATGCGGCTGACCTGCTTGGCCTGCAGCGCCTGCACGGCCTTCGCCATCGCGAGGTAGGTCTTGCCGGTGCCGGCGGGGCCGATGCCGAACACGATGGTGTGCTCGTCGATCGCGTCGACGTACTTCTTCTGATTGACCGTCTTGGGCCGCACCGTCTTCCCGCGGCGGGAGATGATGTCCAGCGTGAGCACCTCGGCGGGCGATTCACCGGACCCGTCGGTCATCATGCCGACGGAGCGGCGCACCTCCTCCGGGCTCACGGCCACACCGCTGCGCACCGCGGCGAGCAGCTCCGCGAGCACCCGCTCGGCCAGGGCGACGTCGGCGGGGGTTCCGGACAGGGTGATCACGTTGCCGCGGGCGTGGATATCGGCGGACAGCGCCCCCTCGAGCGCACGGAGGTTCGCATCCGCGGGGCCCAGGAGACCGAACGTCAACTCGGTGGGGATCTCGACGGTGGACCGCGCCGGCGTCACGACCGGGGCGGGGCTGTCGGAACTGATGGGGTCTGGCACGCGGTGCGTCAATCCTTAACTCGGCGGTCACCGCGCCTGACGGTGCGGATACCACCAGTTTAGTACCGCTCACCCCCGGAAGGCCCGTGGGTTTCGCCCGCGGCGATCAGCGCGCCGAGAGCTCCTCGATCGCGGCGACCGTGGCGGCGTGCCCCTTCGACCCCGGTTCGAGGAAGTCGTCGTGTCCCTCGCCCTCGATCATGGTCAGCGTCACGTCCTTCATCCCGTGCTCCTGCGCCTTCTGCAGGAACCACTCGGACAGCTGGTAGGGCACCTGCTCGTCGCGGCGGCCGTGCAGGGCGCGGACGGGTGTCGTGAACGGCATCCGCCCCACGGGGCTGGCCTCCGCGAAGGTGCGCTTGAGCAGCCGCGGGTTCGCGTTCGGGCCGAGGTCGAACAGCAGGCGCATGGACTGGTCGCCGTCACCGCGCTCGATCAGGTCGAGCACGCCGCCGCGGGAGATCACGCCCAGCAGGTCGGGCCGCTGCGCGGCGGCCCACACGGCGAGCGTGGCGCCGGCGCTGTGCGCGGCCACGACGTGACCGGCGCCCTTGGCGAGCTTCGCGCTGCCGTAGTCGATCGCGGCCAGCACGTCCTGGCTGAGGATCGGCCAGGTGACCCCCGGCTCGCCCACCCTCCGGTACTCGACGTTCCACACGGGGTAGCCGCGGTCGTTGAGATCCTTCGCGACCTTCGCCTCCATCTTCATCGTGTAGAGGTTGCGCCAGAACCCGCCGTGCACCAGCGTGACCAGCGGCTTGTCCTTATCGCCGGGATAGAAGTGCCCGTGCTGAGAGTCCTCGCTGCCGTAGAAGATGCGACGCGCCATCGTGTCCGAGCTCCCCTTCGTCCCAGCCGCCGGACGGCGCGAGCCGTTCCGGTCGATCAATCCGGCGGCGTGCCGCCCCATCTATCGGTCAGTACACCCAGCGCCCCCAGTGCGACCGCCGCCGCGGTGGAAGTCCGCAGCACCGTCGGGCCGAGGAGCGCGGGCTGCGCGCCGATCCCGACCAGGGCGTCCAGTTCCTCGGGGCTGATTCCGCCCTCCGGCCCCACCACGATAACGATGGTTTCTGTTACTGAGAAGTCAACATCGCCGAGAGACACCGCCGAACCCTCGTGCAAGACAACTACATTCGCATCCATACTGGTGAGTAGTGGAACGAGTTCCCGTGTGGTCACCAGGTCGTGGATCTGCGGAACGTACGCTCTGCGAGCCTGTTTCGCCGCGGCACGCGCCACCGCGCGCCACCGCGCGACCCCCTTCTCCGCCTTGGCGTCCCACCGGGAGACGCAGCGTGCCGCCTGCCACGGGACGATCGCGTCGATGCCCGCCTCCGTGGCGAGTTCCACCGCCAGCTCGGACCGGTCCGATTTCGGCAGCGCCTGCACCAGCACCACCTTCGGCGAGGCGGGGGGCACCGTCCACGCCCGGGCGCACTGCACCGTCACCTCGGACCTGCCCACGGCGGTCGCCGTGCACCGGGCGAAACCCCCGGCACCGTCGGACAGCACCAGTTCCTCGCCCACCCGGATGCGCCGCACCGCCGCGGCGTGCCGGCCCTCGTCGCCGGAGAGCACGTACTCCTGCCCCTCGGCCGGCAGCCGGTCGGCGAGGAAGACGGTGGCCGCCACCGGCGCCTACCGGCCGGCGAAGGTGTCGCGCAGGCGGGAGAAGATGCCGCCGCCCTGGTCCTGCCCACCGCGGCGCGCCGCGTGCGGTCCCTCGCCGGGGAACAGCGCCTTGAGTTCGCGGAGCTTGTCGGCCTGCTTCTTGTCCAGGCGGGCGGGCACCGCCACGTCGAAATGCACCACCAGGTTCCCGCGCACCTGCGAGTTGACCTGGGGCATGCCGTGCCCGCGCAGCACCTTGGTATCGCCGGTCTGGGTGCCCGCGGGCACCTCCACGGTGAGCTCGCCGTCGATCACTGTGGGCACCACGACCTCCGCGCCCAGCGCCGCGTCGAACATCGGCACCCGCGCGGTCACGTGCAGCGTGCTGCCGTCCCGGGTGAGGAACTCGTGCTCGCGCTCGGAGACCTCCACGTACAGGTCGCCGGCGGGGCCGCCGCCCGGGCCCACCTCGCCCTGCCCGGCGAGCCGCACCCGCATCCCGTCCCCGACGCCGGCCGGGATCTTCACGGTGAGGTTGCGCCGGGAGCGCACGCGGCCGTCGCCGCTGCACTTGCTGCACGGGTTCTCGATGATCTCGCCGACGCCGGCGCAGGTGGGGCACGGCCGCGACGTCATCACCTGGCCGAGGAAGGAGCGCTGCACCGACTGCACCTCGCCCGCGCCGTGGCAGGTGGGGCACGTCGACGGCTTGCTGTCGCCCTCGGTTCCGGAGCCGTGGCACTTGTCGCAGAGGATCGCGGTGTCCACGGTGAGCTCGCGGCTCACGCCGTTCGCGCACTCGTCGAGGTCCAGCTCCATGCGGATCAGCGCGTCGTTGCCCTCGCGGACCCGGCCGCGGGGCCCGCGGCCGCCGAATTCACCGAACGCTCGTCAGCCTGGCACGACGGGATTCACGACGGGGTTGGGGACGGAGTCGGGGTTGCGCGCCTCGAGCAGCATCAGCTCACGGTCGCCGTCGCCGACGGA
>JBEBXD010000133.1:0-8543 GCA_040391845.1 Tsukamurella paurometabola | reverse complement strand
ACCGCGGTGGGCGTGGAGTTCGGTGCGCTCGGGCCCGAGGACGCCGGCCGCCGCCTCGAGACCGCGGCCGCCCGGGTCGATGCGGAGCCGATCACGCTGCGCACGCACAAGGGTCAGGTGCGGCTGACGCCCGCGCAGCTCGGCCTCGCGATGGACGTGCCCGGCACGGTGCGGCGCGCCGTCGACCACCGATCGCCCCTGAGCGACCTGATCGGCCTGGTCTCCGACCGGCACGTGCATCCGGCGTCCACCCTCGACCGCGCCGTGTTCGACGCCGCGATCAACCGCGCCACGGGTGAGCTGACCTCCGCCGCCACCGACGGCGCCGTCGTCTACCGCGCCGGGAAGCCCGTCCCGGTCGAGCCGCGGGCGGGCGAGCGGATCGACCTGGACGCGGCGGCAGCCGCGGTCCAGCAGGCGTGGCCGGACACCACCGACATCACCCTCCCGACGGAGTCGGTCACGCCCACGGTCTCCGCGGACACGGTCCGCGCGGTCGCCTCGGGCGCGGCCGCCCGCGCCGTCGCCTCTGAGGTGGTCCTGCACCGCGAGGCCGCCGGAACGGTGCCCGCCGGCACCGTCGGGCGGGTGTCCGCGACGGACATCGGCACGTTCCTCTCCTTCCGGCCCGACGGTGACGGGAACCTCGCGCCGCGCGTCGACCGGGACGCGGCGAAGAAGGTGCTGGGCACCCGCCTCGCATCGGCCGTCGCGAAGCCCGAGGACGCGGGGTTCGACCTCTCGGGCGGCGCCCCCGCGGTCACGGAGGCCGTCCCGGGCCGCGAGGTGGTCTGGGACCCGACCATCGACGCGGTCGCGGCCGCGGTCACCGGCGGCTCCGCGCGCGAGCGCACCGCGACCGCGCGGTTCAAGACCGTCGAGCCGAAGCTCACCACGGCGAAGGCGAAGGGCCTCGGCGTGCGCGAGGTGGTCAGCGAGTTCTCCACCAGCGGCTTCAGCGACGCGTCCGGCGTCAACATCCGGCGCGTCGCCGAGGAGGTCGACGGTGCGGTGGTGCTCCCCGGGGAGACCTTCTCGCTCAACGGGTACACCGGGCCCCGCGGCACCGCCCAGGGGTACGTGGAATCGGGGATCATCAACAACGGCCGCCCGGACAAGGCCGTGGGCGGCGGGATCTCGCAGTTCGCGACCACCCTCTACAACGCCGCCTACTTCGCCGGGCTCGAGGACGCCGGCCACACCGAGCACAGCTACTACATCTCGCGGTACCCGGAGGCGCGGGAGGCCACCGTCTTCGAGGGCGCGATCGACCTGCGGTTCCGCAACGACACCCCGTACGGCATCGTGATCGAGGCGAGCGCGGGCTCGTCGTCGGTCACGGTGCGGATGTGGAGCACGAAGACCCGCGAGGTGCACTCGAGCACGGGGGAGCGCACGCTGGCGACGAAGCCGTCGACGATCCGGCTGCCGAAGGGCCCGCACTGCGTGGCCAGCACGGGGCAGCCAGGCTTCACCACGAGCAACACCCGGGTGATCACCGACATCAAGACCGGCGACGTGCTCTCCCGGCACACCCGCACCGTGAAGTACGACCCGGTGCCCACCGTCATCTGCGAGTGACCGCCGAGGGGCGGGCGTGTTGATCCGGCGACGGGGTGCGGCGGTCCGGTATGCTCTCGAACAAAGGTTTGACTGTTCGACGGTGCGTGGAGGTGCGGGGATGCGGGTGATGGGGGTGGACCCCGGGCTCACGCGCTGCGGCCTGTCGGTGGTCGAGACCGGCGCGGGCCGCAGGGTCACCGCGCTCGACGTGGATGTGGTCCGCACGCCCGCGTCGATGCCGCTGCCGGAGCGCCTGCTCGCCGTGTGGACCGCCGCGGAGTACTGGATGGACACCCACGAGCCGGACGTGATCGCGGTCGAGCGGGTGTTCGCGCAGCACAACGTCTCCACCGCCATGGGCACCGCGCAGGCGGGCGGCGTCGTCGCGCTCGCGGCCGCCCGCCGCGGGATCGACGTGCACTTCCACACCCCGTCGGAGGTGAAGGCGGCGGTCACCGGCAACGGGAACGCGGACAAGGCCCAGGTGACGGCGATGATCACCCGGGTGCTCGGGCTGCAGCAGGCCCCGAAGCCGGCGGACGCCGCCGACGCCCTGGCGCTCGCCGTCTGCCACAGCTGGCGCGCCCCGATGATCGCCCGCATGGCCGAGGCCGAGCGGCGCGCGGCGGAGCAGAAGAAGGTCTTCGAGCAGCGGCTCGCGGCGCAGCGCCGCGGCACGAGCAACGGCGTCGGCCGGGTCACGGGAGGAGTGCGATGATCGCGTCGCTGCGCGGCGAGGTACGGCACATCGGGCTCGACCACGTGGTCGTCGAGTGCGCGGGCGTCGGGTACAGGGTGCTCGTCGCCCCGGCGACAGCAGGCTCGCTCACCCGCGGCTCCGAGGGATCGCTCCTGACCTCGATGGTGGTCCGCGAGGACTCGATGACGCTGTACGGCTTCACCGACGGCCCGCAGCAGGAGCTGTTCCACCTCCTGCAGACGGTGCAGGGCGTGGGCCCGCGGCTCGCGATGGCCGCGATCGCCGTCCTCGAGCCCGCGCAGATGCAGGCCGCGATCGCCTCCGGCGACATCAAGACCCTGTGCCTGATCCCGGGCATCGGCAAGCGCGTCGCCGAGCGGATCCACGTGGAGCTCAAGGACAAGGTGTCCGCGCCGTCGCCGGCAGCGGCAGGCACCGGGGCCGGCACCGCGGCACCGTCGTCACCGGTCAGCCAGCAGCTCCTGGACGCGCTCGAGGGGCTCGGCTTCACCCCGAAGCAGGCGGAACCGGCCGTCGCGGCCGCCGTCGAGGCAGGGCCCGACAAGCCCGTCTCCGAGCTGCTGCGCGACGCCCTGAAGTCCCTGGGGCGCGGCTGACGTGCACGACGAGGAGGGTGTGGACGACGAGTTCGGCAGCGAATTCGAGGGAGCCGAGGGCGTCATGGGCCCCGCGGCGCTCGCGGACGACGACACCGAGTCCCTGCGCCCGAAATCGCTCGACGAGTTCATCGGCCAGCCCAAGGTGCGCGAGCAGCTGCAGCTGGTGCTGCACGGCGCGAAGCTCCGCGGCGGCACGCCCGACCACATCCTGCTCTCCGGGCCGCCCGGCCTGGGCAAGACCAGCCTCGCGATGATCATCGCCGCGGAGCTCGGCACCGCGCTGCGGGTAACCTCCGGACCGGCCCTGGAGCGGGCCGGCGACCTGGCGGCGATGCTCTCGAACCTCGTCGAGGGCGACGTGCTGTTCATCGACGAGATCCACCGCATGGCGCGCCCGGCGGAGGAGATGCTGTACCTGGCGATGGAGGACTTCCGGGTCGACGTGGTGGTCGGCAAGGGGCCCGGCGCCACCTCCATCCCGCTCGACGTGGCCCCGTTCACGCTGGTCGGCGCCACCACCCGCTCGGGATCGCTCACCGGGCCGCTGCGCGACCGGTTCGGCTTCACGGCGCACATGGACTTCTACGAGACCGCCGATCTGGTGCAGGTGATCGAGCGCAGCGCGAAGATACTGGGCATCACCATCGAGCGGGAGGCGGCCGCCGAGATCGGCAGCCGCAGCCGGGGCACGCCCCGCATCGCGAACCGCCTGCTGCGCAGGGTCCGCGACTTCGCCGACGTCCGCGCCGACGGGGTCGTCACCGTGGACGTGGCCCGCGGCGCGCTCAAGGTCTACGACGTCGACGAGCTCGGCCTCGACCGCCTCGACCGCGCGGTGCTCGGCGCGCTGATCCGCAGCTTCGGCGGTGGGCCCGTGGGAGTCTCGACGCTGGCCGTGGCCGTCGGGGAGGAGCCGGGGACGGTCGAGGAGGTCTGCGAGCCGTTCCTGGTCCGCGCCGGCATGCTGGCCCGCACCCCCCGCGGCCGCGTCGCGACCATGGCCGCGTGGCACCACCTGGGGCTCGACCCGCCCGCCGGGGCGCTCGCCTCCGGGATCGAGGTCCGTGCGGACTTCGACGCCGGCGACGAGCGCCTGTTCTGAGGGGGCTTACCGCGGCGCGGTCAGGTCGTAGACCGTCACCCCGTCGACGGTGCGGGAGGTGAACGACTTCTCCACCCACTCGCGGATCTGCGCGGCCGTGCCCGACCCGAATCCCCCTCCGAAACCGCCGGATTCGGCGATGAAGTAGTGGATCCGGCCGTCCGTCACGTACCCCTGGAACTGCTCGAGGGTGGGGGACGGGTCGGTCCCGTTGAAGCCGCCGATCGGCATCACCGGGGCGCGGGTCGCCAGCTGGTATCCGGCGGCGCTGTTCGCCCCGACGGTGGCCGCCACCCACGTGTAGCGGTCGGCGTCGGCGAGCAGGAGGGCCGTGATCTCGGCGCCCGCCTTGCTGCCCGTCAGGAACGACGGTCCGCCGCCGGGCCCGCCCGAGCCGCCGGGCCCGCCCGAGCCGCCGGGCCCGCCCGAGCCGCCGGGGCGTCCCGTGCCGCCCCGCCGGTCCCCGTCGTGCCCGCCGGGGCGCTCCGCGTCGCCGCGGGATCCGCCGTGAGATCCGCCGCGCGGCCCTCCGCCACCCGGGCCGAAGCCGTGCCTGCTGGACGGCCCCGCGGAGATGATCGAGCCCTCGCGGGGCGAGGCGATCGTCTCCGCCGCGTACGCGACCTGGCCCGCGATCCCGGCGAACAGCGCGGTCGCCGCGATGACCCCGCCGAGCCGCCGCGAACGCCCGGCCGTGGGGAGCAGGGTGAGCAGCAGGCACACCGTCGCCACCGCCGCGGCCGCGGCGACGGCCCAGCGCAACCACGGGTTCCAGTGCGGTGCCTGATCCAGGATGTACCAGCCGGTCGCCCCGGTGGCGGCGACAGACGCCGCGGCGAGCAGCCGCACCCACGCCCGGTCCCGCTCGCGCCAGCCGACGGCGATGCCGATGGCCACGAGCGCGGCGATCGCGGGCGCCAGCGCCACGGTGTAGTACGCGTGGAAGATCCCGGCCATGTAGCTGAAGGTGATCCCGGTGACGAGCAGCCAACCGCCCCAGGCGATCACGGCCGCCCGATCGCCGTCGGTGCGGGGCGCGCGGCCGCGCAGCACGAGGACCGCGATCAGGGCGATCAGCGCCGCGGGCAGGAGCCAGGCGATCTGCCCCGCCTGCTCCGGGTCGAACATGCGCCCGATTCCCGCGCTGCCGAACATGCCGCCACCGCCGTGGTGGCCGGGCGCCTCCATCCCCGCGGGGAGCTCCATGCGCGACGGCATCTCCATGCCGCCGCGGCCCGGTCCCACGCTGCCCCGCTCGTTGCCGTTGAGCCGCCCGAGGCCGTTGTACCCCAGCGTCAGCTCGAGGATCGAATTGTTCTGCGAGCCACCGATCCACGGGCGTGAGGAGGCGGGCCACAGCTCCACGACGAGCAGCCACCAGCCAGCGCCGACGACCATCGCGGCACCCGCTGCGAACAGCTGCGCCACGCGCGTGCCGAGCCGCGGCGGGCCGGCGATCAGGTAGGTGAGCGCGAGGCCGGGCACGATCAACATGACGGCCAGCTGCTTGGTGAGGAAGCCCAGCCCCACGAACGCGCCGCACGCGATCAGCCACCGCCAGCGCCCGTCCTCGACGGCCCGCAGCATGGCCCACGTCGCGGCGATCATCAGCAGCACCAGGAGGGCGTCGGGGTTGTTGAACCGGAACATCAACGCGGCCACCGGGGTCACCGCGAGCAGCAGCCCGGCCAGCAGCCCGGCGGCGGCGCCGAAGCGGCGGCGGACCGTCGCGTACAGCAGCGCGACGGAGGCCACCCCGAGGAGGGCCTGCGGGATCAGCATGGCCCAGCTGTTCACCCCGAAGATGCGGGTGGAGACCTCCATCACCCACAGCGAGGCCGGGGGTTTGTCCACCGTGATCGAGTTGGCGGCGTCGGAGCTGCCGAAGAACATCGCCTTCCAGCTGACCGTGCCCGCCTGGACGGCGGCGGAGTAGAAGGCGTTGGCCCAGCCCGCGCGGCCGAGCCCCCAGATGTAGGCGACCGCCGTCCCCACCAGGAGGACGGCGAGCGCGAGGCGTTCGTGCAGTCTCGTCACCGGGCGACCGCCCCGTCGGAGCCCGCCGACCGGAAGATCAGGCGCAGCCCGAGGAACCGGGTGATCGTGGCGACCAGGTTGGCGACCACCAGGACGGCGAGCTGGAGTTCACGGCTCGCGTCCGGGACGGCGGCGGCCAACGCCCACAGGCTGCCCGCCGTCAGCGCCCAGGTGAGCAGGAACACCACGAGGCCCTGGAGGTGGTGCCGCGCCGCTCCCTCGCGGCCCCGGACACCGAACGTGAACGACCGGTTGGCCGCGATGTTGCCCACCGCGGTGATGAGCAGCGCCGCGAAGTTGGCGCCCTGGGCGCCCGCGATCGGGTGCAGCAGCAGGTAGAGGATCGCGTAGGCGATGGTGCTGGCGACGCCGACCGCGGCGAACCGCGCGAGCTGCCCGACCAGGTTCGTCGGCACGCCGGCGAGCTGCGGCTCCTCGCGCCCGAGGGCGCGGCGCACCTCGTCGAGCGGCAGGGTCCCGGCGGCCAGCGCCCTGCCGACCCGCAGGACGCCCTTCAGGTCCTTGGTGACGGTGTCGACGATGTCGACGCGGCTGTCCGGATCGTCGGTCCAGTCGACGGGCACCTCGTGGATCCGCAGTCCGGCGCGCTCTGCCAGCACGAGGAGCTCGGTGTCGAAGAACCACTCGCCGTCCTCGACCAGTGGCAGCAGCTCCCGGGCCACGTCGGTGCGGATCGCCTTGAAGCCGCACTGGGCGTCCGAGAAGCGCACCCGGAGCGCGGTGTGCAGGAGCAGGTTGTAGCCGCGGGAGATGATTTCGCGCTTGGGGCCGCGCACCACGTTCGCGCCCCGGCCGAGCCGGGTGCCGATGGCGAGGTCGCTGTGCCCGGACAGCAGGGGAGCGACCAGCGGGTGCAGCGCCTTGAGGTCGGTGGAGAGATCGACGTCCATGTACACCAGCACGCGGGCGTCCGACTCGGCCCAGACGCGCCGCAGCGCGCGGCCGCGGCCCTTCGCGTTCAGGTGCACCACCCGCACCCCGTCGATCGCGGCGGCCAGCGAGTGCGCGACCTGCAGGGTGTCGTCGGTGCTGGCGTTGTCCGCGATCGTGATCCGCGCGGGGATCGTGAGGGAGGAGTCGAGGTGGGCGCGCAGCGTTCGCACGCAGCGCTCGATCGTGTGGGCCTCGTTGTAGACGGGAATCACGATGTCGAGGACGGGCGCGGTCGCCGCCCCGCCGGTGTGCGCGGGCTCGATCGTGACCATGTGGTCGGGTGCGATCTCGGTTGTCATGGTGCCAGCCTCGGCGGCGGTGCTGCCGTGAACCTGCGGTGAAACTGTGTGGTCGCTGCGAGCGGCCGCGACCGGTGCGGCCGGGCAGCGGCTAGATTCAAAGCCCATGGACGAGGTACTGGGGAGGCTGTCCGAGGCGGCCCGCGGAGGCGGGTTCGGCGTGAGCGTGCTGAGCGACGGCTCGGTCAGCGTGGTGAGCAGCGACGCCGGCGTGGTGGTCGTGCCGGACCGTGCGGCGCGGAGCTACCGCCTCGAGGCCCCGCTGGACGTGCACGCGTCGGACTCCGGCGTGGTGCACGAGAGCTGGTCGCAGGTGGGCCCGGGGCCGCGCGCCGGCGCGGGCGCCGCCGTGACGCGGCAGTGGACGCGCCGGGTGAGCCTGGTCTACGACCCGAAGGTGCGGCAGTGGTGCGCCGACCCCTCCGGGCGGATCGACGAGTTCGTCCGCGCCGCGCTGGAGCCGGGCGGCTGGAAGCGCCGGTGGACGCGGACGGGCCGTCTGGCGGCGGCCGCGGTGATCGGCGGCGTCGTGCTCCTCCTGGCGATCTGGGCGGGGGTGACGTTCGCGCTCGCCGCCGCGTTCCGGTCCACCGTCGGCGCCGGCTGGGTGTGGGTGATCTCGCTGGCCCTGCTCGGCTACGGCGCGTTCATGTTCTGGTGGGGGCAGGTCCGGCGGCGCTAGCGGCGGCTCAGCTCAGCGCGACCACGCCGAGGGCCACGAGCAGCCCCACCTTCGCCACCTCGAGGCCGATGTAGCCGAAGTGCAGGTTGTTGCGCGGCATCTCCTCCGAGATCGCGTGCGTGGCCGCCGCGCCGATCACGCGGCGGTCCATGACACCGCGCAGCACGGCGCACGCGAGGAGATCGGCCGCCGCGAGGACCAGCAGCACGACGCTCGCGGTCCGCGCCTGCCCGACGGCGAGCGCGATCGCGATCCCGATCGCGAGCACCGCCTCGCAGCCGTTGAGCGCGCGGAACACCAGGCGCCCGATCCCCACGCCGAGCGGGATCGTGATCCCGGGTGCACGGAACTTGATCGGGGCCTCGAGGAACGAGATCGCGAGGATCATTCCGAGCCAGACGAAGGTCAATGCGGCGGCGACGGTGTTCACGGCCTCGATCCTAGGAAGCGCGCCCGTCGCGCCACCAGGGCGGCAGTGGGAATCGGGACGGACGTCCCGGGTCGCCGACCATGTCGGTGCCGGCGTCTACGCTCGCGGCATGACTCAGGCGATGCTCAGCGGGGCCCGCGCGGAGCGCGCGCGGCA
>JBEBXD010000132.1:0-8695 GCA_040391845.1 Tsukamurella paurometabola | reverse complement strand
CATCGGGTGCGGCCGCGCGGCCGGGGCGGGCGACGGTGCCGGAGCGGGCGCGGCGGCCTTGGGCGGGGTGACCGCCGCGGGCCGTGGCGACGACGGCCTCACCGCCGAGGACTTCGCCGCCGGAGGCCGCGCCGCCGGGTTCCGCCCGGACGGGGGAGCGATCGGCGCGGGGGCGGCGGGCAGCACGGGGCGGGGGGACGTCGGGCGGGCGGTCGGCAGCGCCGGCCCTCCCGCCTGCGGCGGCGGATTCTGCGTGCGCTGCCGCCGCCCGCGCAGCGTGGGCGTCGCGCGGCGCTGGGGGCCGCGGGGCGGGGGGACCGTCATGAGGCGGCGCTCTCCTCGACCGTGAGGGACCGCGGCGCCGGGAGGTAGCCGCTGTCGATGAACCACTGGAAGTAGCGCCGGAGCAGCGCACCGTCGATCGGCGGGCAGGCGATGCCCGTGCCGGCGAGCCCCTCCCGCACGTTCGCATCATCGAACGTGGCGTCGGGCATCTTGTCCAGCGGGGTGGCCGAGAGGAACGGGGCGAGCGCCGCGGCGGTCTCGTCGCCCTCGCGCTCGGCCAGTTCGGCCGCGGACTCGCACCACTGCCCGAACGGCATCCGCTCACCGTCGTACCCGAAGTCGGCCATCCAGCGCACCAGGTCCGGTACCGCCACCGTCTCCGGCGAGACCACGTGGAAGGTCCGCCCGGACAGGTCCTGCCGGCGCGCGAGCACAGCGATCGCGCCCACCACGTAGTCGACGGGGGTGATGTCGGTGGACATGTCCATGATCGGCGCCGCGCCCAGCGTGACGCCGAGACGGATGGTCTGCCAGAGGAAGTCCGACTGCTGGCAGGCGCCGGTCCTGCTGTGGCCGGCGACGCGGCCGGTGCGGTACACGAACGTCGGCACACCGCGCGAGCGCGCCTCGAACACCAACTGCTCGCCCACCCACTTCGACTGCGTGTAGCCGAAGGTGAACTCCGGGTTCTGCACCGGGCTCCGGTCGTCCTCCGCGAACACGGTGTCCTGCGGGTAGGAGAACCGGGAGAAGACGTACGTGGTGGAGACGAAGTGCACGGGCTTGACGGGGCCGTCGCACGCGAGCGCCAGCACGGCGACGGTGCCGTCGACGTTCGCGGACTTCAGGCTCTGGTACGGGCGCAGGAAGTTCACGTCGGCGCCGCAGTGCACGATGCCGTCCGCGGTGGCCGCGAGCCCCGCCCACGCGTCGTCGGCGAGGCCGAGCCGCTCCCGGGTCAGATCGCCCGGGACGGCGACGATCCGGGGCGCGAAAGCCTCGTCCCAGATGCCGTAGCCGCGCATCGTGGCGCGGATCCGGTCCAGCCCCTCGTCGGCGCCGGAGGCCCGCACCAGGCAGTGCATCGTGGCGGACGAGGTCCGCAGGAGCTCCGCGAGTAGGAACGATCCGACGAATCCGGTTGCGCCGGTGACGAACAGCTCGCGCGGGTCGGCGGCGCTGTGCACCGGCGCACCGGGCGCCGGGCGGATCTCATCGGGCAGCACCACCTCGGCGGCCAGGTCCAGCGGGTTCTCGAATCCGGCGCCGCCGTTGTCCAGGATCGCGGCGAGCCGCTCGATGGTCAGCTCGCCGGCGAACAGCACCGGCAGCGGCACCACCCGTCCGAGCTTCTCCCGCACCCGGAACACCAGTTTGGTGGCCAGCAGCGAGTGCCCGCCGAGCAGGAAGAAGTCGTCGCGGACGCCGGGCGCGGCGTCCAGCGACAGCAGGTCGGTCCAGATCGCCGCCAGGTCGCGCTCGGTGTCCGTGCGCGGCGCGACGTACTCCGCCCCGCTCGCGGCCACCAGCGCGACCGGCGCGCCGCCCCGGGCGGCGAGCGCCTTCCGGTCGATCTTCCGGTTCGGGGTCAGCGGGAACTCCTCGACCACCACGATCGCGCTCGGCACCATGTACGGCGGCAGCGTCGTGCGCAGTCCGCCGAGGAGCGCCGTGGTGTCGCCGAGGCGGTCCTCGGAGCACTCCAGGTAGGCCGTGATGGCCGCCCCGGAGGGATCGACGGCGGCGATGGCGCGGATGCCCGGGAGCGCCGTCTCCAAGGCACTCTCGATCTCACCCAGCTCCACGCGGAAGCCGCGCACCTTCACCTGCGTATCGATGCGCCCGCCGAACTCGATCCGGCCGTCGCGGAACCGGCGCACCAGATCCCCGGTGCGGTAGCCGCGCGCCGGCGGCGTGGTCCCCAGGTCGACGAAGCGGTCGGCGGTGAGCTCGGGGCGCTCGTGGTAGCCCAGGGTCACCCCGTCGCCGATGATGCACAGCTCGCCGAACACACCGTCGGGCACGGGATCGGCCGCGGGGTCCACGACCACGATCCCGGTGCCGCGGATGGGGTGCCCGATCGGGATCGTGCCCGCCGCCACGTCGTCCTCGGTGACGCGGTGCACGGTGGACCAGATGGTGGTCTCGGTGGGGCCGTACATGTTCCACAGCTCCTGCGTCCCGGCGAGGAGCCGGCCCGCGAGGACCGCGGGCATCGCCTCGCCGCCGCACAGCGCGCGTAGGACCCGCCTGCCCGTCCAGCCGGAGTCGAGCAGCAGGTGCCAGGTGGTGGGCGTCGCCTGCATCACGGTCACCGCGTGCTCGTCCAGCATGGCCGCGAGCCGGGTGCCGTCCCGGGCCTCGTCACCGTCGGCGATCACGACCCGCGCCCCGGTCGCGAGCGGGAGCAGTAGCTCGAGGATCGCGATGTCGAACGACGGGCTGGTCACCGCGAGCAGCGTGTCCGCGGCCGTCATCCCGGGCTCGCCGCGCATCGCCTCCAGGAAGGTGACCACGTTGCGGTGCGAGACCCGAACGCCCTTGGGTCGGCCGGTCGATCCCGAGGTGTACAGCATGTACGCGACGTCGGTCGCGGGATCGGCCGAGCTCGGCACGGTAGCTCCGGCGTCGACGGTGCCGGGCGCGTCCGCCACGTCGATCCACGGGAGGTGGAGTCCCGGGACCCGGGCGAGGTGCTCGGCGGCCGTGATGAGCGCGGGCACGCCGGCGTCGGCGCAGATGAACTCGAGCCGCTCCGCCGGATAGTCGGGATCGAGCGGGACGAAGGAGTAGCCGGCGCGCATCGTCGCGAGCATCGCCACGATCACGTCGGCCGAGCGGGGCAGCAGCAGGCCGACGGGGGTGCGTGGCGGCGCGTCGAGGCGTGCGGCGATCCGCGCCGCGAGGCGGTTCACGCGGGACTCCAGTTCCGCGTAGCTGATCCGCTCGGCGCCGCTGACGATGGCGATGCGCTCCGCGGCGGCGCTCGCCGCGGCGAGGACGTAGTCGTCGAGCGCGGGGCCGGCCGGCTGCGGCGCGGGGACGGCGACCTCGATCGGCGAGGTGGTGAGCGGGAGCGAGGCCAGGGGAGTCCCGGCGCGGGGGCCCGTGGTCAGCGCGTCCAGCACCGCGACGAAGCCGTCGATCAGTGCGTCGGCGCTCTCCTGGTCGAACACGTCGGCCGCCACGTCGAGGGTGCCGGACATCGTGGTCGGCGTGGTGGTGATGTTCAGCAGGACGTCGAACTTGGCGCACCCGTTGTACAGATCGCGCATGGCCATCTCGGGTGCGCTGCGGTCCTCCTGCATGTTCAGGATGGCCTGGAACAGCGGCGGCCGCGCGGGATCGCGCCCCAGGTCGAGCGCCGAGAGCACCCGGTCGAAGCGCGCGTCCTGGTGCGCGAAGCCCTCCCGGACCGTCGCGTTGACCTGCGCCAGCAGCCCGCCGGTCGTCTCGCCCTCGCCCAGCGCGACCGGCAGGGCCAGCGTGTTGAGGAACGGTCCGATCACGCGCTCGGTGCCGGGCTGCGAACGCTGTGCCACGGGCACGCCCACGACGACGCCGTCCTGCGCGGACCAGCGGCCGAGGACCACCGCGTAGGCGGTCAGCACCGTCACGAACGGGGTGACGCCGTGCTCGGCGCTGAACGTGCGGATGGCCGCCGCCCGCTCGCTCGTGAGCTCGAACTCCGTGCGGCGGCCGCGGTATCCCTGCCGCGCCGGCCTCGGGTGGTCGGTCGGCAGCGTGAGCGCGGTCGGGGCGCCGGCGAGACGATCGGTCCAGTACGCGATGTCGTCCCGGTCGAGATCGGCGGCGGCGATCTCCTCCTCCCAGAGCGCCACGTCGGCGTACTGGAAGGGCACGTCCGGCAGCTGCTGCAGGCGGCCGATCAGCCGGCCGGTCGCCAGGGTGCCGAGTTCGGTGAACAGGATGCCGGTGGAGTAGCCGTCGGCCACCATGTGGTGCAGCGTGATCTGCACCCAGGTGCCGGCGTCGGTGCGGGCGAGCGTCGCCCGCACCAGCGGGTCGCGGGCGATGTCGAACGGGGTCCGCGCGTCCTCGTCGAACCGCTCCCACATCCGGGACTCGTCGATGCCGTCCAGGAACGTGACATCGGGGCGGACGGCGGGCGCGATCAGCGCGACCGGCTCCCCGCCGTCGGTCTCGAACCTGGTGCGCAGCACGGGGTGCCGCTCGATCACCTCGGCCAGGCAGTCGGTGAACACGTCCGCCGGCACGTCGATCGGCAGGCGCGCGACGCCGGACATCACGTGCATGGCGGTGCCCGGGTGGAACTGCTCCAGGAACCACATGTTCTCCTGCGTGGCGGAGAGCGCGCTGGTGCCGCCTTCGCGGACGCGGGCGGTGATCGGCGGGAGGCTCCGCTCCGCGGCGGGGGCCTTGCCCAGCTTGGCGAGCAGGGCCCGGCGCTGCGCGGGACTCAGGGCCGCGAGGCGGGATTCGATGTCGGTCAACGGGGGCCTCCGCTGTTCGGTTCGGTCGTTTCGTGCTCGGCGAGCAGGGCTGCGACGGTGTCGTCGTCCAGGTCGGCCAGCAGGGAGGCGAGGTCCTCGACCTCGACGTCGGCCGCGCCGCCGCCGCCGGACCCGGTGTCCGCCGTCGAGGCGGCGTCCAGGTCGGCCAGCACCTCGGTGGCGATGGTCGCCACCGTCGCCCCATCCAGGAGGAAGGCGATCGACGGCGCGGTACCGAACTGCTGCTCCACGCGGATGCGCAGCTCCGTGGCGAGCATGGAGTCCACGCCGAGGCGGCCCAGGGGCTCGTCGTCCGGAATGAGGTCCTCCGCCATGCGCAGCACTCGGGAGACGACGGAGCGGACCCCGTCGAGCGCGATCGCGGGATGCTCCTCCGCCGCCGCGGCGGCGAGGCGCTCGAGGACGGATTCGCCGTCGCCGTCACCGTCGCCCTCCTCGCGGCCCAGGTCGGCGACCAGCACGGGGGTGAGCGCGTAGCTCGCGATCACCGTGGGCCAGTGCGCCGACACGATGCCCTGCTGCACCTCGCTGGAGCCGAGGAGCTCCGTCAGGAGCATCATGCCGGTGTCCGGGTCGATGAGGTCGATTCCGCGCTGCGCGTAGAGATCCCGCAGCCCGAGGTCCGCGATCATGCCCGCGTCCCACGGCCCCCAGTTGATCGACAGGGCGGGCAGGCCCTGCGCGCGGCGGTGGTGGGCGAGCGCGTCGAGGAAGGCGTTGCCCGCCGCGTAGTTGCCCTGCCCGGGGGCGGGGATCACGGCGGAGATCGAGGAGAACAGCGCGAAGAAGTCGAGCGGTTCGCCCGCGGTGGTCTCGTGCAGCGCCCAGGCGCCGAGCACCTTCGGCCGGACCACGCGGTCCACCTGTTCCCGCGTCATCCGCACGAGGATCTGGTCCTCGACCGCGCCGGCGGAGTGGATCACGCCGCGCAGCGGCGGAACCCCGGCGGCGTGCAGGGCGGCGATCGTCCCGGCGAGCGCCGCGGCGTCGGTCACGTCCACGGCGGCGACGTGCACCGTCGCGCCGGCGGCCTCGGCCGCGCGCACCGCCGCGACGGCGTCCCGCTCGTGGGCGTCGGTCAGCAGGTCCCACTTCTCGCGCGGCGGGAGCCCGGAGCGGCTGGTGACCACCAGGTGTCCGGCACCCCGCTCGGCGAGCGTGCGCAGAACGAGCCGGCCGAGCGCGCCCAGGCCGCCGGTCACGAGGTACGCGCCGTCGGCGCGCATCCGCGCCGGGATGCGGCCGCCGGCCCGCGGCGACGGGTGCAGCCGTGCGACCAGTCGCTCGCCGCCGCGCAGCGCGACCTGATCCTCGTCGGTGGTGATGGTGAGCTCGCCGAACAGGAACTCCAGCGAGGAGTCCCGGTCGTGCGGGTCCAGGTCCACCAGCCGGGCCTGCAGGCCCATCAGCTCGTGATGCAGGACCCGGCCGACGCCGAGCAGGGAGGACTGCACGAGGCCCGTCGCGGACAGCTCGCCGCCGATCGGCTGGGCGCCGCTCGTGACGAGGAACGTGGGTGCGGCGATACCGCGCTGCTCGAGCTCGGCGGCGAGATTCACCACGGAGAGCACCGCGTCGTGCGCGGTCCAGCGCAGCGGCTCGTCGGAGTCCGGGCGCGCGTCGAGCGACCACAGGTGGACGATGCCGCGCAGCCCCTCGGCGGGCACCACCCGGTCGAGAACCGCGGCCAGAGCCGCGCGGTCGTCGGCCGCGATCGAGCCCTCCCCGGTGCCGGTCGGTACCAGGACGGGCGTGCCGCCGTCGCGGGTGATGCGCTCCGCGAGAGCGTCTGCGGCGCCGGCCCGGTCCGCGAGCAGCAGCCAGGTGCCGGCGGCCGGTGCGCGCTCGGCGTCGGTCGCGGGCTGGGGCTGCCACGCCTGCTCGTACACCCAGTCGGTGCCCACGCGCTGCGGGGCGCCGGCGGCGTCGTCGAGGATCCGGACGGTGAATCCCCGCACCTCGGCGAGGACGCGCCCCTCCTGGTCGGCGATCGTCACGTCGCCGCTGATCAGGGCCGGGTCGGTAGAGGTGCGCGCGACCGCGCGGGCGATCGCGGCCCCGTCGGGGCGCCCGTGGATCACCACCCGGTCGACGCCGACGGGGATCAGCGTGCCCTCGTGGACGCGGTCCTGCGCCAGCGGCAGGAGCAGCTGGAAGGCGGCGTCCAGCACCCTCGGCTCGAACACGGGGTCGCGGTCCGCGACCGGTTCACCGGCGGCGGCCCGGATCCGCGCGGACGCCGATCCCTCCCCGATGCGCACGTCGTGCAGCAGCCGGTAGCCGGGGCCGTAGGAGAACCCGGCGGCGTCGAACCGCTCGTACAACTCGTCCTCGCCGATCGGCGTTCCCACCGGCGTCGCGCCGGGGTCGATCCGGGGCGCGATCGACGGCGCGGGGCGCAGCGTCGCGGTGGCGTGCCGGGCCCAGCGCCCGGCGCCCGGCACCTTCCCGTGGATGGTGATCCGGCCGGAGTCGGTGTCCAGGCTGGTGTCGATCAGGTAGGTGCCGCCCCCGCCGTGCACGAGCGCCGTCTCGAACGCGGCGTCGTCGAGGGTGCACGCCGCGGCGCCGTACTCGTCGCGGGCCACCTCTGCCGCGATCTCGAGGAAGCCGGCGCCCGGGAACAGGGTCGAGCCGTGCACCACGTGGTCGGCCAGCGACCGCGGCGCCGTCCCGTCGAGCAGGCGTCGCCACGCGGGGAGCGCGCCGTCGGACCGGTTGCCCAGGTAGGGCTCGACGGTGCGCGCGAGCCGCTCCTCGCGCCCCGCCCCGCTCTCGGACCAGTAGCGCTGCGACTGCCACGGGTAGGCCGGCAGCGGCCGCATGGCCGCGCGCGGCGCCAGCGGGGAGAAGTCGAGGTCGATCCCGCGCACCCACAGGTCGGCGAGCGCGGTGGCGAACGATTCGGCGTCGGGGTCGTCCCGGCGGAGGGACGCCACGGTGGTGACCGAGCGCTCGTGGACGGCGGCTGCCTCCGTGATCGCCCGGCCGAGCACCGCGGAGGGGCCGATCTCCAGGAAGGTCACGCCACCGTCGGCGATCATCGCGTCCGCCGCGGCGCCGAACAGGACCGGGCGGCGGATGTTGCGCCACCAGTACTCGGCGTCGTGCGGCTGCGAGCCGTCGGCGGGGACCCGCGCGCCGGTGACGGTCGAGTACAGGGGGATCCGCGGGCCCCGGGGCGTCAGCCCGGCCAGGCTGGAGCGGACCTCCGCCTCCAGCGGATCCATGCCGCGGCTGTGGTACGGGACGTCGCCCGGCACGAGGCGCGCGAAGACGCCGTCGGCGCCGAGGCGCTCCGCGAGCGCGTCCAGCACCGGGCGCGGCCCGACCAGGGCGACGGACTCGGGGCTGTTGACCGCCGCGATCTCCAGTTCGCCGCCCGCCACCTCGGGCAGGGCGCGCGCGCTGGTCTCGCTCAGGGCGATCGCCAGGAGGCGGCCGCCGCCGGTGGCGGTGTGCTGCAGCCGGGCCCGGTGCGCGATCACGGTGATCGCGTCGTCGAAGTCCAGGGCGCCGGCCTCCAGGGCCGCCGCGACCTCGCCGGCGCTGTGGCCCACGATCAGGTCGGGCGTGACGCCGAAGGATTCCCACAGCCGCGTCAGGGCGTACTGCACGCCGAAGTTCGCGATCTGCGCGACCACGGATTCGTCCATGCGGGAGTCCGATTCGGCTGCCAGCAGGGCGTCGGTGAGGGAGAAGCCGGTGAGCGGGCGCAGGGCGGAGTCGCAGCGGTCGATCGCGGCGCGGAACACGGTGTTGCCGCTCAGCAGGCCGCGGGCCATACCCCACCACTGCGGGCCCATCCCGGTGTAGACGAAGGCGAGGGGGCGGGCCTCGTTCTGCGCGGAGCCGGCCCGCACCGCCTGGTGCGGGACGCCGTCGGCGTGGGCGCGGAGCCCGTCGCGGGCCTC
>JBEBXD010000131.1:0-8731 GCA_040391845.1 Tsukamurella paurometabola | reverse complement strand
ACAGCAACAACCCCCGAACCGGGAACCGCACCCTCCGACGACCCCACACAGACACCACCATGGGACATCGACGACACCCCCGGCCCCACCAAGGTCGAACCGACCCCCGCCGCCGTCACCGTCCCCGCCGCCGCAGCACAAGCACCCTCCTCGACCACCGGCGCGCACCCCCGCTACGACGACAGCGACCTCAACCCCACCAGCCCCACCGAACCACCCCTACCTCCCACCGACCAACGCACCGACGAGATCAACCGACCCGGCATCTACATCCTCGGCCCCCCATTCATCGCCGGCATCAAAAGCGACGGCACCCACATCACCACCGACGCCCTCACCACGCGCCGCGTCCTCCGCAAACCCGTCAAAGCCCTCCTCATGATCGCCACCAGCGACGGCCACCTCACCGACCACATCACCGTCGACAAGTGGGAAGAACACCTCGAACTCAAAAACAGCAACGCCCGCCGCCAAACCCGCAAAGCCATACGCGAACTCATCGGCACCGAAATCGTCCGCCAAGACATCGACAGCATCGAGCTCTACCTCGACCCCAACAGCGACACCTACTGCGACTGGAAGCACGTCGACGAGCTCGTCGGCCTCAACCCCGCCGCCGCCACCACCGAAACACTCACCGCCGCAGCCCGCCTCATCCGCGGCGCACCCTTCGCCGGCATCCCCACCCACGAACTCGACTGGCGCTCCGGCATCCTCCTCAACGACCGCCTCACCGACTACCTCGCCGACATCCTCCTCGAACTCGGCACCCGCCAGCTCACCTCCGGCGACCCCATCACCGCCCACCAGACCGCACAACGCGGCATCGCCATCAACCCCACCCGAGAAGACCTCTGGGACCTCGCAGTACAGACCGTCCCCACCCACAAACGCCCCGCCCTCGCACTCGACCTCGGAGAAGCAATCCCCAGCCCCCAAAACCACCCCCTCCGAACCTTCCTCACCCGATAAGGACACACCATGCAAGCTCCCGACCCCACCGACTACGGCATCGCCCTCACCGACGACGGCCACCCCGACTTCGACAACGCCGACTACGACGCCTTCAACCCCGACCGCAGCATCGGCGTCCGATCCAGCTACTTCGGCAACACCACCGCCGTCCACCTCACCGACGCCGTTCGCCGCCTCAACGAAAACGCCCTCTCCGCAGAGATCGTCAAGGTCGCCCACATCGCATCCCTGCGCGCCTCCTACGCCGGCTACGAAAAGTGCGCCTACTACGCCGCCCTCAAAGGCGAGCGCCTCCACCCCGAAACCGCCCGCAACTTCGCCTCCGCCCAAGACATCGAAGACGCCCGCCGCGAAGCCTTCACCCGAGCCCGCTAGACGATCCGGCACCCACCATGCGAAAGCGCCGAGTACGGACGTGGAACATCATCACGGCGAACGCGACAAGCGTAATGAGGGCGACGCAGATCCGCGCTCGCCAGCGCGGCGTGGACACAGCGACGATGACCCCGCGCCCGCTCCTCACGCCAGCCCGCCGCGAGCAGACCAGCGCGACGGCCATCATGGCGACAGCTGTAGAGACCGTCAGGTCCGCGCGAACGAGAAGCGGGCGCGTCCCATGAGACACCATCAGAAGAATGTCCGGCACCACACGCCGTCGACGACGCGCGCGAACAGGACCGCCGCGACAGCTCTCCTGCTCGGCGTCGGCAGCCTGATTGACCTGCGCGGACTAGACACCTACCGCGCGCTCTTGAAGGCTTCCCCACCGCGCAGACCGAAGGCGATCGACCAGGTCACCGCAGACGCCACCCGGCTGATGTCGATCCGCACCCTGAAGCCGTAGGTGCTTGTTCCCCCAATGCCGGAGGCATTGGCGACGATCCCTCGCGTCGAGTGGGCTGCGGGGATCGATGCGCAGGTCGCGCACGAACGTCTCGTCGCGGGCCGCGCCGGGCCGGAAGCAGCTCCTCGAATAGATCACCCCCGACCAGGCTCTTCCGGAGCGAGAGGTGGGCGGCAGAAGAACTTCCAGGGCGTCCCGCATGACCGCCACCCCTAGAGATGCGCCGCGAATGTTGCATGCGGGCGAATATTATTGCCCGCTCATGCTGTCCAGCAATAATATTCGACCATTCGAAACCCCTCAGTCCCGCGTGCTTCGAAGGAGCCCGGCATGCTCGACGCGAAGGACCAGCCCGACGAGTTGCTGACGCACGTGGTCAAGGCACGGATTCATTGATGCTCACCAGGGTCCATCGAGACCGCGCGGGGAAGCTGCGGGCGCACTACGCGACCGACCAGTACGGCCGGGCCGAGATCGACCACATGGAGGTTGTCGAACTGGCGCATGCGGCCACCGGGTGCAAGCCCGGACGCAGGATCCTCGAACCGAAGAACTCCGAAGGGGGCTCGGTGTGGACCTCGCGACATGGTTTATCGCCCACGAAAACCTCTTGCCGAGGGGTAGTTGTTCGCGTACATTAACGGATAGCTTCAACCTCTGCCCTATGACTCTGAGGAGCCGCAGCGATGACCGCCCCCGATGCCGCGCACGGAGTTCGGCACAGCGAGCGCCGCGCCGCCCGACTCCTCGTCGACGGTTACGGCGAGCGGATCCCGTGCTTCTATTGCCTGCGCGCCGCGGTCGGGTACGGCGTCGTGATCGTGCCCCAGTTCGAGGACCACCTGCTCAAGGACGAGCAGCGGCCCCTGTGCGCGAAGCACTACGAGGTCACCGGCGGCCAGATCACCATCGGCTGGCGAGCCATGCGAGCCCTCGACAAGACCGAGAAGCTCTACTGACCGGCCCACCACGACGTGAGCACGAGGAACAAGGCCATGACGATGTGGCAAAGGAGAGACGGCGTACGGCGGGATGATGAGTAGCCCGTGCCCCCGCCATGCCATCGAGGCCGCTTCATGACCGCCGCCGACATCGTGTCCCGTTGCATCACCCGCATAGAACTCGTTGGCAGATTATGGGCGAGCCTATGAACGCGAAGCTTCAAATTTCCTGGTCAGCCGCGCAACCTTGTATGGGCGGTTGGTGCATAGCGTCACTGAACCCGGAGGCCTAGCCTGGCCGCCGCCGCAACGAAGTGCTCGAGCGCGGGCCGCAGAATCACGTGGCCGAGTGGCTCGTGGAACACCGGCCGCTGGGGGAGCGCATCACGCCCCCGCTCCCACAACGCGACCGCCCCGGCCACGCCCTGCGGCCCGCTCGAGATCGCACCGTTGCCACCTGCCTGCGTCAGCCACGCGCTATCGCCCAGATCGAGCAGAAGACATGGGCTCGAAGCCGCACCGCTACCGAGAGCCGGGCATCACCCGCCATTAGGAGGATGATCCGCTGGCCCGCCAAGAAGACCGCCGCCGAGCGCCGCGAGGACGCGCTGCGCCGCTTCGACCGCTGCTAGCAGCCACTTGATAAGCGCGCCGCGCGCCTGGCGACAGGGCCTCCGACGCAGGACGTAGAGTGCGAGGACTGGCGGACAGGAGGGGTGGCGCAACCGTGCTCTCGACGACACAGACACCGAAGACTGCGGCCCGCGACCTGCGGCGCACCTGCTGGGATGGCACCGACGGGGCGACCCGCTTTCCCGTCGAGCCTGCCGCCATTGCATACAGCCTCGGCATCGATGTCCATGTCGTTGAGCTCGAGCCGACGATGGCCGGGTTCATCATCAAGGATGACGTGGACGCCGCAGTCGAGATCTACCTCAATTCCGCCGACGCGGACACCACACGACGGGCGACCGGCGCGCGGCTGCTCGGACACTTCAAACTGCAGCACGAGCATGACTTGATCGGCTTCGTCGACCGCCGCGAGCGTGACGCCGGGCCTGATACTCCGCCTGCTCGGGTGTGGGCCGGCCGGTTCGCCGACGAGCTGCTCATGCCCTCTGCTGTCGTGCTCGAGGACTGGGCGACGGCGTGGGCACCGAGCCGCATGCAACGCAAGTTCGGCGTCTCGCTGGAGGCCTTGGCGGCCCGGCTGGCGCACCTGGGCTTGATATAGGTAGGCCCAACTGCCGTTGGAGGGGCGAGCGTTCAGCGGGAACCGGAGCGCCGCCTGCAGGTCTGGAGATGTACGGTCATTAGCCGTACACTAAGGGTGCACACAGCACCCCGAAGGAGGGCAACCAATGTCCGTCAAGACCGAACGGAGCGAGTTCCGCGCAGACAGGCAGACCCTCGACCGCATCCAGCGAGCGGCAGGGGTCGTACATGAACCCGCGTCAGAGTTCGTTCGCAAGGCGGCGTTGGCGCGCGCCGACGAAGTTCTGCGCCAGGAACAGATGACCCTGATGCCTGCTGAGCAATTTGACGCCCTGATGGCGTCGCTAGACACCGCTGATCCTGCGCCGCGACTTGCGGAAGCGGCGCGGAAGCGGCCAGTCTTCACGCGCGGATGAGCGTCTTCTTCGAGTCCACGCCGCTCAGTGCCGAGCGCATCATCGGCGGCTTCAACTGCGGAAAGCAGTCACTGAACGACTGGCTAACGCACCAGGCGCATCGAGCACAGACGGGCGGACATGCCCGAGTGCAGGTTTGGTCACAGCTCGGGGAGCAGAAGGTCTGCGCCTACTATGCGGTCTGCCCAACCGAGATCGTCAGGAGCGAGGACGGCGTGCCCGCTGGCGCCGCAGGTGGCTACTCGCGGATCTCCGGCTTCCTCATCGCCCGGCTTGCTCTGGACACCTCGTTGCAGGGCGCCGGGTACGGCGAACAGCTTCTCCTCGATGCTGTTGGTGTGGCGGTCGCCGCCGCAGAGATCGGTGGCGGTCGACTCATCGTGGTCGACGCGGTGGACGACGAAGCGAAGCGGTTCTATCAACGATATGGGTTCACGCCGGTCAGGGATCGAGAGCGCAGGCTCGTGCTGAAGATGTCGACCGCGGCGAAAGCGCTCGGGGAGCGGTGGAACTAAGCTCTGGCGAGGTCGCTCGCCGGCCAACTTGGCCGGTTCGCTATGCGGGATCCCGGCGGCGTGCTGGCCGATCACGCGACGATCGGGGTGCGTTGCACATTGCAACGTCGACACGGCGGACACAACCGCGTAGGGGTCGCTATTCAGCGAAACGTTCGACACCCGAAATCGGCGTTACGATTCCCTCGGAATGGACGACGTGACGGTCGTCACGCCCCTTGAGGCTTCGAGAACACCTGGAAGACACCGGGCCCAAGCCTTGCGGGGAACCGTAGCGAGGAAGGTGCAGGCATGACACCACCCCTGTTCACAGGACTTGCAGGGCTGTTGCTCGGCCTCGGCATCATCGGCCTGTGGCACGCAACTAAGCCGCTCGGTCGAGCGGGGACCATCGGGTTGCTCTCCGGCGCCGCCGGAGTCCTCGCGCTCTCACCGCCCATCGGCAGCAGAATCGACACCTGGATCGTCGACGTGACCGACCAGGCCGGCGGCGGCGAGCTCGTCGCCCGGCTGCTGCTCACCCTCGCCGTCGCCGCCTGGGCAGTGCACCTCCTCGAGCTCCTCGGCCGCGACCTCAGGACCATCCGCGCCACCGCAGCGATCGCCATCATCGCCGCCGGCGCGATGATCTGGCAGTGGTACACCAACATCGCATCCGGAGGAACGGACCAGGTGCCGTTCGTGTGGCCAGAGACGCGCTGGTACGCCCTCGCCTTCCTCGCCGGCCTGGGGATCCCGATGCTGATCGTCCTCATCGACGCGCTGCGCGCCCGATCCCGCCGCGGCCATCGCCGGTGGATCACGGTCCTCATCGTGGCCGCGGTCGCCGGCCTGGCGTGGTGCGCGTGGCAGATCACCGACATCTTCGCCGCCGACCTCCTCGCGCCGCTTCCCGACGCACTCAAGTGGCTACTCGGCCTCATCGCCGTCGCCGGCTCCTGGTGGGCGAGCACCACGGCGCGATCGCCCGAGCCGGTCGATCTGCTCGCCATCCACCGCGACGACCTGGGGGAGGAGGAATTGCCGGAGGACGACGACCCAGAGACCGCCGCCGTCGTCGTCCCCGAGCCCGCGCCGGCACCCGAGCCTGAGCCGGTCGACCCCGTAGAAGCCAGGAGGCGAGCTGTATCCACCGCTCTGGCGCTCTCAGCGCACAGCGCCGATGCCGCACAGGACATTGGCGCCCACAGCGCCGACGTCCCGCGCGGCACCGCGGTCGCGGTCGCCGCATCGGGCAAGGAGCTGATCTTCGCCACCCCTGACGGGCTGGGCTACCTGCCCGAATCAGGTGCCGGCGCAGCGGGGCTCATCCCGCTGATCAGCCGCGTGCCGGAGAGCTTCGTGCGGACATGGATCGGGTGCGCACATCCGCACATGCCCCTTCTAGCCGCCGCCGAGGAGGGCTACGTCGGGCGGATCGATGCCCTAGCGATCGTCGGCCCCGGCGGGAACATCACCGACACCGAACGCGAGGAGATCGAGCCCGCCGAACTGAGCGCACCGCGGAACCAGACGGATTCCGTTGCGGTGTCACAGATCCACTCCGCGCTCGCCGAACTCCGCGACACCTGGGACATCGAGCTCGAAGCAAACATCGGCGAGCTCGCCGAGAAGGTCGCCCAGTCACGCTGGACCGGCTTCCCCAACCCGGACTACCAGCCCTCGTGGGTGGCCGAGCTCGCGGCCCGGGCGACCGAGGACCTCAACGCCGGCGAGGTCGGCTCCGCACAGTACGCCCTGGCCTCTGCATTCCGGGTTCCGGCGCCGCACAGCGCCAAGCAGCAGGAAGCCGCCCCCACGCCCGCCGTCTCGGCGCCGGTAGCGGCACCAACAGCGCCCGCGCCCACCCTGCAGGCCGCCCCCCGATACACGCCAGAGGCCGCGCCGCCGGCGACCCCAACCACCCCGAGCGCGCCCGCCTCGCCGCGCGCAATGTCCATCTTGGCCGCCCTGTACGACCAAATCCCGGGCACCGCCGATATCGCGGTCGCCATCAACAAGGACGGCACCGCCGTCTTCTCCACCTCCGACGGCCTCGGATTCCTCCCGAAGGACGCCAAGGCCGCCCCGAACGTACTGCCCCTCGCCGCACTGACGCCGACAGGCCCCTTCGCGGCAAGCTGGCTCGGCTGCCATCTCCCGCACCGGACGCTGCAATCAGCGATCTCCCTGGGGATCATCACCGACCCGGAGGAGCTGGTCACGATCAGCCAGATCGCCCCCACGGAGGGCGTCGTGGTCGTCCCGCAGGAAGCCCTCGACGGCGTCCTTGCGTACGACCTCTCGACAGCCCGCGAGGAGCTCGTCGCTGTAGCGGAGAACCAGATCGATCAGGCGCGTCAGGTCCTCGCCGACCGCTTCGGCGAGCTCGAGGGCAACATCGACCTGCGGGCCGCGCGCGTGGCGGCCGAGGAGTTGCGCTGGCAGGGTGAGCCGGATCCGCTGTACCGGCGAGCGTGGGTGCGATACCTCCGTGTAGCCGCAGCTCAGGCCGCTGCGGCCGGTGACAGTGGCTCTGAGCGGTACTTGCTGGCGAGCGCGCTCTGGGTGCCGGCCGCGGACCACGCCGTCGGTGAGGTGGCCGCTTCCATCGCATAAAGTGCAGGTAACCGGGCCTTTTGGCTGAGCTGGTGTGCGCGCCGAGGCTGCTTTCGCGGAGTTGCCCCGCAGGGGGAGAAGTGCTGCTCAGCCGCCCGTTCCAGAGGAGGGTAACGGCAAGATATACTTCCCACACACGACAATATGTGGTTACACTGTGCAACATGAGGAAGATGCTCCGCACCACACTCACCGCGATCATCGCCGCCACGGCGATCGCCACCACCGCGGCACCCACAGTGCACGCGGCCCCCAGCATCCCCACAGCAAGCCCCGGCGCCAAGATCGTCAACGACATCAACGTCTCCTGCACCATCGGATTCGTCGACACCACACGACGCATCGCCTACACCGCCGCCCACTGCGTCGGCCCCAACGGCCGCATCTACGACGAAGCCAACCGCTACCTCGGCACCGTCCCCACCCGCCTCATACTCCAAGAAGACCCAGGCAAAAGGATCAAAGACTCCGCCAGCCTCGCCCCGATCATCCTCACCGACAACGCGATCGCCTCCGACACCCTCCCCACAGGCGAACGCCTCACCGGCGTCGACCACACCGTCACACTCGGCACCGCAGTCTGCAAGACCGGCGCCACGACAGGCCACACCTGCGGCACCGTCATGGACCTCTACCCGGCGACGTACCTCAGCACCGCCACCGCCGACCACGGCGACTCCGGCGGACCGCTCTACACCACCGACGGCACCCACGCCCGCCTCGCCGGCATCCTCGTCCGCATCATCTCCGACACCGACACCCGCAGCCTGTCCTACCCAGCCAGCCTCATCGCCGCATACCTCTCCGTGAAGGGCCTCACATGGCAAAACTGACCACCGCCACCGTCGCCACCTTCGCCGCCCTCGGCCTCACACTGGGCACCGCACCCCCAGCACAAGCTGACACCCCCTCAGCCCGCCCCGGCACCGCGATCCAGCAGAAGACCGGCAACACCGTCACCACCTGCACCATCGCCCTCGTCGGCAAGCACAACAACAAACGCATCGCCATCACCGCCGGCCACTGCAAGGCCACCGACGGGCCCGTCACCCTCACCAACGGCACCCCCATCGGCACCTTCACCGCCGCCAAGCCCGAAAGCCGCGACACCCTCACCACCGACGCCAGCGGTTACGGCATCATCACCCTCGCTGACAACATCCCCACCTCCGCCGCCACCAAGTACGGCAACCTCACCGGCTACCGCACAGCCAAAACCGGAGACGA
>JBEBXD010000130.1:0-9457 GCA_040391845.1 Tsukamurella paurometabola | reverse complement strand
GGCCGCGGCCCGCGCCAGCGTGCTCACCCCGCAGGTCGTCGCGGCCTGCGCCGTCGACTTCGCGTACCCGCAGCGCGCGGGCGGCGGCGCCGTCGAGGGGTACGCGTGGGTGTCGATGGTGGGCGACCGGTTCGACTTCTCCGTCGAGTTCACCGGCGAGCGCGGGTCGATCCTGGTCCCGGACTTCCTCGGACCGCAGCGCGACGACCGGTTCGTACTGCGCCGCGACGGGATGGACGAGGTGGTCGAGCGCCTCGATACACGCTCCACCTACACCTTTCAGCTGGCCGCGTTCGCCGACGCGGTGCGCCGGGGAACGCCCCTGCCCATCGACGCCGCCGACGCGGTGGCGAACATGGAGCTCGTGGACGCCGCGTACCGGGCCGCGGGCCTGTCCCCGCGCTGACTCCGCTCGCTGACTCCCTACGCTGATCACTGTGCGGAACCCGATGCGCGTGCTCCTCCGGCGGGAGACCGGCTTCAGCCGGCCGCTGGCCCTGCTCGTCGCGGGCGCACTGTTCCTGGAGAACCTCGACGGCACCGTCCTGCAGACGGCGGCCCCGGCGGTGGCGCACGAGTTCGGCGTCGCGCCCGCCGGGGTGAGCTCCGCGATCGTCGGCTACCTCCTCGCGGTGGCGGTGGGGATCCCGATCGCGGGCTGGATCGCGGAGCGGTACGGAACCCGGCGCACCTTCCTGCTCTCCGTCGCGGGCTTCACGACGGCGTCGCTGGCGTGCGCGCTGGCGCCGGACCTGCTGTGGCTGAACGTCTTCCGGGTCGCGCAGGGGCTCGCCGGCGCGCTGATGATCCCCGTCGGGCGGATCGCCGTGCTGCGCGGGACGCGGCCCGTCGACCTGCTGGCGGCGATGGCCTACCTGACCTGGCCCTCGCTGATCGCGCCCGTCATCGCCCCGTTCCTCGGCGGCCTCATCACCGACACCCTGGGCTGGCGATGGATCTTCGTACTCAACCTCCCGATCGGGGTGGCGCTGGTACTCGGCGGGCTCGCCCTGCTGCCGCGCACCGAGGAACTCTCGCGCACCGCGCTGGACCGCTGGGGGTACCTGCTCACCGCGGGCGCCGTCATCTGCCTGACGGGCGGCGCGGAGCTGCTGCGCGGCGGCCGCCCGTGGCTGGTGGCGGCGCTGCTCGCCGGCTCCGTGGTACTCGGCGCGGCCGCCTGGCGCGGCATGCTCCGGCGCGATCGACCGCTGTTCGAGCCGGCCGTGATGCGCATCCAGACGTTCCGGGCGGGCAACCTGAGCGGCTCCGTGTACCGCATGGTGATCACCGGCGCACCGTTCGCGTTCGTGCTGCTCTTCCAGGCCGGATTCGGCTGGAGCGCGGCCGCCGCCGGTGCGATGGTGACGGCGGTGTTCCTCGGCAACCTGGGGATCAAGCCGCTGACCACTCCGATCATCCGCCGGTGCGGCTTCCGGTGGACCCTGATCGGCTCGATCGTCGCCGGCGCCGCGGTCCTGATCGCCTTCGCCGCGGTCGACGCCTCCACGCCGGCGCCCGTGATCGCCGCGCTCCTCGTGGTCAGCGGCGCGGTCCGGTCGATCGGATTCAGCGCGTACAACACGGTGATGTTCGCCGACGTCCCGCCGGAGCTGCTCGGCTCGGCCAACGGGCTGTCGGCCACGCTGCAGCAGGTGGGGACCGCGCTCGGCATCGCCGTCGTCGCCGCCGCGACGGGGGCCTCGCTCGCGGTCGCGGGCCCGGGCGAGGCCGAGCTGGGCTACCGGCTCGCCTTCCTGCCGCTGGCCGCGATCCTGGTGATCCCGCTGGTCAGTGCGGTGCGGTTGCCGTCCGACGCCGGGACGCACGCGACCCGACGGTGACGGGGCACCGCAGATGGGTCACCGGGGGTGGGTCACCGGGGGTGGGTCACGGGGGGGTGAGTCACGGGGCGGGGAGCCGCACGACGGTGCCGGTGCGCAGCGACTGCACGGCGGCGTCGGCGAGGAGGAGGGCCGCGCGGCCGTCGTCGAAGCCGGGCGACGCCGGCACCCCGGTCTCGGTCATGGTGATGAAGGCGTCCAGCTCGGCCCGGTACGCGGGCGTGTAGCGGTCCAGGAAGAACTCGTGCACGGGCCCGGCCGCGTCGGTGTACGCGGCGCCGGAGAACGAGACCGACGTGGCCCGCTGGTTCGCCGCGGCGAGCGCGCCCCGCTCCCCGAACGCCTCCAGCCGCTGGTCGTAGCCGTACGCGCAGCGCCGGGAGTTCGTGATCGAGGCGAGGGCACCGTCGGCGCTCGTGAGGGTGACTACGGCACCGTCGACGTCGCCCGCGTCCCGGATCTCCTCGGAGATCAGGTTGGCGCCCTGGGCCGACACCGCGACGACCTCGCCGAGGAAGAACCGCGCCATGTCGAGGTCGTGGATCATCATGTCCCGGAACAGCCCTCCGGATTCCCGGACGTACGCGGCGGGCGGCGGTGCGGGGTCGCGGCTGATGATGGTCAGCTGCTCGAAACGCCCAATCTCGCCGCCCGCCGTGCGCCGCCGGATCTCCGCGAACGACGGGTCGAAGCGGCGGTTGAAGCCGAGCATCACCCGCCGCGTCAGGTCACCGAGGTCGGCCCGGCACGCGTCGACCCGCGCGATGTCGAGGTCGATCGGCTTCTCGCACAGCACCGCCGCGCCGGCGCCCACCGCGCGGGTCAGCAGGTCCACGTGCGTCGACGTGGGCGAGGCGACGACGACGGCGTCCACGGAGCCGTCGGCGAACACCTCGTCCGGGTCGGTGGACCACCGGGCCCCGTGGGCCTCGCCGACCGCCCGCGCCGCCTCCGCGACCGGGTCGAACACCCACGCCAGTTCCGCGCGGCCACTGGCGGCGACGGAGTCCGCGTGGACCCGGCCGATGCGGCCGCACCCGAGGACGGCGATGCGGACGGTCACCGGCGGAGCTCGTGGCTGAGGGTCTCGAGCTCGTCACCGCCCGCCATCTGCGAGGTGAGCTCCTCCAGCGTGATCTCGTCGTAGGTGCAGTCGAGCTTCTGCCGGCCGCGGTTGAGCAGCACGAAGTGATCGCCCACCATGTACGCGTGGTGCGGGTTGTGGGTGATGAACACGACCCCGAAGCCCTGCTCCTTGGCGGCGGTGATGTACCGCAGCACCATGCCGGACTGCTTGACGCCCAGCGCGGCCGTGGGCTCGTCGAGGATGAGGACCCGCGCGCCGAAGTAGATCGCCCGCGCGATCGCCACGCACTGCCGCTGGCCGCCCGAGAGCGAGCTGATCGGAGCGTCCACGTCGGGCAGGTCGATGCCCATTTTGAACAGCTCCTCCTTCGTGGTGGCGCGCATCGTCTGCACGTCGAGGCTCTTGAGGATCCCCGAGCGCAGCTCCTGTCCGAGGAAGAAGTTGCGCCACACCGGCATCAGGCCCACGACCGCCAGGTCCTGGTAGACGGTGGCGATCCCCTGAGCGAGGGCGTCCTTCGGGGAGTCGAGGGACGTCGCCCTCCCGTCGATGAGCACCTCGCCCTCGCTCGGCCGGTGCAGCCCCGCCATCGTCTTGATCAGCGTCGACTTGCCCGCGCCGTTGTCGCCGAGCACGCAGGTGACCTCGCCCGCGTACACGCGCAGGTTGATCCCCTTGAGCGCGATGATGTTCCCGTACTGCTTGCCCACCTCCTTGAACTCGATGAGCGCTACCTTGTCGTCGCCGGTCTCGGGGGTCTGTGCCGAAATGTCGTCCGTGGTCATCGGGTCACCTCTTCGCGGCGAAGTTGCGGAATGCGTTGTTGGCGATCACGGCGAACAGCAGCATGATGCCCAGGAAGAACTTGAACCAGTCGGGGTTCCAGCCGGCGTAGACGATGCACTGGTTGACCATGCCGAAGATGAACGCGCCGATCATCGCGCCCACGGCCGTGCCGTAGCCGCCCGTCAGGAGGCAGCCGCCGATCACGGCGGCGATGATGTACAGGAACTCGTTGCCGACGCCCTGCCCGGACTGCACGGTGTCGTAGGCGTACAGCAGGTGCTGGCCGACGAACCAGGCGCAGAACCCCACGAACATGAACAGCCCGATCTTGACCCTGGTCACCGGGACGCCCACCGCGCGTGCGGATTCCTGGTTCCCGCCGACGGCGAAGATCCAGTTGCCCACCCGCGTGCGCATGAGCACGTAGGTCGCGATCACCGTGAACAGCACCCACCACAGGACGGTCACCTTGAGCCCGACGCCGAAGATGTGGATCGTGGACGAGAAGACGGACTGCGCGGAACCGTAGCCCTGCATGTCGGCGATCGTCGGGGTGGCGACCTGCCCGGTGACCATCTTCGTCACCGCGAGGTTGATGCCGGTGATCATGAGGAAGGTGGCCAGGGTGATGAGGAAGCTGGGGATCCTGGTGCGCATCACCATGTATCCGTTGAACGCGCCCACCGCCAGCGCCAGTACCAGGGCGAGTAGGGAACCCACCCAGGTGTTCAGGTGCAGGTTGTAGGCGAGCATCGACGCGGCGAGCGACGAGAACGTCACCGCCACACCGGTCGACAGGTCGAACTCGCCGCCGATCATGAGGAGCGCGACGCCGCACGCCATGATGCCGATGGTCGAGCTGGCGTACAGGACGGTGGCGAACGCCTCCGGGGTCCGGAAGGGCGGGGCCACGATGAGGAAGAACACCACGATCGCGGCCGCGCCGATCAGCGCGCCCATCTCGGGCCGCAGGATCAGGCGCTGCAGGGGCTTCTGCTTGCGCACCCGCTCGTCCGTGACGGGCTCGTGCGTGCTCAGGTCGAGGGCCTCGTCGGTGGACATCAGCGGGTACCGCCCTTGGCGAGTTCGGCGACCTTGTCGACGTTCGTCTTGTCGATGAACGCCGGCCCGGTGAACACGGCCTGGCCGCCGCCGATGGTGTTGCCGTTGGTGATCTGCAGCCACAGCGAGTCGATGGCGAGGTACCCCTGGAGGTACGGCTGCTGGTCCACGGCCCACGCCACCTTGCCGTTCTGGATCGCGCCGACCAGCGCCGCGTTGGTGTCGAAGGTGACGATCTTCGCCTTGCTGCCGGCGCCCTCCACGGCCTGGGTCGCGGTCAGCGCGAAGGGCGCGCCCAGCGCGACGATGGTGTCGATGCTCGGGTCCTGCTGCAGCTTCGCGTTGATCTTCGACTGCACATCGGTCATGTCCTCGCCGTTGACGTTGAGGTTCTCGACGGCGCCGCCGGCGAGGCCGGTCCGCACGCCCGCGCACCGCGATTCGAGCTGCACCTGGCCCTGCTGCTGGATGATGCAGATGGCCTTCTTGGTCCCCTCCTTCGCCAGCCGCTCGCCGACCGCCTTGCCGGCGGTGGTCTCGTCCTGGCCGAAGTACTGCAGGATGCCCATCCGGGCGTAGTCGTTGTAGCCGGCGTTGAAGGCGGAGATCGGGATTCCCGCGCGCTGCGCGTTCTGCACCACGGCCTGGAAGGCGTTGGGGGTGGAGAGCGTGAGGGCGATGCCGTCGACCTTGCTGTCGATGGCGGCCTGGACCAGGTTGGCCTGGTTCGGGGCCTGCGGGTCGTTGGAGTAGCGCAGGGTCACGTTGTCCTTCTTGGCGGCCATCTCCGCGCCCTTGCGGATGAGGTCCCAGAACGTGTCGCCGGGCTGCTGGTGGGTGACCATCGCGATGGTGAGGTGCTTGGTGCCCGCCGATCCGATGCCCGGGCCGCCGTCACCGTCGCTGCGCGGGGCGCCTCCCGTGCTGGAACACCCCACCACCGTGATGAGCGCGGCCGTGCCGGCCGCGGTCGCGGCGAGCAGGGTGCGGAGCCTCCGCGGCCGCTGCGTGGTCTTCTTCATTGCCGTAGTCCCTTCGACCTCACCGAGTGGGACGACCCACTCGCTGAGCCGAATGTAGTACAGATCACACCCCATGCCTAGCCTTTGTTCAGACATAAGCACATTTTGCGTCCTCGCGGGTCAGCGCGGGGCGGCCGTGGTGCCGCGGACCACCATGCGCGGCGCGAGCACCCGGCTCTCGGGTTCCGTCGGCCGCGCCGGGGCGCCGCCGGCCATGCGCTCACGCAGCAGGGCGCCCGCCCGCCGCCCCACGTCGAAGCTGCGGTCGTCGACGGTGGTCAGCCCCACCAGCCGGGTCGACGCGAGCGAGGTGTCGTCGTAGCCGACCACCGACAGGTCGCCCGGCACGTCGAGCCCGAGCTCCCGCGCCGCGCCGAGGGCGCCCACCGCCAGCACGTCGTTGGCCGCGAACAGCGCGGTGATCGCGGGGTGCGCCGCGAGCAGGGCGGCCGCGCCGCGGTAGCCGGCGTCGTCGGAGGCGTTCTCGGCCCCGGCGGTGTCGAGCACGCGCGCACCGAGCAGCGACGCCTCCGCAGCGAACGCGACCCGGCGGACCTCCCCGGCGCCGCCGCGCGCGCACAGGTGGCCGATCACGCGGTGACCCAGGTCCACCAGGTGCCGGGCCGCGAGGCGCGCGCCCTCCGCATCATCGTTGGCCACGGCGTCGAAGCGGGAGTCGCGCTCCGCGCGGGTGCCCGCCACGACCACCGGCGGCAACGCGGCGGCGCCGCGCCCGAGCAGCGAGCGGGGCGGGTCCATGCCGAGCACCAGCCCGTCCACCCGCATCGCGAGCATGGACTCGACCGGATCCTCGGCCTGGTCGGCGGTCGCGACGTCGACCACCGCGAGCCGGTACCCCGCGGGGCCGAGCGCGGCGTGCAGGCCGCGGACCAGGTCCACGAACCACAGGTTCGTGTAGTCGTCGATCAGGACCCCGACGGTGCGCGTGCGGCGCGCGGCGAGGTTCGCCGCCGCGCGGCTGGGTCGGTAGCCGAGTGCCTCGATCGCGTCCTCCACCGCGCGGCGGGACGGCTCGGCGACGCGCGGCGATCCCTGCAGGACCAGCGAGACGAGAGACTTCGACACCCCCGCCCGCGCCGCGACGTCGTAGATCGTCGGCCGCTTCAGCCCCATAACCCTCCCCCTATTGACAGGACATACGCACATTGCCATCATAGTTGGAGCGCTCCAACTCACACCGAGGTTAGGTCGTGAGAGAGCTCACATCAACCCCGTGAAGGAGGATCATGAGCAGTACCAGCATCGGAGTCGCCGTCATCGGCGCCGGGATGGCGGGCAAGGCCCACGCCGCCGGATTCCGATCGGCCACCGCCGTCTACGGCCCCGGGCTCCCCGAGGTCCGCCTGGTGTCGGTCGCCGACGCGTACGAGCCGCTCGCGCAGGATGCGGCGCGCCGGTTCGGGTTCGAGCGCCACGACACCTCCTGGCAGGCGATCGCGGCCGCGGACGACATCGATGTGGTGAGCGTGGTGGTGGCGAACGCGCTGCACCGCGAGATCGTGGAGACGCTGCTGGCCGCCGGCAAGCACGTGCTGTGCGAGAAGCCGCTCTCGGACACCCTCGACGACGCCCGCGCCATGGTGGCCGCCGCCGACGCCGCCGCGCAGCGCGGAATCCTCGGCAGGATCGGCCTCACCTACCTGCGTTCCCCCGGGATCGCGCTGCTGGGCGACCTCGTCCACAGCGGCCGTTTGGGCCGGCTCATCAACTTCAGCGGCGCCTACTGGACCGACTACGCCTGCGACCCCGACGGCCCCATCAGCTGGCGGTTCAAGGGCCCCGCCGGATCGGGCGCCCTCGCCGACGTGGGGAGCCATCTGACCTACATCGCGGAACTGTTCGGCGGATCCGTCGCCACAGTGCGCGGCGCGACCCTGCACACCGCCTTCCCGACGCGGCCGAAACCCCTCGGCCAGGTGATCGGCCACGAGCACGGGGCGGTGAGCGAGGAGCGCGAGGCCGTCGAGAACGACGACGTGGCGGGCTTCTTCGTGGACTTCGCCGCCGGTGGCACCGGCTCGCTCCAGGTCTCGCGGGTGGCCGCGGGGCACGCCAACACCCTCACGTTCGAGGTGTTCTGCGAACGCGGCTCCGCCTCGTTCGACTTCCGCAACCCCGGGCAGGTCCAGGTCCTGTTCGCCGACGGTGACCACGCCTTCGGCGGACCGCGCACCGTGACCCTCGGCCCCGAGCACCCGTACTGGCGGGGTGGGCTCGCCATGGACGCGCCCGGGGTCGGGATCGGCCAGAACGACGGCTTCGTGTTCCAGGCCCGCGCGCTCCTCGAGGAGGTGGCGGGGATCCCGGCCGAGCAGTCGTTGCCGCGCAACGCCGATTTCGCCGACGGCCTGCACAACATGGAGCTGATCGACGCCGTCGCCCGCTCGGCCGTCGCGGGCGGCGCGCCCGTCGACGTGCCCGCCCTGCTCCCCCAGCACTGACCGGCCGGCGGCCTATAGAACGACACGAGAACCGGAGAACCATCATGAAACTCGGCCTGTACAACGCGATCTTCCACGACCGGTCCCTACCGGATGCGCTCGCCGAGATCGCCCGCGTCGGCCTCACCGGCATCGAGATCAACACCGGCGGTTTCCTTCCGCCGGTGCACGTTCCGAACATGGCGGACATCCTCGCCAGCGACACCGCCCGCGACGACTACCTGGGCGTCTTCGAGGGCACCGGGGTCGCGATCGCGGGCCTCAACTGCAACGGCAACCCGCTGCACCCGAACCGCGCGATCGGCGACCGCCACGCCGACGACATCCGGCGGTCGATCCGCCTCGCGGCCAGGCTGGGGCAGGACCGCGTGGTCACCATGTCCGGCCTCCCGGGCGGCGATCCGGGTGCCCTGCACCAGAACTGGGTGGTCAACGCCTGGAACTCGGCGGCGCTCGACGTGCTGGACTACCAGTGGGGGATCGTCGCCGATTTCTGGCGCGAGACCGACCGGCTCGCGGCCGATCACGGCGTGAAGGTGGCACTGGAACTGCACCCGCAGAACGTGGTCTTCAACTGCGCCTCCGTCCACGAGCTGATCGAGCGGACCCGCGCGACCCACCTCGGCGTCGAGCTCGACGCCTCGCACCTGTTCTGGCAGCAGATGGACCCGATCGCCGTGGTCCGGCACCTGGGCGAGCTGGTGGTCCAGGCCGCCGCCAAGGACGTGCGCATCAACGAGCGGCACGCGGCGCTGAACGGCGTGCTGGACAACTCGTTCCGCCGCCTCGGCGCGGACGAGCCGAGGACCAACCTCGGCGGGGACGAGTGGGCCAACGAGTGGCCGGCGGAGTCCGCCTGGGACTTCGTCGCGCTCGGCAAGGGCCACGACACCGCCTACTGGACGGAGTTCCTGCGCGCACTGCACGAGGTGGATCCGAACATGCTCGTCAACATCGAGCAAGAGGACACCGAGCTCGGGCGCGAGGAGGGCGTCGAGGTCGCGGCGCGCGTGCTGCGTGCCGCCGATGCCGCACTCGCGGAGTCGGTTCCGGCCTGAGACACGGATTCGAGACACGGGTCTGAGACACTGCGGCGCCGGCGGCCCCGAGCCGCCGGCGCCGCCGGATCCCGTCACCCCCGCGCCACCCAGCGGCCCTCGTCGACCGAGCGGGTCATGGCGTCGAGCGCGCGGG
>JBEBXD010000129.1:0-9498 GCA_040391845.1 Tsukamurella paurometabola | reverse complement strand
ATCCCTGCGGGGACGGCCGTGTTGGGGACGAGGGCCAGCTGCGTGATCAGGTTGGTGATGGGGCCGTAGAGCCCACCGCTCGTGTCCTCCAAGGCCTGCAGCTCGGCGTTGATCTCGTCGGTCATCCCCGCGACCAGATCGTCAGGCAGCAGCACCGGGGCGACGGTGGCGACGTCGAACCGCGGCCGGCGCAGCGGTGGCCCCGCGAGCTGCGTGTGCGTGAGCAGCGGCCCCTGCGGGGCGCCGACCGTCCACGCCGTCGGATCATCAGCCGGTGGTGACCCGGCCGCGTCCAAGCCCAGGAATCCCACCACATCCTGCGGGTTCCCGCCGCCCATCTCCGGAGGAAGGTGTAGCCGCACTCGCGCTACCTCACCTCTGCCTGCACGGCACGCTCATTCGCGCGCTCGAGCATGAACTGCACCCCCGCATCGGGGACGAACGGGTCGATCACGTGCTCGCGGCCCTGCGAGGCCAGCAGCGCGGCGGCCAGGACGTCCTGGGGTGCGGAGAGGAATCCTGCGCACCAGACGGGGTTGGTCTCCACGACGGCCAGGTCGCCATCTATCGCAGCAAGCGGTCGGCAGATCATGTAGCTGCTCAACGGCGGCGGCCGGCGCGCGCCGCGAAGTCGTCGAGCTCGCTGAGCACCTCGTCGCTGCGCCAGCAGCGGTTGCGGCGCATCCCGCTGAACTCCCGCACCACCCCAGCGGCTTCGAGCGCGGCGAACGCTCGGTGCGCCGCGGACTCACTGATCCCGAGCTCGCGCCGAGCGAACGCGGTGTCCATCACCGGGTGCGTGGCGAGTTCGTCGAGGATCCGCGCAGCAGCGGACCCGCGGCGCGCGATCCGCTGCTCTGCCCAGCCTTGCCGGATCTGCCGCAGGTTCTTCACGAGCTCGCGGCCGTTGTCGACCGCCCGGAAGGCGGCGGCGGCCAGCGTCCGGCAGATCGGCTCGATGTCGCCGGCCCGGTACGCCGTCAGGGCCGCGAAGTACGTCTCCGGCGCCACGAGCAGCCCGCTGGAGATAGGCACGGTCACCGACCGCGTCAGGCCCTTCCCGCGCAGCATCGCGTGCAGCAGTGCCCGGCCGGTTCGCCCGTTGCCGTCCGGAAACGGATGGATGGTCTCGAACTGGGCGTGCGCGACGGCGGCGTGCAGCAGCACCGGAATGTCCTCGCGTAGCAGGAACCGCTCCAGGTCGGCGATCGCCGGCGCGACCCGCTCGTACACGGGCGGGACGAACTCAGCGACCAGCGGGGAGGCCCCGCCGATCCAGACCGCGTCCTGCCTCCACTGCCCACCGGGGATGTGGGGGTGCTCGTCGCCGATCAGCGCGTGGTGCATGGACAGAATCGCTGCGCCATCGAGGCGGTCGGCGAGCGCGATCGCTGCTTGCATCGCACGGGTGTTGGCGACGATCGCGGAGGCGTTGCGCCGGCTGGTGTCGCCGAGTTCTGCCAGCGCGACGGCCCGCGCGGAGGCGGTGAGCTGTTCGATCTGCGAGGACGACGCGGACTCGGTGCGCAGCAGGACCGCGGCGAACGGCGCGATCTCGCCGCCCATCTCGGTGTCGAATCGGGCGACGGCTTCGGCGGCATCGGTCAGTTCGGCGTGCGCGGCGCCGGGAAGGCGCACCTCGAGGTCGGCGATGTCGGCCGGGATTGCGGCGCGGTAGGTGCCGCCGCGGCGGGCGGCGCGGCCGGCGCCGCTGTAGTCGGGCTCCCACAGGGCGGTGTCCCAGCCGATGGGAGGCCACAGGGCGGTGGGGTTGAGTTCACTCACACCCCGGATCTTACTCCCGCTTACCTCATAAGTGGGAGTAACAGTGATTGTTGCTCCCACTTATCGGCACGAGCAGCCGCAGCCCTCTCGAAATCCGAACCGCCTCCGCACTCCGACGTACGAGCCGGCCCTCGAAGGCGAGGACGCCCTCTTCGACTACGACGACGAGGGCGACCTCTACGGCACCGCGGACACTCTTGCCTTCTCCTGCGACTACTGCGGACTCGACCTCGACAGCCCTGAGCTTCTCGCCGCCGCCGCGAAGATCGAACCGCCCGGATTCCCTACGACGTTCTACGTCGAGGCCGACTTCGAGCCGGAGTACGACTACGGCAACGACTGAACACCACGTGCGGCCAACCAGACGATCGGACACGCCTCACCGCAGCCCTTCGCCTTGACAGCGCGAGCGTTCTTCGGACGGATCTTCGCTGCAGACGACAGTGGCCTCGACCGGAAATCCGGTCGAGGCCACGTCAAGAATGTGGGCGCGCAAGGCTGGAAACCACCTGGTGGGACTACCCTCGAGGTGCTTACGTCCCGGAGACCTCCTACACGCACCACTTCCTCGGCTATTGCCTCGGCTGCGCTCATCATCCCAGCGCACACTGCGAAACTCAAGCAATCACAGCCGAGTACTGGCCGCTACTACTGGCCTGCTTGCCGAGGCAGGGAGTCGATCAGGACGAGCCGCTCGACTTCATGACCATCACGCAGCTGGACCGTCTTCCCTGCGTCGGCGGCGAGATCTGCGCCGTGCTCTACTTGCGGTAGCGGACCATCAGGCCACCACCTCACCGACACACCGAACGGCACGCTTGACACCAACACGTGGGTACGCTGAAATTGACACAGTCCTCCTTCAAGGACACACAAGTACATAGATTTGATGCGGATCATGTCCGCTCCGAAGCCCCGGGTTGCAGCCCGGGGCTTTCGACGTCCAGCGCGCTAAGCGCAGCATGAATCGCGACGACCGTGATCGCCGACTTAGTGGTCCTGCTAGTTCTGCTCTGCCCCCTTCAGTTCGACAGTCATGCTCCTGACGAGCAGCCGCTGCGCGACTGCGGACAACGCCCGCTGTTCCTGAGCAGCGAGTTGCTGCAGTCGTCTGCGGCATCGGCGGGCAGGAGCCCCCGCGCGTCGAGAGCCTTGGCGATCGTCTTGCCCGTGGTCAGTGCGAGCGCTTCATCGTTGTGGATGCGCCGGGCGGCGCGAGTGATCTTCGGGGTGCGGCTCATCGCCTGTCACCGCCTTTCCTGGTGGTGCGACCGGCCGCCCCCGGGACGCTGAGGAAATGGCGTTCCGACATGTGGACCGATCCCCAAGGAACCTTCAACCGACTCTGTTGTTCCGGGGTGCCGCCGGGCGGGGTGGCAGGGGTCCGGGTGTGGTCGGGAACGCAGTCCGGCGCTCACTTCTGACGATAGCTCACTCACGCTGCCACCTGCCCGTTGTGCAGGGCGGCGTAGATCCGACCGCCGAGCCATTCGCCGACGGGCGGCGAGACCGCGTTGCCGAACCCGTCGACCTGCTGGCGCTCCTGACCCCAGACCTTGAAGGTGCCCTTGTAGCCGTGGAAGTCGACATCGAACGCGCACCCACGTCCGATCTCGTACGAGCGCATCATCCGGAAGTAGCAGTCCTCGAGCGCGATCTCGGCGAGCATCGCGTTGTACTCCACGGACAGCAACGCGGTGGTATCCCGCGCGGTGAGGGTGCCCAGCGGGTCGGTCAGCGGGTGCGGCGCCGTCTCGGCACCGGTGCTGCCGTTCTGCTTGAACCAGCCCGACAGCAGCCCGGGGATCTGCTCCGCGGTGACCGTCGGCATCGGCGCCGCGTGCGAGGTCGGCGTCGTGTTCTTCCGGAACGGGATGACGCCGGAGACGATGGCCATCGTCTCCGAGCCGCCCTGCGTCGGCAGCGCCTGGTCCAGGCCCCGCGGCGCGCCCTGGTAGTTGTCGATCGCCATCGCCACGGGCGGCGTGAGCAGCCCGGTCGTGTTCGTCGCCGGCTGCGTCCACAGCGGCTGCGACAGATCCCGGGTCCGGCACTCGGAGCCGGGGTGCTCGAAGCTGTTAGCCATCTGCATGATCGCGCCGGTCGACAGGACCGCGGTCTCCTGCTGCGAGGTCTGCGTGGCCATCGGCTGCCACGGGTGCCGCTCGCTACCGTGCGCGGCCTTCGCGGGCATCAGCACTGCGGGGAACTGCCCGAACTGCTGCCGGCACCGGTCCACCCGTGCCAGCGTCGCCCGGGCGTGGGTGGCGTAGTAGATCTCGCCGGTCTTGCGGTCCTTGATCTTCTTGAGCGGCATGTCGCCGATCCGCCGGCCGAGGTCGGAGAAGTCGATCGCGTGCAGCGACGGCGTCGCCGGCGGCATCACGGGGCGCCGGCAGCGCGGGCACAAGTACTGGTACTGCTTGCCGTAGCGCACCGAGCCCGTTGCGGGAACCCCGGTCTTCCAGGACCACACGGCCTCGACGGCGTCGTCGCACGAGTGGCACCACGACAGCGGGCAGTGGTCGAGATCCGGGGCGGGCAGCTTCTTGTCCCAGAAGACGATGTAGAGGCGGTCGCGGCTCTGCGGGACGCCGAAGAACATGCTGTTCAGGCGCAGCTCGCGGTACTTGTAGCCGAGGTTTTCGAACTGCTTGAGCCACCACCGGTAGGTCGTGCCGTCGCCGACCTTCTTCTTCCCCGGCACGGCCTTGCCCCACGACACCAGCTCGGTGGTGCATTCGACGAGGATCATCTTCGGGTGATGGACGTCAGCGTAGTGTAAGACGCAATTCGCTGTGGCCCTGTCCTTTTCGGACTTGGTGACCCTCTCCTGGTATTCCGGGTCGTCCATGTCGAAGAGCGATTCACCGGTGGCGTAGGCCTTTTTGGTGTTCGCGGCGCTGTGGTTCGTGCATGAAACTCCTGCGGTGAGCAGGTCGGCGTAGGGCAGGTCGCGGACGTCGTGGTAGGCGGCGGATTCCTCGTCTACCAGGTCGGCGATCCAGTGCTCGGCCTCCGGGTGATTCGCCTCGTGAACGGAGACTTTGTACTCGTTGTGGTTTGCACACATGATTACTTCGAAGCCAGCTTTGCGGATGCCCCAGGTGAGACCGCCGAAGCCGGAGAAGAGGTCCAGTGCAGTGTGCACGTCGTTTCCGAATCGCCGTGCGCGCGTTGCGGGCCTGTGCTCAGCAACCGCGGTCATAGCTCTACTCGCCATGCGGTTATTGTACGCGGATAACTATGCTCGGTCAACGGTAAGTTGTACGCGATTAACCGGCCCCTCAGGCTGTCGGTGAGCGCCGAGCTCGCGCCCGCGCGCCCGACTTCCCCCTGGCAAGCGCGCCCCTCACAGCCCGGATGCACAGACGCCCCCAGGGCATCCCTCTTCACGTTCGGGCCCGGCCCGTCTCGAGGTCGCCACCGCCCAGACCGCGCGGCGATCAACACGGCCAGAGCGGATGCACTCTAATGCGCTCCGGAGCGAAGCACGTCGACCGGGAACCAGCCGGCAACCTCATCCTCGTCGAGGGGGCGGCGGCGACCACGGATGCTGACCTCGGCCGAGTACCGATCCTCTCCCGCGGGCCGGCGGTAAGGCTTCTCCACCCGGATCACCGTCGTCGCCGCCGCTACCTGCGTCGCCACGATGATGTCCCCGACCAGCAAGCTCGCCGGCGCGTGCACGCGCACCGCATGGCACGCCACCCACGCCGGCAGATCCGCCTCGGAGAACCCCATCGCCGCCGCCACCTGGTGCAGCGACACTTTCCCACTTCCGAGGGCCTCGACCACGGCGTCCACCTCAACCTCATCGGTCGACGCAGAACGGATCCGGACAAGAAGGTCAGATTGCACCTCGGCAGTATCGCACCGGTTGCGCGGACGCCGGCCGGGAACGCCGGAACCTCCAGACGGCGCGGCTCCCCCACAGGACAGCCCTGACCTGCAATTCTAGTGAACCATGACCGGTTCGAAGGCCACCGTCGCGGCGACCGACGCCCGCATCCGCCGCCTCGCCTACCGCGGCCGCGGCATGTTCACCGCCCGGGCTCTCGCCGACGCCGGCACGAACTCCCAGGCGCTACTGAAGGCCACCCGCCGCGGCACCGCACACCCAACCGGCTACCGCGGCGTCTACTCCGTGTTCCCACCGCAGCTGCACTCCGCCCGTGACCGGCTGCAGGCCGCGTGGACCGCGATCGACCTGACCGCGCCGCCATGGGAACGGCTGCACCACACCGCGAACGTCGTCAGCCACCACACCGCGCTCGCGCTGCACGCCAACACACAACCCGCCGAGCCCTTCGAGTTCGTCCTCGGGTCCCGCTCCCGACTCATCGACCGCCCCGGCATCATCGCCCACCGCCAGCCCATCGCCGCCGACGAGATCACCATCCTCGACCACCTGCCCGTACAGACCGTCGGCGCCGCCATCGTCGACCTGATGCGCACCTACCGCAGCGCCCCCGAGCAGACAGTCCCGGACCTGCTCGCCGCCACACTGCGCGCCGGCGCCGACCCAGGCGACACCCCACAGCGCCTCGGCACCGTACTCGCCAACGCGTGGTCGCGGCGCGACCACCGCCAGTTCCTGGCGAACCTCTTCCTCCGCACCGGCGCCGACCCGGACCTCGTCACCACCGCGATCTTGTCGCTCGACTGGCACCGGATCGGGTTCTGGCGCATCCAAATCAGCAATGACGCCAACCGCGCCTGGATCACCCGTCTCTACATCGACGCGGTCGGCGGCGCCTGCGCCGCTCTCTGCTCACCGACCCCCGATCACGGAGCCCGCGACGCCGAACGCTACCTGCACCGCTTCGCCGACCTCACCCGCCAACGGGTCGCATTCTTCGACCAGAACCGCCAGGAGCGGATCCGGCTCCTCGAGCCACCCACCACGACCACCACATCAACCGGGACGCCCCGCGCCACCCCACTGGCCGGCCACGCGATCGATGACGCCCGCGCGACCGTCACCACCATCGCGGCCCAGCATCACGGCATCATCACCACCGCCGAAGCCACACGGCACGGCGTCACCTCTCAGCAGCTGCGGACCTTCGTCACCGAGCAGCTACTCCACCGCACCAACAACCGCGGCGTCTACACCACCGCCACCATGGCGCCCACCGGCCTCGACCGACTTCGCGCCGCGTGGTTCGCCGCCGACACCCGCACCCCGATGCACGAGCGCGCCCGCTGCCTGCGGGCGGTCCTTGTCGGCCCCACCGCGGCCGCGCTCCACGCGGGCCAGATCCCAGACGCGCCCTACCACCTCGCCCTGGGCTCAAAGAACCGGCACATCCGCCGCGCCGACGTCATCGCCTATCGCTCCCGCGAGATCACCCCGGCCGATGTGGTCGTGCGCCACGACATGACCATCGCCGCCCCGGGTGTGGACCTACACCTCGGCGCATCCACCCCACCGGCCGCGAACTTCGACCGTCTCTCTCCAGCTCCCATCTGACACCTCCCGCTAGCTGCAGCCGGCCCTGCCGAACAAGGCCCTGCTCACCCATCACCGTGGCCGAAGCCACCTGGATGGCCTCCGCGATCACCTGTTCGTCGGTGAAACCAACGCGGACCCCGCCATCGTCATCGAACTGAACGTCGTCGGCGAACTCACTCAGCCGGGCCGCCAGCTGCTCGCCAGAGATCCGCTCCGGCGGCTCACCGTCTGGGCCCGGCAAGTAGCTCACGTACCAGCGGATCCTCATCAGCGGACACCCGTCCGTCGGGGCGGGACACTCCCGCTGGCGCGGTCCTTCATCGTGCCTGCCACAGGCGGCCAGCCGATGCCCCTGGACGGCCCTCGGCCGCCGCCAGGCCGACCGCGCTGACGACGCCCGCGACGACCCCGACGGCAGCGCCGGCAGCGGCGGTCGTCCGCAGCCACCCCATCCAAACCCAGTCCTCGGTCAGCAGCATCGAGAGCGCGCCGTCGGGACGGGAGGCCAGCCCGACCCGGATCGCATCGAGACCACCGGTCAGACCGACACATAGGCCGGCGATTGCCACCACCACCACCGGCACCAGCAGCGCCACCGCCAGGCCCTCCCTGTTCGCGAACCCGTTGGATGACCTACGGCAGGCGTTCGATGTCGGGGCCTTCGTTCCTGAACTTGCGCCGGGCCTGAACCTGTTGGAGCGCGCGGCGATCGCGAGGGCGCGCCCATCTGAGGTATCCGCTGATTGCGCGGAACACTGCCACTAGGGCGCCGGCGACGAGGAGCAGGCCGACGATGCTCCGCACCGAGTTGGGCAGGGGCACACCCTGCAAGCCGAAGCTGATAGCGACCAGGCCAGTGAGCACGGCCAGATTCAGGGCCGCGGACAGCAGATTCGGATCTCCTGATTCACGGCGGCGGTGGTAGCTCCAGGTGAAGGCGCAGCCGATCGAGGTCAGCGCGAACAATGACATCGCAACAAGCGTCGTGGGGGTCATGAGGGGTCTCCCAGGTTGTGTGAGCGGGGTTGGGCCTGGCCGTCGGGGCTATTCGATCTTCACGAGGATGCTCGTGGGGTGGTGCGGCTGATCGTCGTCGAGGCCTACGTACGGCAGGGCGGGCTCGTCGTAGAGCGATGCAGGACCGTCCCACGGCACCTTCTTGTTCGGCTCGAAGTCCCAGCCGTCGCCGTCGGCGTCGTTGACCCACAGCACCGTCAGCTTCGAACCGAGCTTCTTCTCCACGGCCGCCACAATCTCAGGCAGCTTGGTCTTGGAGAAGCGCTCGACCACAGCCTTGTTGGGCCCGAAGCCCCAGCCGGTCGGATCGATCCGTGCGACGTATTCGCCGCGATCATTTCGCAGGACTACGTGGTAGTAGACACCCATGCGCGCGCCTCCCTTTCTCCGATGATGGTTCCCTTGCTCCCAATGACTGTCGCGGCTTCGGAGCCGAGTGTCGTCGGTGGCGCGTGGCCTGGTACCCGATCGATCATGGGCTCAGCCTGCGGGCCTCTCTCGTTCGCCCATTGCAGTCCGCAGCGGGTGCAGTACCTGATCCACCGGTCACCGTCCCTGTACGTGTCGGACTCGGTGTGAGGGCCGCGGTCGCAGGGGCCGCCGTACAGGGACCCCCGGTGCCAATCTTGGCGCTGCAGCATTGCGGCCCGCGCGGCGGCGAGAGCGCGGCGCTCGCCGGCCCGCGCGATGAGCAGCTCGCGCAGCTCGTAGATACCTCTCCTCGAGAGCCTCGTCTCCCCCAGCTCGGTGAGCGCGGCGATCACGGCCGAGCGGGGCATCAGGGCCACTGCAATCGCAGGGAACGCAGGGTTGAGGCGGCCGCGGCGCACCACGCGCAACGCGGTATGCCCGTCCGCTGTCCGGCGCGCGGCCCACAGCCCCCACCACGGCGACACCATCGCCGACGCGGCGGTGAAGTGCCGCGGCGCCGCAACCAGGACCGCACGCTCGCACAGAGCCCCGTACCCCTCGATCTGCTTGGGCAGTCGGGCCAGGGAGTCGACATCGCTCTTGATCTCGATGCCGGTGATTCGGTCATCGACAAGCAGCAGATCCACCCGGCTTTCGAGCGTCGCGATCTCGGGCTTGAGCACGTAGCTGCCGAAGGTGTGGCTCTCCTGGATCCGGGCGATCACCGCGCGTCGAATATCGGCGTCGCGCAGCTTCGCCAACGGGGCGACGTTCACGGGGTTCTCCTACCGTGCGAAGGGATTTGAACAGGTTCCCATGGGCCGAAT
>JBEBXD010000128.1:0-9635 GCA_040391845.1 Tsukamurella paurometabola | reverse complement strand
GCGGGTGGGCGGGCGCCTCGACGCGGCGCACGAGGAGGCCCTGGCGGCGGCCGCCGCCGAGGCCGCCGCGCAGGCGCGCGGCGCCGAGCAGCAGCGCTTCGCCGCCCTCGTCCACGACGACGTGATCGCGACCCTGCTGGCGGCCACGCGCGTCGATGCGCCGTCGGCAGTGGCCCGCCACGCGGGCACCGTCCTGACCCACCTCGACGGCTACGGCGAGCGCGACGACCACGAATCCGTCCCCGCCGAGGAGGCCGCGGCGGCGATCGCCGCGGCGGTCACCCGGTTCGCGCCGCACGCCACGTGGGCGCCGGACGTCGCGGCCGGCGCCGGCCCCGTGCCGTCGTGGGTGCTGTCCGCCGCACCCGCCGCCGCGGGCGGGGCGCTGCGCACCGCCGTGCGGCACGCCGGCCGGGGCGCGCGGGTGCTGGTCCGGGCGGAGTTCGGGCCGCCCGGCCTGGAGATCGTGATCCGCGACGACGGCGCCGGCTTCGTCCCGGAGGCGGTGGCGCCGGACCGGCTCGGCGTGGCGGGCAGCATCCTCGCCCGGATGCGCGCGGTGCCCGGCGGCGCGGCGCGGGTGCGGTCCGCACCCGGCGCGGGCACGGAGGTCACGATCGGGTGGCGACGATGACGGTCCGCGATCCCGACGTCCGCGACATCATCGGCATGCGCAACCCGTCCGCGGTCGCGCTCGCTCTCGCCTACGCCGTGACCTTCGCGGTGCTGGCCCTCTACGCGCGGACCGATCTCGGCCCGGCCTGGCCGCAGGCCGTCGGTGTGGCCGCGATCGGGGTCGGCGCGCTGGTGCTGATCCGCGCGCCCGGCGACCCGCTGCCGTGGCGGTGGACGGTGGTGGTGGCCTCGGCCGGCCCCGTCGCGGCGCTGACCGTGTTCCCGTTCCTGCCCGCGGAACCCGCACTGGCGCTGTCCACCTGGCCGATCGGCGCGGGCGCGGGCCTCACCGCGTACCTCGCGGTGCGCGGCCGGGCCGTCACCACGTGGTCGTCGGTGCTCACGACGGGGGCGGTGGTGATCTGGTGGGCCGTCGACCGCGGGCACGGCTGGCTCGACGGGGTGCTGCGCTGCCTGCCCAGCGCGACCGTCACACTCACCGCGACGTTCTTCGCGATCACGCTGCGCCCCGTCGCCCGGCAGACGTTCCGGATGCGCGCCCGCACGACCGAGCGGCGCGCGGCGGAGGCCGCCGCCGAGACCGCCCGGGAGGTGCGGCGCGCGCAGCGCGACTTCCTCGACCGCGAGGCCCGCCCGATGCTGGAGCGGCTGGCGACGGGCGCCCAGCTCACCGCGGACGAGCGGCTCGAGTGCCGCATCGTGGAGGCGCGGCTGCGGGACTCGGTGCGCGCCGCGGGCCTGCTGTCGCCGCGGATCGCCGACGCCGCGGAGGGCGCCCGGCGGCGCGGGGTGGAGGTGGTGCTCCTCGACGACGGCGGCCTCCTCGACCTGGCCCCGGACGCCGCCGACGCCGTCCGCGAGCGGATCGCCGAGGCCGTGGAATCCCTGGCTGCGGGGTCCGTGACCGCGCGGGCCGTGCCGCCCGGCCGCGCGCGCGCCGCGACCGTGATCCTGCGGGCCGCGGGCGGCGCGACGACGAGGATCGAGTTCCCCGTTTCCGGCTGAACACTTGCGCCCGCCGTGTGTTGGATAGCAAACTATCCGCAACACGGGTACCGGATCGGGGTGGCCCACGGACGGCAAGGGGCAGCAATGACCACTCTCGCAGAGGCCACGGGAACACGGACCATCGGCCTGCTGGGGATCGGTTCCTACCGCCCGGAACGCGTCGTGACCAACGACGAGATCTGCGAGAGCATCGACTCCTCCGACGAGTGGATCTACACCCGCACCGGCATCAAGTCCCGGCGGTTCGCGCGACGCGACGAGACGGTGATGCAGATGTCCGGGGAGGCGGGCCGCCGGGCGATCGCCAACGCGCTGCTCACGGGCGCCGACATCGACGCGGTCATCGTGGCCACCAACACCCACTACCTGCAGACCCCCGCCGCCGCGGTCAAGGTGGCCACCGAGCTGGGCGCGAACGGGGTGCCCGCCTTCGACGTCACGGTCGGCTGCGCGGGCTTCGGGTACGGCATGGCGATCGCCTGCGACATGGTGCGCGGCGGCAGCGCGAGCCGGGTGCTGGTGATCGGCGCCGAGCAGCTCTCGGTGAGCATGGACATGACCGACCGCGGCAACTGCTTCATCTTCGGCGACGGGGCGGGCGCCGTGGTCGTGGGGCCGACCGAGGAGCAGCAGCTCGGCCCCGTGGTGTGGGGCAGCGACGGCACCCAGTTCAACGCGATCCGCCAGGACATCGACTGGATCTCCTACCTCGACGGCGACGATCACGCGGACCGCCCGTTCCTGCGGCTGGAGGGCACCGCGGTGTTCCGCTGGGCCGCGTTCGAGATGGGCAAGGCCGCGCAGCGCGCGCTGGACGAGGCGGGCGTCACCGCGGACGACATCGAGGTGTTCGTTCCGCACCAGGCGAATTCGCGGATCAACGAGCTGCTCGCGCGGAGCCTGCACCTGCCCGAGCACACGGTGATCGCGGACGACATCGAGCGCACCGGCAACACGTCGGCGGCGTCCATCCCGCTGGCCATGGACGACCTGCTCTCCACCGGCCGGGCCAAGCCGGGCCAGACCGCGCTGCTCCTGGGCTACGGCGCCGGCCTGAGCTACGCGGCGCAGGTCGTCAAGCTCCCGCCCGTGCCCTTCGAGTAACCGCACCGGACCCGAGTGCGCCGGCCGTGATTCACCGATCGGCGGTAGACTGTCCGCTTGACCATGAGCGCATCGACTGCCGGCGGAGGGCCCTCGTTCACCCCCGAGGACCTGATCGGATTCTTCGGGGGGCCCACCGTGCGCCGCGCGGGCGAGTACGTGGGCACGGGCCTCGTCGGCGACCTCGAGTGGGACGACGAGAAGCGGCTCGTGACCGGCGTGGTCGCGGGGACCCGCGAGTACGACACCCGGGTGTGGATCGAGCCCGGCGCCTCCGGCTGGCGCCCGGTGCGCAGCCTGTGCACCTGCCCCGTAGCCCTGAACTGCAAGCACGGCGCGGCCCTGCTGCTCGAACTGACCGCCGAGGACATCGAGGAGAGCGACGCCCCCGAGCCCGATCCGTGGGAGCGCCAGTTGGCGGCGCTGCTGCCCGAGGCGCCGCGCGGCGCCGCCGCCGTGCTGCCCGTTGCCCTGCAGTTCGACGTGGACGAGCGGGGCGTGGTCTCCGGGCAGCGGCTGCAGGTGCGGCTCGCGACGCCCGGCATGCGCGAGGGCTCGTGGGTCGCCGGGGACGTGCGCTGGCGCACCATCGCCACCGCGCCGCGGGTGGCGCCGGCGCAGCGCGACGTGATCGCGCCGCTGGCGCAGCTCATCACCTGGTCGCTGTACGGGGTGGACGCCTGGGCCGACCTCGGCATGATGGACACCCCGCTGCTGTGGGAGCAGCTGCGCGCCGTCCGCGACGCGGGCATCCCCCTGCTGACCAAGCGGGCCAAGGGCACCGTCGTGCTGGGGCCGCCCACCCGCCTGGGGCTGGTGACCCGCCCCGTGGACGGGAGCGTCGAGCTGGACAGGGAGGTCGATTTCGGCGACGGTCCGCGTCCGTTCACCGGGGGGCTGCTCGGCGCGCACCGCGCGCTCGGCGTGTTCCAGCAGGACGGCGACGTGCTGCGGCTCGCGCCGCTGGACCCGCCGCTGTCCGCGCAGCACACCACCGCGCTGCGCCGCTTCAACCCGGTGCGGGTGCCCGCGGCGGCGGTGCCGGAGCTGCGCGAGAAGTACCTGCCGTACCTCGCGGCGGTGGCGCCGGTGCGCGACCCGGAGCAGCTGGTCGGCGAGGTCGAGGTGCTGGGGCCGGAACTGGTGTGCACCGCCCGGTACTTCCCCGACGCCGCCGAGCTCGAGGTCGACTGGAAGTGGCGCTACACGGTGCTGAACCAGGGGGTCGGCGAGGCCACCGATTACCCGCTGGGCCGCGAGCCGGCGGGGCTCGCCGATACCGTCGGCCAGCAGAGGATCACCCGCGCGATGGCGGTCGCGCTGCGGGAAGCCGCTGTGGGCGTTGATCATTCGCAGGGCTTCTACCGCGGCACCGAGGCGGCGGTGTGGCTCGCCGAGGTCGCGCCGGTGCTGCGGTCGGTGCCGTCGGTCGTGGTCGAGGTCACCGACGATCCCGGGTTCCGCTGGGCGGACGCGGCCGCGTCGGTGTCGGTGCGGGTGCGCGGGGACGACGGCGGCTCGTCCACCGACTGGTTCGACCTCGAGGTGGCCGTGGAGGTGGACGGCGAGGAGGTCCCGTTCCGGGACGTGTTCACCGCGGTCGCCGCCGGCCACGACACGCTCGTGACGCCCGGGGGCGTGCTCGCCCGGATCGACGGGGAGCGCTTCGACCGGCTGCGCGAGCTGATCGGGGAGGCGCGGGACCTGCCCGCGCGGGGCGGCCGGCGCGCCGCCCGGTCCGACGGACCCGGTTCCGACGGCCGGGACGGCCTGCGGATCAGCCGGTTCCAGGCGGGGCTCGTCGACGATCTGGCGGAGCTCGCCGACGCCACCGATTTCGACGGTGACTGGTCCCGCCGGGTCGGCGCCCTGACGGCCGGGGACCTGGCCCGGCAGGAGGCACCGTCGACCCTCGAGGCGGAGCTGCGGCCGTACCAGCGGGACGGCCTGGACTGGCTGGCGTTCCTGTACGACAACGACTTCGGCGGCATCCTCGCCGACGACATGGGCCTGGGCAAGACGGTGCAGACGCTGGCGCTGATCTGCCGGGCGCACGAGCGGGCGGCGGAGCGGCCGGGGCCGTTCCTGGTGGTGGCCCCCACCTCGGTGGTGGGCAACTGGGCGGCGGAGTGCCGGCGGTTCGCGCCGCACCTGTCGGTGGCCGTGGTCTCGGAGACGGCCCGCAAATCGGGCACGCCGATCGCCGCGGCGATCGCCGGCGCCGACGTGGTGCTCACCTCGTACACGCTGCTGCGGCTCGACGCCGAGGAGTACGCGGCCGTCGCGTGGGCCGGCGTGATCCTGGACGAGGCGCAGTTCGTGAAGAACCCGCGCTCCAAGGCGTTCGCCGCCGTCTCCCTGTTGGAGCGGCCGTTCACCCTGGCGGTCACGGGCACCCCCATGGAGAACCACCTCGAGGAGCTGTGGGCGCTCACCGCGCTGACGGTGCCCGGGCTGTTCCCCGGGCGGTCCTGGTTCGCCGAGGAGTACCGGCGGCCGATCGAGCGCGGCGGCGACGACGACCGCCTGGCCCGCCTGCGCCGCCGGGTGCGCCCGTTCATGTTGCGGCGCACCAAGGACCTGGTGGCCAAGGACCTGCCGGAGAAGACGGAATCCGTGGTGCAGGTGGAGCTCTCGGACGAGCACCGGCACACCTATGACCGGATCCTGGCCGACCAGCGGGCGAAGCTGCTGGGGCTGCTGGACGATTTCGAGGGCAACCGGTTCGAGATCCTGCGGTCGCTGACGATGCTGCGCCGCCTCGCCCTCGACCCGTCGCTGGTCGACGAGGAGCTGGCGGTGGAGGACGTCGCCAAGCTCGACTACCTGACGGAGAAGCTGGACGAGCTGCTGGAGGAGCAGCACGCGGTGCTGGTGTTCAGCCAGTTCACCGGGTTCCTGCGCAAGGCCGCGGAGCGCCTCGACGAGGAGGGCGTGCCGTACGCGTACCTCGACGGATCGACCACCGACCGGGCCGCGGCGATCGAGCGGTTCACCTCGGGCGAGGTGCAGGTGTTCCTGATCTCGCTCAAGGCGGGCGGGTTCGGCCTGAACCTGGTGCAGGCCGACTACTGCTTCCTGCTGGACCCGTGGTGGAACCCGGCGGCGGAGGCGCAGGCCATCGACCGCGCGCACCGCATCGGGCAGACCCGCAGCGTGATGGTCTACCGCCTGGTCTCCGCCGACACCATCGAGGACAAGGTGATGGCCCTCAAGGAGCGCAAGGCCGCCCTGTTCGAGTCCGTGGTCGGCGGCGAGGGCGGCTTCGACGCCCGCCTGGCCGCCTCCGACATCCGGGCGCTGTTCGAGGACTGAGCCGCCTGGCTCACGGCCGCGCCGCGGCTCCCACGAAGCGCAGCACCGCGTCCCAGAAGACCTCGGTGGAGGCACCGTCGAACTCGTCCGGCAGGGAGGGATCGGTGAACAGGTGGCCCGCCCCGGGGTACTGGACGAACTCGCCGACCGCGCCGGCCTCGCCGACGGAGCGCAGCACCGACTCGACGGAGCCGGGCTGCAGGAAGGGATCGTCCAGCGCGTAGTGCAGCTGCGCCGGAACGCCCTGCGGCCAGCGTTCCTGCCCGATCATGTCCAGCGGGAGGGCCCCCGAGCAGAGCACCGCGCGACTCACCGGCCGGTTGCAGGCGACGTAGGTGGACATGCCGCCGCCGTTGGAGAAGCCCATGACCACCAGATCCTCCGGGAGGCCCTCCACCGCGGCCAGCGCGGACGCCATGAGCGCCGGGTAGCCGATGCCCTCCGCGAAGGCGGAGGCCTCCTCGTACGCGTCGAACACGCGGCCCTCGTACTGGTCGACCACGTGCACCGCGTGCCCGGCGGCGCGCAGCCGGTCCGCGGCCTCGCGGACCCCCGCACGCACGCCGAGCACGGAGTGGAACAGGGCGACGGTGCTCACGCCGCGCCCCAGCGGTGGCCGCTCCAGTTGGCGAGGCGCTCGGTGGGGCCGGCGCCCTCGCGGGGCTCCACGACGGGGCCGAACGGCACCTCCGCCATGCCGCGGATCTGCGCCGGAAGCCCCGCCTCCGCCGCGGCCCGGGCGAAGGCCACCACCGCAAGATCGGCGAATTCCGCGTCCTGACCCGTGGCGACGGCGAGGTCCCAGCCGTGCACGAGGGACTCGTTGACGTACATGCCGAGCGCCGAGAAGCCCGGCACCCGGCCCCAGGGCACCTCCACCTCCCGCTCGAGCGGAGCGGCGTCCCAGGCCGCGAGCGCGCGCTCGCGGACGGCGGCGGAGGTGGCGGCGTGGTGCTGCGCGGCGCGGACGGGCTGCCCCTCGACGGTGGCGACCGTCGCGAGCGCCTCGGCGCGCATCACCACGGCGATGAGGTGCTCCGCGAGGGCGCGCACGTCGAAGTCGTCGCACGGGGTGGGCAGCGCGAGCTGCTCCTGCGTGACTCCGCCGAGGAGGGAGTGGACCCACGCGGTGGCGGCGGCGTAGGCGGGACGGGGGTCTGTGGCTGTCGATGTCATGGGACGCAGTCAACACGCTGAACATGACACCTTCTGTCATGTTCTCCTGGCATTCTTGTCCCGTGCGCGCCGACCGCCTCCTCTCGATCCTCATGCTGCTGCGTCACCGCGGCGCGATGACCGCCGCCGAGATCGCGACGGAGCTCGAGGTCTCGACCCGCACGGTGCTCCGCGACGTCGAGGCGCTCGGCACCGCGGGCGTGCCGGTGTACACCGACCGCGGCCGCGGCGGCGGCATCCGCCTGCTCCCCGGCTACCGCACCGACCTCACGGGGCTCACCCTCGACGAGGCCAAGGCGCTGCTCGCCGGCGCGCCCGACTCCCCCGCGTTCGCGGGCGCCATGCGCAAGGTGGCCGCGGCGCTGCCGGAGGCGCACCGTCGGGAAGCGGCGGCCGCCGCCCAACGGATCCACGTGCGCCCCGACGGTTTCGCCCGCGCGCCCGAACCCGATCCGCACCTCGGCGAGCTGCAGCGCGCGGTGATCGACGGGCTGCGGGTGCGCGCCGTGTACCGGCCCCGCGGGGGCGAGGCCACCCAGCGGGTGCTGGACCCGGTGGGGCTGGTCCACGCCGGGCACTCCTGGTACCTGATGGCGCTGCGCGGCGGCGACCACCGCTCCTACCGGACGTCCCGATTCGATTACGTCACCGTGCTTTCCGAGCCCACGCAGCGCCCCGCGGAGGTGGACCTGGCGGCCGAGTTCGAGCGTTCCCGCGCCTCGTTCCGCTCGCGGCGCGAGGCGGTGCGGGTCGACCTGCGCGCCGACGAGTACGGCTGGATCAAGCTGTCCTCGCTCGGCACGGTCCTCACGCCTCCCGGGCCCGACGGTGCCGGCACGCTCGGCTTCAGCGACCTCGGACGCGCCGTCCGGACCCTGTGGGGCGCGCTGCCGCACGTCACCGTCCTGGGGCCGGACGAGGTGCGCGCCGCGCTGGCGCGGCGCCTCGCGGAGGCCGCCGAGGCGCTCGGAACCTAGGGCTGCTCGCCCGCCGGACACCGTCAGGACAGCGTCACCCGGACCGAGGTGCCGTCCTCCGAAGTGGTCGCGACGGCGCGGCCCGTGCGGTCACCGTCGGCGAAGTGGAGCGTGAGATCGGCGCCCTCGCCGAGGAAGTTGCGCCACCACTGCTTCTGCTCCGGCATGGCGACGCCGATCACGACCTCGTCGCCGCGGCGCCGGTACCCGACCGGCAGGGAGAACTGCTTGCCGGACTTGCGGCCCGTGTAGCTGATGGTCACCATCGACTTCCCGAGCGCGGGCCCGATCACCGGCAGCGACAGCAGCGGGGTGAAGGCGGCGTTGAGGATCTTGGCCGTGCGCTGGAAGGTGTTCATCCCCCCACCGTAGCCGCGTCGGCATACTGGTGTGGTGAAGCTGATCCTCAACATCATCTGGCTGCTGGTCGCGGGGATCTGGCTGGCGATCGGCCACATCGTGACGGGAATCGCGTTGTGTCTGAGCATCAGCGGCATCCTGCTGGCGATCGCGAACTTCAAGATGATCCGCCTCTCGCTCCTGCCCCTCGGCTCGGAGATCGTCCCCACCGCCTAACCCAGGTCCGCTATCGACCGAGGATCGCGAGGCGCGGAGCGGGGCGGCGCAGGTCGGGGCGGCGCAGGATCACGCCGAACACGGCTCCACCGGACGCTGCCGAAAGTTGTGGGCGCGGCCGATAATCGGCAGCGCCCACGGGTTCCGGCAGCGTCGGCCGCACGATCGGCAGCGTTGGCAGGATTCGACAGCGTCGGGAGACGGCGCCTCCAGCCGGCCCGGGCGCAAGCGCACCATCGGGCATGAAAACAGCCCCTGACCGCAATGGCCAGGGGCTGTTTCAGCTACTCAGTTCACCGGTAACCGTCGGAGAAGCCGTAGTCGTCGAGCGGCACCGCGGCGCCAGACGGGGCGCCGAACGCACCCTCCGGGCCGTAGTACTGGTCGTCGAACGTCGGCACCGAGTACGCGGCCGCGCGGGCCTCCTCGGTGGGCTGCACCTGGATGTTCCGGTACCGGTTGATGCCGGTGCCGGCCGGGATGAGCTTACCGATGATGACGTTCTCCTTGAGGCCCACCAGCTTGTCGGAGCGGGTGTTGATCGCGGCGTCCGTGAGCACGCGGGTGGTCTCCTGGAAGGAGGCCGCCGACAGCCACGAATCGGTCGCGAGCGAGGCCTTGGTGATGCCCATGAGCACCGGACGGCCGGCCGCGGGCTCGCCGCCCTCGGCCACCACGCGACGGTTCTCCGCCTCGAACTCGGAACGCTCGGTGAGCGAGCCGGGCAGGAACTCCGTCGAACCCGAGTCGATGATCGTCACGCGACGCAGCATCTGCCGGACGATCGTCTCGATGTGCTTGTCGTGGATCGACACACCCTGGCTCCGGTACACCTCCTGGACC
>JBEBXD010000127.1:0-9636 GCA_040391845.1 Tsukamurella paurometabola | reverse complement strand
GGGCGCCGGGTAGCGCGGGGTCGGTCGCGGGGCCGACGGTGCGCGGCGCGGCGCGGGCAGCGTCTCGGGCGGGCGCCGCGCCAGCCAGCGCCGCCGCCAGCGCGGCGGCACGGGGCGGGCGGTCGCGGGCCCGGGGGCCGGGTTCCGGTGCGCCGGGTTCGGCGGCACGGAGGTCCGCGCGGGGTCCGGGTGCATCAGACCGCTCCCGGGCTACCGTCCGCCCGCACGACGGGGCGGTCGGCGGAGGCCCAGGCGATCATGCCGCCGTCCACGACGGCGGCCTCGATCCCCACGGTCTCCAGGTAGCGCACCGCCTTCTCGGACCGGCCGCCGCCGCGGCAGATCACGTAGACCCGGGCGTCGAGGTCGATCTCCTCGAAGCGGAGCGGGAGTTCGGCCAGCGGCAGGTGGACCGCGCCGGGCGCGTGGCCGAGGTCCCATTCGTCCTGTTCACGCACGTCGAGCACGGTGATGTCCGTCGTCGCGGCGAGATCGGAGGGTAGGTAGTCGACGGGGACCGCACCGTCTGCGGGGTAGTCGGTCATGGCACCAGTGAACCACGGTCGGCGCGGGCCGCCGAGGATTCATCCACAGTTTCCACAGGCTCATCCACAGATTGAGGGTTATGTGGCGAGCGCTTCACCAGGACGGATCCGCGCCCCTGTGGATGGGGCATGTCAAGCTCCGAAACTCGCCCACAGGCCGCGGCGGTGCAGGCCCGCGAGTGCGCCCTCGAGCACGCCGGTGGTGACGGACGCGGCGAGGCCCGCGCCGTCGACCGCCGTGCCCCCGCCCAGCAGGCGGGCGAGCAGCGGCTTCGGCGTGTGCATGGTCTCGATGTCCGCATCCGGGTAGCGCTCCTCGAGCACGCCGCGCAGCGTGCCGATGCCATCGGCGAGACCCAGCTCCACGGCACCGCGGCCGATCCACACCTCGCCGGTGAACAGTGCGGGGTCCTCGCCGAGGCGGGCGCCGCGGCGGGAGGTCACCCAGTCCCGGAAGGCCTGGTGGATGTCGCCCTGGACGCCGTGCAGCCACTCCACATCGCCCTCGCGCACGTCCTCGAACATGTCGAGCCGGTGCTTGGCGTCGCCCTCGGTGAACACTCGCCGCTCGAGCCCGATCTTCCCGATCAGCTCCTTCGCGCCGAAGCTCGCGGAGATCACGCCGATCGAGCCGACGATGGAGGTGGTGGTCACGAAGATCTCGTCGGCGGCGCAAGCCAGCCAGTACCCGCCGGAGGCGGCGACGTCCTCGCAGAATGCCAGGACGGGCAGGTCGTGCTTGGCTGCGAGCTGGCGGATCCGGGTGGCGATGAGCTCGGACTGCGCCGGGGAGCCGCCGGGGCTGTTGAGCGCGAGGGCGACGGCGACGGCGTCGTCGGTCTCGAACGCCCTGCGCAGCACCGACTCGACTCCGGCCAGGTTGAGGGTGCCCCGGCCGAAGCCGCCCGCTACGGCGGGCGCGGCTATGGGGCCCTCGAGGCGCACGACGGGGACCACTCCCCCGGCCTGCCCGAGGGCGGAGCGCACGCGATGGCTGGCGGCCTTGGCCGCGTCCTGCAGTTCGGTCACGAGGGGACTCATGGACCCGAAGGTAGCGGCACCCGCCGGGCCGCGGCATCGCGGGAGGTCAGGGCGGGAGGTCAGGGCGCCAGCGGGGAGCCCGGCAGGTTCCGCGCGACCGTCCACACCGCGATCAGGAGCCCCACGGTGATCCACAGGTACTTGTTCGTGGGCAGCGCGGGTACGGAGAAGCCCACCCTGCGGCCGAGCCAGCCGAGCCACAGCCACGCCAGCACGGCGCCCGTGGGGTAGATCAGCGCGTTGGAGCCGAGTGCGCCCAGCAGATCGCCGTTGGTGAGGTCGTTGACCGAGCGCAGCCCGCCGCAGCCGGGGCAGTAGACGCCGGTCAGGGCGTACAGGGGGCACACGCCCCAGCTGTTCTGCACGTGCGGATCGCGCAGGTGCAGGGCGAGGACGACGGCCCCGGTGCCCGCCGCGGCGGCCAGCGGCAGGGCGGACGCACGCAGACGCGCGGCCGCGGACGCCGGCGGCGCGGGAGCGGGCGCGGTGGTGGACACGCTCACCAGCGTAACGCCGGGTGTCAGATCCCGGAGATGTACGCCAGGGCGCCGAACAGGCAGCCGATCGAGACCAGCAGGTCGAGGGCGGCGTACGCCCACGCGCTGCGGCGGTTGAGCAGGTTGAGCACCGCGTGGGCGCCGAAGGTGGTGCCCAGCAGCAGCGAGATCAGGAACGCGATGGCGAGCACGTCGAAGTCGCCGCCGTAGCTGCAGGCCAGGGCGGCGCAGTCGCGGAGGGTGGGCAGCGCGCGGACGGCGAGCACGAGGTTGACGATCGTCGCGGTGAACGAGACGACGAGCAGCGTCGTGGAGACGACGATGTCGGCGCGGGTCTGGCGGCCGCCCACCAGGGTGCGGAGGCGGCGGGCCCGATCGGCGCTCGGGTGCATGGTGCGCACTCCGATTCTGGATCCGGTCATGGGATCGATGATCCCGGTCCGAAGGCGGAATTCCAAGCATTTCCGATAGAGCAGGTGGCAATTTCTATCGCCCCTCGCGGCGGCGGCGCAGGTGAACACCGTAAAACCCCAGGACGGTCTGGTTGGTCACATCGGCGCAGGTGAACAACAAACATCGGACAAATACCCCGCCCCACCGGCTCGCCTCCATCCCGGGGGACCGATTTCCCACGCCCGCGCAGCTCCGCTACAGTGGTCCACACCACACCTGTGACGGAGTTCACAACTGCAACCGTGGAAGGCGGAGCGATGTCGGTCAAGCACAGCCATTCCCTCGCGGCCGCACCCGAGGCCGCGCGCCGGAGTTCGTGCACGGTGTACTTCTCGCGCTCGCTCACCCGCACCCTGCTGACGGTGGCCGTGCTCGTCCTCGCGCTGGCGCTCATCATCGCCCTGGGCTGAAGGCCCGGGCGGTCCACCCGCCGTCGTCCTGCGCATCCCGGCACGGCGAGCCCGAACCTCAACCGCACTTCATGCGGTTTCCCCCGTCCTCATTGCGGAACCATTCCAGATAAGAAAGGCTGGGAGAGTACGTAGGACCAATCAGAGGACAACAGTCCTCGCAATCGAAGGGAAAGACGTGGCCGTCTACACTCTGCCGGACCTCGATTACGACTACAGCGCTCTCGAGCCCCACATCTCGGGCGAGATCATGCAGCTGCACCACGACAAGCACCACGCGGCGTACGTGGCCGGCGCGAACACCGCCCTCGAGCAGCTCGCCGAGGCCCGCGACGACGGGTCCATCGCCACCAAGGCGCCGCTGCTGTCGAAGAACCTCGCCTTCCACCTGGGTGGCCACACCAACCACTCGATCTTCTGGAAGAACATGTCCCCGAACGGCGGCGACAAGCCGGTCGGCGACCTGGCCGCCGCCATCGACGAGCAGTTCGGGAGCTTCGACAAGTTCCAGGCGCACTTCAACGCCGTCGCCAACACCCTGCAGGGATCGGGCTGGTCGGTGCTCGCGTACGACCACGTGGGCCGGCGCCTGGTGATCCAGCAGCTCACCGATCAGCAGGGCAACATCTCCATCGGCCTCACCCCGCTGCTCCAGCTGGACATGTGGGAGCACGCCTTCTACCTGCAGTACAAGAACGTCAAGGCCGATTACGTCAAGGCCTGGTGGAACGTCGTGAACTGGGAGGACGTGGCCGCCCGCTACGCCACCGCCCTCGCCTCCACCGCGCTGTAACCAGCCGACTCCCGAGCCCCGTCCGCGCCGCGGATGGGGCTCGCGTCGTTCCGGGTGTGCCACAGTGGCCGGGTGAGCACGCAGCCCGGGTACGACGCGCTGGCCGATCTCTACGAGCGGACCTTCCCGGATCCGTACCAGTACCCGATCGAGGCGCACGCCGCCGCGGCGTTCGCGGAGGCCGCCGCGGGCCGGCCGGGCCGCACGCTCGACGTGGGCTGCGGGCTCGGCCACGTGGCCGCCGATCTGGCCGCGCGCGGGCTGGACGTGCTGGGTCTCGATCCCAGCCCGGCGATGCTCGCCCACGCCCGGCGCCTGCACCCGGAGCTGCCCTTCGTCGAGGGTGACGCCTCCCTCGACGCCGTACCCGTGGCGCCGATCGCCGCGATCCTGGCCCGGTTCAGCCTGATTCACGTGGAACCGTCCGAGGTCCGTTCGACGGTGCGGCGCTGGTCCCACCGGGCCGCGCCGGGCGTCCCGGTCCTCGCGGCCTTCCAGGCCTGCGACGAGCCGGGGCCGCCGGCGGAGTTCGACCACGTCGTGGCTCGCGCCTGGCGCTGGCACCCCGACGAGTTCGCCCGCGTACTCGCCGACGCCGGCTTCGACGAGGCGTGGCGGATCGTCTACCGCGACAAGGACTACCGCTTCCCCATGGCGCAGATCCTCGCCGTCCGCCGCTGACCGGACGGTGTCGGGCCGGGAGCCCGGCACCGTCGGATCCGGGTGGCCGAAACCCCTGCGCCGGGGCCGTGAAGAATTCGCACAGGGCGCTGAAACTCTTGCGCACCTTGCGATTTCGTGCGCCGCTGACTAGCCTGGAACACGCATGAAGGGGAGTAGCCCCCAATCGCGCGGTCGACATACTGGCACACAGCCCGGCCCGCGAACCGGATCTCCGGTGGGCGAGACCTTTGTGCCACGTGCGCGGTCCGACGATCGGATCCGCGTGGCACCGGGTCGTCGCAGGAGGTGAAGGGCCGTGCTCAACGCGTTGTTCATCGGTTTCGTCGTGGTCTTCGTGGCCGAGCTCGGCGACAAGTCGCAGCTGCTGGCCATGACCTTCGCCGCCCGCTTCAACTGGCGCGTGGTGCTGCTGGGTATCACCGCCGCCACCGCGCTCACCCACATCGCCTCCGTGGGCATCGGCTACGCGCTCGGCTCCGCGATCGGAGGCCACGTCATCACCGCGATCGCCGGCGTCTCCATGCTGGTGTTCGCCTTCTGGACCTGGCGCGGCGACAGCCTCTCGGACGAGGAGAGCGCCACCGCCGACCGGGTCACCCGCTCGGTGTTCCTCGCCGTGGCGTCGGCGTTCTTCCTCGCCGAGCTGGGCGATAAGACCATGCTGGCCACCATCACCCTCACCACGCAGCACAACTGGTTCGGCGTGTGGGCCGGCTCCACGCTGGGCATGGTCGCGGCCGACGCCCTCGCCATCGGGGTGGGCGCCGTGCTGGGCGCGCGGCTGCCCGAGCGGGCCATCGCGCTCGGCGCCACCGTCCTGTTCTTCGGGTTCGGCGTGTGGCTGCTGATCGAGGCGTGGCCGGGGCTCGGCGGCACCTCCCGCATCGTCACCGGCGTGGTGGTGGCCGCGACGCTGGCCGGCGGCGCCGTGGTCGTGCGCCGCGCGCACCGCGCCGGGGCGGCACGGACGGCACCGTCGGACAACACCCCCGCGCCCGGAAGAACGACGATTCACTAGTGTGAGGTGCGTCGCCCCGCCCACCGGCGAGTGCGCTCCACTACAGAAAGGCAATCAGCCATGGACGTCTCCGGCTCCTCCGTCATCGTCACCGGTGGCGCTTCCGGCCTCGGCGCCGCCACCGCGAAGCGGTTCGCCGAGGCGGGCGCCACCGTATTCGGCATCGACCTGCAGCAGTCCATCGACAAGGCGACCCCGCCCGCGAACGTGCACCTCGTCGCCGCCGACGTCACCAAGGAGGACGAGGTCCTCGCCGCGATCGCCGAGGCGGTCAAGGCCGGCCCGCTGCGCGTGGCAGTGAACTGCGCGGGCGTCGGCTGGGCCGGCCGCATCCTGTCCAAGAAGGGCCCGCACGCGCTGGACCTGTTCCAGACGGTGATCAACATCAACCTGGTGGGCACGTTCAACGTGATGCGCCTGGCCGCGGATCAGATGTCCAAGCAGGAGACCGCGGACGCGCAGGGTTCGCGCGGGCTGATCGTGAACACCGCCTCCGTGGCGGCCTTCGAGGGTCAGATCGGCCAGATCGCCTACACCGCGTCCAAGGGCGGCGTGCACGCCATGACGATCACCGCGGCGCGCGATCTCGCGCAGTTCGGCATCCGGGTGAACACCATCGCCCCCGGCACCATCAACACCCCGATGCTGGCCGGCGTGACCCCGGAGTTCAAGCAGACGCTCGAGGCCGCCGTGCCGTTCCCGCAGCGCCTCGGCGAGCCCTCGGAGTACGCGGACCTCGCGTACTTCCTCTCGCAGCACGACTACATGAACGGTGAGACGATCCGGATGGACGGCGCGATCCGGATGGCTCCCCGCTAGATCTGCAGTTCGTCGTCGGGCGTCGCCCTGACCGCGTCCGAGAGGGCGAGGAGCGGGGCGGCGTCGTCGTCGATGGTGCTGCCCTCGGGCGGGAGCACCATGGCCGACGGTGCCGGGGCCGCCCCGGCCTCCTCCCGCAGGTCGATGGCCACGAGCAGGTTGTGCACGTTCTCCTCCGGCACGCCGTCGCCGAAGTCCTCCGGGAGGTACGGGCTGAGCTGCACGAGCACGTCTCGGATCTCGACGACGCGGCGCTGGAACCGCAGGTGCGGGTCGCGTCCGGCCTTGCCGGCGTTCAGTACCACCTCGGGAACGGCGCTGGTGAGCAGCGTCCACAGCGGCTCGAGCCGCTCGAGGTCGCGGCGGTGTTTGCGGCGGTACTGCAGCTGCACCACGAAACCGCGCACGCCCGGGTAGCTCAGCCCCACCACGAACAGCAGGATGCCTGCGGCGGTGCAGGCCCGGGAGACGGTGAGCAGCACGGGCCAGGACGCCACGTTCAGCGTGCTGGTGAGCACGAAGACGACCTGCGCCAGCGACCCGACCGCGGTGATCGCGAGGCCCGCCGACATCAGCCGCAGCGAGGTCACGAGGTAGCCGTCCGCGAACGGCATGAGCCTGGTCAGCGAGAGTACGCAGTCGGCGAGGCCGTACATGAGGTAGCCGCCGGCGATCACGAAGAACACGGCGAAGCCGAGCTCCTGCACGGTGAGCGTGTCCAGGGTGGCGTCGCGCAGCGGGGCGGGGGTCACCGTCATGGCGACGGACAGCCCGACCACCGCCGCGATCAGCGGGATCGCCTCCATGCCGGCGCGCCGTTGCCGGGCCGATTCGGTGGGCCCGTAGAAGAACGCGACGGCGAGGGCGGCGACGCCCAGCGCCAGCGTCGCGTAGCCCCCGAGCCGGGAGGAGCCGCGCCAGAGCGCACCGTCGATGGTCGTGGCGAGCGGCGAGCCGAGCAGCAGCACGGCGAGGGTGAGCGACGCGATGGCGACGGTGACGGCCACCGCCTGGATGCCCGCCTTCGCGCGGTAGAGGCGGTGGATGCGCCAGCACAGCACCAGGGTGAAGAAGGCGACGCCGAGTACGTTGACGATCTTCACAGCCACCGGGAGTGACCTCCCAGGGCGCGTTGGATTCCGCGGAGGCTGTCGTGTTTGGCGGTGCGGCCGGCGAGCGCGCCGGCCTCGGACGCCCACCCGAGGATGATGGAGGCGATCATCTCCGCCTCCCACTCGTGCTCGTCGTCGTAACAGGTGCGGTGCAGCGCGGCGGCGGCGTCGGGAGAGGTCATCTCCGCCGCCTGCGGGTCCTGCGCGGTGGGGCCCGCGTTCTGGTGGCCGGCGATGAGGTGCCCGAACTCGTGGATGATGATCTGATCGCGGTGGGTGCGCGACGTGTTCGCCTGGTAGAAGAAGTAATCGGCGTCCTCGCCGACGAGCCACAGCCCGTTCGGCATGCCGACGGGAAGTGGCTGCGAGATCACCAGGATGTCCCGGCCGCGCCGCTTGCCGTAGTTCTCACACAGCTGCACCGCATTGAAGGGCAGGTCGAGGTCGAGGCTGCGCACCTCGTTCTCGCACAGGCGACGCAGGGCCTTCACCGAACGCACAACCCCACCTCCACACGTCGCAGAGGGACGTCGCGCCGGAGACGCACCCGCTCGTCCGGGGGCGGCCGCGCCCGCCGGTGAGTGCGTCAGCCGGGGAAGCTCGTCAGAGTCCCTCGGTCTCGCGCGAGTCTACGGGAAGCTCCGGCGGGTCCGCGGGCAGACCCTGCTGCACGCGCAAAACCTTGATGAGCTCGTTCACCATGTTCACCGAGTCCGGCGAGAGCCCCGCGAGGCGGAACGCGGCCATCTGCACCTTGGTATCCGCCTGCAGGCGCATGAGGTGGATCTGATCGCGCGTGCGCTGGGCGGCCTCGTCCTCGAGGAAGTAGTGCACGTCCACACCGAAGGCGGCCGAGATGCCCTCGACGGTGCGGAAGGACGGCGACTTCGCCTTGCCGGATCGCAGCTGGCTGAGGTACGACTCGCCCAGGCGGAAGCCCAGGGCGGTGGACCGCTGCGCGATCGCCTTCGCGGTGAACGCACGGCCGTTCGGTCCGGGCACCGTGCGGAACAGCTCCTCGAGACGACTCGCGAACAGACCCTGGCCCACCAGGGCGTCGCTGTCGTACTTATTACCTGTATCCACTTGTGCCATCCCTCTCTATCACCGGCACCACTGTCAAAACTCGCAGAACACATTGTATTGCGAGTCCGCAAGCCTCCATCACACTATAACGCACTTCACCAAGAGACACGATCCGTTCGCGATCGGGTATCGGCACGCGCGCGCATACTGTATTCTTCCCTACACGTGTGCACGATGGACGGAAGGGGTGTGTCGTGTCTCATCCGGCCCGCCTTTCCCGCCGGCTCCGCGCCATCGGAATGACCGCTCTCGCCGTCGGCGCGATCGCCTCCGCGCCCGCGTGGGCGGACCCCGATACCTCCGGTTCCAGCGACTCCGGCTCCTCGTCCGCGTCATCGAACGCGGCCGACGGCACCTCGGGCTCTAGCTCTTCCGACGACAAGAACAACGACAAGGGCCACGACAGGGGCCACGGCTCCGGCTCGATCCTCGGCGGATTCGGCTCACTCCTCGGTGGCGGGGGCAAGACCACCGGCGGGTCCGGCACGAGCACCGGGTCCGGCACGAGCACCGGGTCCGGAACGGGCACCGGTTCGGGCACGGGATCGGACTCGACCGGCACCGGGACGGGCTCGACGGGCACCGGGACGGGCTCGACGACCGCCAGGCCCGGGGCAAACACGCCCACCGGCATCAACGACGACGACAAGCCGGGTAATGCGAACGGGGACGACGAGGGCGCCGGCGCTGAGGACGACCCCAACCCCGGCGACGACGGCGGTACCGGAAACGACAACGAAGAGTCCGGCGAGAACGGTCACGGCGGCAGCGGGTCCGGCGAACACGGTCACGGTGGCAGTGGTCACGGCGGCAGCGGCGGCGGCTCGCAGGGCTCGGGCAGTGGCGGCACCGGGGGCACCGGCTCCGGCGGGGCCCCGTCCACCCCGACCGGCTCGGGCGCAGGCTCGAGCGGCACGGGCACCCCGACCGGCTCCGGCACAGGCTCGAGCGGCACGGGCACCCCGACCGGCTCCGGCACAGCCTCGAGCAGCACGGGCTCCGGCGCCGCGGCCCCGGAGAGCGGCAGCGGCGTGCGCACCGGCAACCCGCTCCCCGAGACCACGGCCTCGATCAACGACGGCGGCACGGGCGGCACCGCGTTGGGCGCGGGTGCCCCGGCGGCCACCGCCCCCGACCCGGTGGTGCCGCACCTGGTGCCCCCGCTGGTGATGGGCCCC
>JBEBXD010000126.1:0-9734 GCA_040391845.1 Tsukamurella paurometabola | reverse complement strand
CGATGTAGATGATGCCGGTCTCGGCGCGCTTGACGTCGTAGTCGGCGGCCTGGATCAGCTTGAGCAGGATGTTCTCCACGTCCTCGCCCACGTAGCCCGCCTCGGTGAGGGCGGTCGCGTCGGCGATCGCGAAGGGCACGTTGAGCATCTTCGCGAGGGTCTGCGCGAGGTAGGTCTTGCCACAGCCGGTGGGCCCGAGCATGAGGATGTTGGACTTCGCCAGCTCCACGCTCTCGCCGCGCGCGTCCTTGCGCTCGCCCGCCTGGATCCGCTTGTAGTGGTTGTAGACGGCCACCGCGAGGTTGCGCTTGGCCGAGTCCTGGCCGATGACGTAGTTGTCGAGGAAGTCACGGATCTCGACGGGCTTGGGCAGCTCGTCCAGCTTCACGTCACTGGTCTCGGCCAGTTCCTCCTCGATGATCTCGTTGCAGAGATCGATGCACTCGTCGCAGATGTACACGCCGGGACCGGCGATCAGCTTCTTGACCTGCTTCTGGCTCTTCCCGCAGAAAGAGCACTTCAACAGGTCTGCGCCGTCCCCGATCCGTGCCATGCCCAGTGCCTACTTCCCTTGCCGATGACTCGCCTGCCGCTGCCGCTAAGCAGGGGTGTCTCTAGTACGACGGTACCCGCGAACTTCCGTCCCGGCGACCGATATGAATAGCTTGCTGCAGGCGGCACCGGGGGCCGCGGAACCCGCTCACGCGGCGTGTCGCGAACCCCCGGTGTGCTGCTCCGATTACTTCGCGGACGCCTTGCGGTACGGGAACACCGTGTCCACGATCCCGTACTCCTTGGCCTGGTCGGCCGTGAGGATGTTGTCGCGGTCCGTGTCCTTGCGGATCTGCTCCACTGTCTGGCCGGTGTGGCTCGCCAGGATCTCGTCGAGGCGGTTACGTGCCCGCTCCATCTCGGCCGCCTGGATCTCGAGGTCCGAGACCTGGCCGCGCATGGAGCCGCCCGTACGCGGCTGGTGGATCAGCACCGTCGAGTTGGGCAGGGCGGCGCGCTTTCCCTCCGTGCCGCCGGCGAGCAGGATCGCCGCGGCCGAGGCCGCGGTCCCGAGCACCACGGTGGCCACGTCGCAGTGGACGTACTGCATCGTGTCGTAGATGCCGAGGGCGTCGTACAGGCTGCCGCCGGGCGAGTTGATGTAGATGGTGATGTCGCGGTCCGGGTCCTGCGACTCGAGCACCAGCAGCTGGGCCATCACGTCGTTCGCCGAGACCTCGTCGATCTGGGTCTTGAGGAAGATGATGCGCTCGTCGAACAGCTTGGCGTAGGGGTCCATCACCCGCTGCTCGCCGTTCGCCGCGCGCTCGAAGAACTGCGGGATGGTGTAGCGGGACTGGGCGGGGACGTACGCGCCCTGGGCCGCGAGGTTCATGGGGTAACCGTCGGTCATTGCAGTGGTTTCCTCTCCTACTTGACGGAGCTCGCGCGGCTGACGACGTGGTCGACGAAGCCGTAGTCGCGGGCCTCCTCGGCCGTGAACCACTTGTCGCGGTCGGCGTCGGCCTCGATCTTCTCGATCGGCTGGCCGGTGAACTGGGCGTTGAGCCGGTTCATCTCGACCTTGGTCTTGCGGAACAGCTCCGCCTGGATCGCGATGTCGGCCGCCGTACCACCGATGCCGGCGGAGGGCTGGTGCATCATGATGCGCGCGTGCGGCAGGGCGTAGCGCTTGCCCTTGGCGCCGGCCGCGAGCAGGAACTCACCCATCGAGGCGGCCATGCCCATCGCGTAGGTCGCCACGTCGCACTCGACGAACTCCATGGTGTCGAAGATCGCCATGCCGGCCGAGATGCTGCCGCCGGGCGAGTTGATGTAGAGGTTGATGTCCTTGGACGGGTCCTCCGCGGACAGCAGCAGCATCTGCGCGCAGAGCTGGTTCGCGATGTCGTCGTTCACCTCGCTGCCGAGGAAGATGATCCGCGACTCCAGGAGGCGGCTGTACACCGAATCGTTCAGGTTCAGGCCGGCCATTCCGGTCCGCATGATGGGGTTGGAGGTCATCCGCTGCTCCCTGCCTTTCTTTGCTGTCATCGACACTAACGAACGCCCTGGGGTGGAACGTCCCCCGGCACGCTCGGCTCCGCTGAGGGCAGAAACGCCCCGCAGCCGGTCCGGCTGCGGGGCGCTCCGCGGGTGCTACTTCTCGTCGGCCTCGGCCGCGATCTCCTCGGCCTCGGCGACCACGTCCACCTCGGATGCGGCCTCCTCGGCGAGCTCCTCGCCGGCGTCGTCACGATCGAACAGCGCCTTGGTGTCCACGGTGTTGCCGTCGGCGTCCTTGACCACGACCTCCAGGACCACGTCCGCGAGGCCCTTGCCGCGGCGGACCTCCTGGAACAGGGCCGGGAGCTGGCCGGCCTGCTGGATCTGCTGGATGAACTCGGCGGGCTGCACGCCGTAGCGCTGCGACTGGAACAGGATGTGCTCCTGCAGCTCCTGCTGGTCGACCTGCACGTCCTGCGCGTCGGCGATCGCGTCCAGCAGCAGCTGGACCTTGACCTGCTTCTCAGCGGACTCGCGTGCCTGGGTCTCGAACTCCTCGCGGGTGGTGCCCTGCGCCTTGAGGGCGGTCTCGAGCAGCTCCTCGTTGTGGCCCACCTGGTGCAGCACGTCGTGCACGTTGGCGTCCGCCTGCTCCTTGACCACGGCCTCGGGCAGCGGCACCTCGACGGACTCGAGCAGCTTGTCGAGCACGGCGTCGCGGATGTCGGCGGCCTGGCCCAGCTTCTTGTTCTGCTCGACCCGCTCACGCAGGTCGGCGCGCAGCTCGTCGACGGTGTCGAACTCGCTGGCCAGCTGGGCGAACTCGTCGTCGAGCTCGGGCAGCTCGCGCTCCTTGACGGAGTCGACGGTGACGGTGACCTCGGCCTCCTGGCCGGCGAACTCGCCGGCGACGAGGGTGGTGGTGAACTGCTTCGACTCGCCGCCCTTGAGGCCGACGACGGCCTCGTCGAGACCGTCGATGAGGTTGCCGGAGCCGACCTCGTGCGAGAGGCCGGTGGTCTTGGCGTCCTCGACGTCCTTGCCGTCGACGGTGGCCGACAGGTCGATGGTGATGAAGTCGCCGGTCTCGACGGCGCGGTCGACGCCCTTGAGGGTGCCGAACCGGGCGCGCAGCCCCTCGACCTGCTCGTCCACGTCGGCGTCGGTGACCTCGAGCGACGGGACCTCGACCTCGATGGACGAGTACTCGGGCAGCGTGATCTCGGGGCGCACGTCCACCTCGGCGGTGAACGCGAAGGTCTCGCCGTACTCGAGCTTGTCGATGTCGATCTCGGGCTGGCCGAGGGCCTTGACATCGGAGTCCAGGACGGCCTGGCTGTACTTGCCGGGCAGCGCATCGTTGATCACCTGCGAGAGCACGGCGTCGCGGCCGACGCGCGCCTCGATCAGCTTCGCCGGGGCCTTGCCCTTGCGGAAGCCGGGGATGTTCACCTGCTGCGCGAGCGTCTGGTAGGCGCGATCGAAATCGGGCGCGAGCTCGTCGAAGGGAACCTCGACGCTCAGGCGGACGCGAGTCGGGCTCAGCTGCTCGACGGTGCTCTTCACTCGTTCTCCTCGTGGTTGGTATCAGCAGGAGGACCACGTGATGTGCGGTTTCCTGCGGGCAGCACGAGACCCCGTCGGGCCTTCGGCACTCGGCCCAGCGTACTCGACCCCGCCCCGCACCTCACAGCCCGGGCGAGGGGCGGACTCCCCGGCGATGAGCCAGGATGTACCCCATGATCGCCATCGGGCTCGTGTTCGCCGCCATCGCGGCGCTGGTGCACTGCTTCATCTTCTACCTCGAATCGATCGCGTGGACCTCGCCGCGGTCGCGCGCGACGTTCGGCACCACCGCCGAGACCGCCGAGATCACGCGCCCGCTCGCCTTCAACCAGGGGTTCTACAACCTGTTCCTCGCGATCGCGGTCTTCGTGGGGCTGGCGCTGTTCGCGCCGCAGCGCGCGGTGGGCGCGACGCTCGTCCTCGTGGGCGCCGGGTCGATGCTGGCGGCGGCCCTGGTGCTCGGCCTCTCCGACCGGACCAAGATCCGCGCCGCCGTGATCCAGGGCGCGGCGCCCCTCGTGGGCGTTGCCGCTCTGGCGATCGGTCTCGCCGCGGCCTAGCGTGGAACCATGACCATCGAGTTGCGTGCGATGGAGCGCACGGACCTGCGGTTCGTGCACGGCCTGTTCAACGACCGCGCGGTGATGTCCTACTGGTTCGAGGAACCGTTCGACGCGCTGGGCGAGCTCGAGGACATCTACGAGCGGCACATCCACGACGAGCGTGAGCGCCGGTTCATCATCGTCAACGACGGCATCCCGGTGGGCCTGGTGGAACTGATGGAGATCAACTTCATCCATCGGAAGTGCGAGTTCCAGATCATCGTGGCCCCGGCGGCGCAGGGGCGCGGCTACGCCCGCATCGCCACCCGCAAGGCGCTCGATTACGCGTTCCGAATCCTCAACCTGCACAAGGTGTATCTGTTCGTGGACGTCGACAACGCGCCGGCCGTGCACATCTACAGCACGATCGGCTTCGTCGAGGAGGGCGTCCTCCGGGACGAGTTCTTCTCCAACGGCGCCTACCGGGACGCCCGCCTGATGCGCATGTTCCAGCGCGACTTCCTGGCGACGGATCCGCCGCCCGCCTGATACCCGGCGGCGCCGCGGGGTTCCCGTCACCGCGAGCGCAACCGGTGACAGGGCCCGCCCTACGCCGATAGCTTCCAGCCGGTGAGTACCGCCACCGTCGAGGCCGCCCCCGGACCGTCCGCGCCCGATCGCGCCCAACTGCGCCGCGTGATCGCGGCGTCGCTGCTCGGCACCACCGTCGAGTGGTACGACTTCTTCCTGTACTCCACGGCGGCGTCCCTGGTGTTCTCCAAGCTGTTCTTCCCGGACACCAGTTCGTTCGTGGGCACGATGCTCAGCTTCGTCACCTTCGCAGTGGGTTTCGTGATGCGGCCCATCGGAGGGCTGGTCTTCGGGCACATCGGCGATCGGATCGGCCGGCGGCAGACCCTCGCGCTGACGATGCTGCTCATGGGCGTGGCGACGGCGTTGATGGGCGCGCTGCCGACCGCCGCGCAGGTGGGCGTGCTCGCCCCGATCCTGTTGCTGCTCCTGCGGATCGTGCAGGGCTTCGCGCTCGGCGGCGAGTGGGCGGGCGCCGTACTGCTCGCGGTCGAGCACGCGCCCGCCGGCCGCAAGGGCCGCTTCGGGGCGGTGCCGCAGGTGGGGCTCGCCCTCGGGCTGGGCCTGGGGACGGCCGTGTTCGCCCTGCTGCAAACGGTTTTCGACGACGACCAGTTCCTCCGGTTCGGCTGGCGCATCGCCTTCGCCGTCTCGATCGTGCTGGTGGTGATCGGCATCGTCGTGCGGCTGGCGGTCGACGAGACGCCCGCGTTCGTGGCGGCACGCGCCACGCTGGACACCTCCCGCACCCCGCTGCGCCAGTTGCTCGGTGACCCCGCGCTGCGCCGCAACACGATCGCCGGCTGCCTGGCGCGCTGGGCGGAGGGCAGCGCGTTCAACACGTGGGGCGTGTTCGCGATCACCTACGCCACAACGACTCTGGCGATGAACAAGGTGGACGTCCTGCTCGCGGTCACCGCCGCCGCGCTGGTGATGGCGCTCGTCATCCCGCTCGCGGGCACGCTCGTGGACCGGTTCGGCGCGGCCCGCGTGTACGGGGTCGGGGTGCTGTTCTACGGGATCGCGGTGTTCCCGGTGTTCGCCCTGTTCGGCACCGCGTCGATCGTGTGGTTCACCGTGGGGCTGGTGGTGGTGTTCGGCTTCGTCCACGGGGTCTTCTACGCCGCCCAGGGCACGTTCTTCGCGAGCCTGTTCCCCACCGAGGTCCGGTACACGGGCCTGTCCGTCGTGTACCAGTTCTCGGGGATCTACGCGTCCGGCCTGACTCCCCTCATCCTCACCGCCCTCATCCACGGGTCCGACGGTGCGCCCTGGTCCGCCGCCACCTATCTGGTTGCGACCGCGCTCATCTCGCTCGCCGCGACCGCCTGGATCCGCCGGGTCGCGCGGCCCGCGTCCTAGCGGATTGGAACACAGGGGCGCCGTCTGCTAGAGTTTCGAACAAGTTCGTGAGCGTGACTGTAAACCGCTCAGTGAAACAGAGGCCGGGGCGCGTTACAGGTGCCGCCGGCCTCGCCCATCTCCGGGTACCGTCAGCGCGAGCCCGATCCCGCCCCACAGCACCGTTCCTGGTCGGTTCGCGACGGGAGTCGCCGGAACTCCACACGCCTTCCTCACGCCCAGCGGCAAGGAGGCCTAGCCTCGAATCATGGCCAGGCGAACCCGAACGACCGCGGCGGAGGAGGCACCGTCGGCGGCGGTGGACGTGCGTTCCGTGCCGGAGTTGGACGCCCTGATCACCACCTGCCGGGCGTGCCCGCGCCTGGTCGCCTGGCGGGAGGAGGTGGCGCGCGTGAAACGTGCCGCGTACGCCGACGAGGAGTACTGGGGAAGAGCGGTACCGGGTTTCGGCCCCGACGACGCCTCCGTCCTCGTGGTGGGGCTGGCGCCCGCCGCCCACGGCGCGAACCGCACCGGCCGCATGTTCACCGGGGACCGCAGCGGCGATGTGCTGTTCGCCGCCCTGCACGCCGTGGGCCTCTCCACCCGGCCCACGGCCACCGCGATCGGCGACGGGACGCGGCTGCGCGGCGTTCGCATCACCTCGCCCGTGCACTGCGCCCCTCCCGCGAACAAGCCGACGCCGACCGAGCGGCGCACCTGCTCCCCGTTCCTCGCACGCGAGCTGGAGCTCCTCCCCGCCGCGCGCGTCGTCGTGGTGCTCGGCGGGTTCGGCTGGCAGGCGCTGTTCGCCGTGCTCGCCGACGGCGGGTGGACGGTCCCGCGGCCCCGCCCGCCCTTCGGCCACGGCGCGCGCGTGGACCTGCACCACCCTGACGGGCGGAACCTGGTGGTGCTCGGGTGTTTTCACGTGAGCCAGCAGAACACCTTCACCGGGCGCCTCACACCGGCCATGCTGGAGGCGGTACTGCAGCGGGCGAAGGTGATCGCCGCGGAGCGGACGACGAAAGGAGCGACGATGACGGTGCGGGTCAAGCGGGTGTACGAGGACGAGGCCGACGGCGACGGCAAGCGCGTGCTGGTCGACCGGTTGTGGCCCCGCGGGATCAGTAAGGATCGCGCCGACCTGTTCGAGTGGTGCAAGGACGTGGCACCGTCCACCGAGCTGCGCACCTGGTACGGCCACGACCGAGAGAAGTACCCCGAGTTCGTGCGGCGCTACCGGGAGGAACTCGCCGAGCCGGCCGCCGCGGCTGCGCTCGCGGACCTGCGCACGCTGACCGAACAGGGCCCGGTCACCCTGCTCACGGCGTCGAAGGCGGAGGACATCAGCCAGGCCCATGTGCTCGCCGCGCTCCTCACGGACCGCGATCCGCTCACGTAACGCCGGCGGCCCGTCGGCGCAGGAACGACCACCGGCGGCGGCCGGACTCGGGAGGGATCAGCACCTCACGGAAGCGGTCCGCGAAACCGGCGATGGCGCGTTGCTCGTCCTCCAACAGGCCGCGGTTCCCGCTGGTCACCTCCAGCGCGATCGGGGTGCCCGGCCCCACGTCCAGGTCCGCCCAGCACAGCGGCAGGTTCTGCGCCAGCAGGCGCCGACCGCCCACGATCAGGTAGATCCGGGAGGCGTACCGCGCGGTCTCCCAGCTCAGCCGCTCGGCGCGGTCCGCGTCGAGGTAGCCGTCCGCGACGAACCGCTCCAGGTACACGAGGTCGACGGTACGCCGTTCACTCGCGCGCCGGGGCGGTCTCGCGGCGCACCGCCACCGGCGGCGTGAGCGACCAGACGGTGAGGTAGGCGAGCCCGAAGAACGCGGCGACCGCGGCCGCGACGCCGGTCGACTGGACGTAGGAGAACGGCGAGGTCACCCAGTCGAGGGTCGCGACGACCACGGCGTTCGGCCGGGTCACCAGGTCCCACGAGTTCCACCGCTGGAACCTGCCGATGACCACGCCGATCGCGCACAGCGCCACCGACGCCGCCACGGCGAGCCATCCCCACCACGCCCCGAACCCGCGCTGCAGGCGGCGGTGCACCAGCAACATGGAGACCACGCCGAGCAGGATCCCCGTCCACGCGGCGAATCCGTACTGCAGCACGTGCCGCCACAGGTTCTCCCCGTCGCCGAGGTGAACGAGGTCCGTCACCAGGTACGGCGAGTTGGGCAGGAACGCCAGCCACCCGACGCCGAGCGGCACCATCGCCCAGCGGGAGCGCACCGCGGCGAACCCGACCGCGCACACCATGGGGATCCAGGCGAGGAAGAGGTTCCAGATGAGGAACCGGCTCGGATAGGTCAGCGGGGCCGAGGGGTCGGTGGTCCCGAGCGCGACCGTCAGTGCCGTGGTGGCGAGCAGGGAGGCAAGCAGCAGTGCGCCGCGCGTTCTCGTCATCAGACCAGTTTGCCAGCCTGCACGAGTTCGTTAGCGTCCGTCAGGTCCCGCGTGCCATCCGCGATTCGTGGCAGCCCCACTCCGCGTCGAACTGCACGCCCCCGTCCAGCTCGAACCCGTGCTTGCGGTAGAAGGCCACGGCCCGCGAGTTGCCGGTGGCCAGCCACAGATGTGCAGCGCCCTGCCGATCACCGATTCCATGAGCGCGGAGGCGACCCCGGTGCCGTGGTGGTCCGGTAGCACGTTCAGCGACCAGAGCTCCGTTCCCGTCGGCGCGCCGGGGTCGCGCGCAGTGCCGCCGGAGGCGAAGCCGACGATCGCGCCGGGCACGATCCGGTACGTCTCCTGCTGATCCCCACTCGAAGCCACGCCCCGCACAGTAGTCGCGCGGGTCGGCGCGGGGCCGGGTCACGCCGGACGATGCGAACGCGGTCGGGGTCCGCGCGGCGGGTACTCTCTAGCTGGTCGCTCGAGCGATCACGGGATGTGGCGCAGCTTGGTAGCGCATCCGCTTTGGGAGCGGAGGGTCGCAGGTTCGAATCCTGTCATCCCGACCACGCCGGCTGCTCACGCCGCAACCTCCTCGAGGATTGCGCCGCGTTCGCCGTACATGCGCTCCGTCCAGCGACCGCGCACCTCGTCGACCGGCGTGGACCGCGCCCCTGACCACAGGGTGGCGTAGCGTGGCCGCGTGGGCAGCGAGTGGCGCGAGCGGACCGTCGAGAAGATCCGGGGACTGATCCTGGAGGCCGAGCCGGACGCGGTCGAGGAAGTCAAGTGGCGCAAGCCGTCCAACCCCGACGGGGTGCCCACGTTCTCCCTCGGCGGACTCCTGTGCACCGTGGAGACCTACAAGGACAAGGTGAAGGTGACGTTCGCGAAGGGCGCCTCGCTCGCGGACCCCGCTTCCCTGTTCAACGCGAGCCTGACCGCCGGCACCCGGCGTGCCATCGACATCACGGAGTCCGCCGTGATCGACGAGGCCGCCTTCCGGGACCTGGTGAGCGCCGCCGCGGCCCTCAATCGCGCCTGATCCGCCGGCCGGCCCCGCGGCGTCAGCCCTTCGTGAGGTCCTGCGCGAGCATCACGATGATGCCGCTCGGCCCGCGGACGTAGGTGAGGCGGTACACGTCCTCGTAGTTGCCGACACCGCGCAGCGGGTGGCAGCCGTGCCGCGCCGCGATCGCGAGGGCCTCGTCGAGATCGTCGACGGAGAAGGCGATCCGGTGCATCCCGATCTCGTTCGGCAGCGTCGGTTCCGTCTCGATCGCGTCGGGG
>JBEBXD010000125.1:0-9781 GCA_040391845.1 Tsukamurella paurometabola | reverse complement strand
GTACACGCCCTCCCGCGAGGACCGCCCGACGATCACCCCGGCGCGCCCGGCCGTCGCGCCGGAGCCCGCCACCGCGCCCGCGGGGACCGTGATCCCCGCCGCGGCCGGCGAGGGGCTCGCGTTCGATCCGGTCGGGCGCCGCCTCGCCGCGATCGAGGGGAACGACGTGGTGCAGTACCGGGTCGACGGCGGCCTCGCGGTCGCGGGTCGCTCGACTTTCGCCTCGCGCCCGAGCCAGGTGGTTCCCGGCCGGGACGGCGGGTTCCTGGTCGCGGCGGGCAAGCAGGTCGTCGTGCTGCCCGGCGCCGATGGCGACGCCGGGACCGTCACGGTGGGGAGGAGGACCTTCGACGTCGACGGTGACGTCCTCACCGTCGCGCCGTACGCGGGGGAGGGGGCCGCCGTGCTGGCCGGCACGGCGGACGGCCGGATCCTCGCGGTGGGCGAATCGTCGGACCCGAAAATCATCACCGGCCCCGTCGAGGCGAGCCGGATCCTGGTGCACGAGAACGACGTGGCGGTCGTCGACCGGCTGCAGGCGTCGATCACCGAGGTCGACGTCGCGGGCGGCAGGATCGGCAAGGGCCTGCGCGTGGGCCGCGGCATCACCAACGCCGCCATCGACCCGTACGGCCGGGTGTTCGCCGTCGACACGGGCAAGAACCAGGTCATCGGGTACACCGTGGGGCCGCTCATGGAGCGGTTCCTGTACCCGGAGCCGGGTTCCCCGTGGGCGGTGGGCTACGACGAGACCGCGAAGCTCATGTGGGTCACCCGCACCGCGACCAACGAGGTGGTCGGCTACTCGCTCAACACGGGCATCCCGGAGCAGCGCACGCTGTTCCCCACCGTCCGCCAGCCCAACGCGATCGCGGTGGACGCGAAGACCGGGACCCTGTACGTGCAGTCGGCGACCGGCGCCGGCATCCAGGCAGTCCCCACCCGGTAGGAGCGACGATGACGACGGGTGCGGGCGCACGGCCGAGCGGCGGGTACAGCGACGAGGAGTACGATTTCCTGCCGCTGAGGTTGCCGCGCGAGGTGTCGCGGGTGACCGCGGCGATGCGACTGGCCATCGAGGCCGAGTTCGGCGGGTGGGAGTTGTCCCGCGTGCGGCTGTACACCGACGGTTCGCGCCGGGTCCTGCTGCGCCGCAAACGCACGAAGACGTCCGGCATGCTGCCGCCGGACGGCACGAAGGGGTTGTGAGCACCATGTCGGCGATGTCCCGTGCGATCTACCGATCGCTCCTGCAGGTGATGTTCCTCGTCTCACCCGAGCGCATCCATCACTGGGTGTTCGGCCTGATCCGCGGCACCACCGCGGTCCCGCCTGTACGGGCCGGCGTCCGCCGCGGCCTGGCGTACCGGGACCCGATCCTCGAGCAGACGGTGTTCGGCGTCCGCTTCCCCGCCCCCGTCGGCCTCGCCGCGGGCTTCGACAAGAACGCGCGGGCCGTCAACGGCTGGGGGGCGCTCGGCTTCGGGTTCGCCGAGATCGGCACCGTCACCGCGCACCCGCAGCCCGGCAACGAGGAGCCCCGCCTGTTCCGGCTGCCCGCCGACCACGCCCTGATCAACCGGATGGGGTTCAACAACTACGGCTCCGGCGCCGCCGCCAACGAACTGCGCAAGCGCGACCCCGGCCCGGCCGCCGTGCCGATCGGCGCGAACATCGGCAAGACCAAGCTCACCCCGCTCGACGGCGCGGCGGAGGATTACCGGATCAGCGCCATGCTGCTCGGCCCGCTCGCGGACTTCATCGTGGTCAACGTGTCCTCCCCCAACACGCCGGGCCTGCGCGACCTGCAGGCGACGGAGTCGCTGCGGCCCGTCCTGGAGGCGGTGCTCGGCACGGTGACGGTGCCGGTGCTGGTGAAGATCGCCCCCGACCTCGCCGACGAGGACGTCGACGCGGTCGCCGACCTGGCGGTCGAGCTGGGCCTGGCCGGGATCGTGGCGACCAATACGACGATCAGCCGCGCGGGCCTGGCCACCCCGGCCGAGGAGGTCGAGGCGATCGGCGCCGGCGGGCTCTCCGGCAGGCCGGTCAAGGAGCGCTCGCTGGCGGTGCTGCGCCGCCTCGCGGCCCGGGTGGGCGACGAGTTGGTGCTGATCTCCGTGGGCGGCGTGGAGACGGCCGACGACGTGTACCAGCGCATCCGCGCCGGCGCCTCGCTGGTGCAGGTGTACACGCAGTTCATCTACGGCGGGCCCACGTGGACCCGCTCCGTGCACAAGGAACTCGCGGCGCGGCTGCGCGCCGACGGCTTCGCCTCGATCGCCGAGGCCGTCGGCGTCGACCGCTGACCGGTATCAGACCTGCGCGTAGGTCGCGGTGATGGAGCCGCGGGCGATCGCGGCGCCGAACAGGTTGAAGCCCAGGTACGCCGGGGTGGCCGTGGCCGGGATGTCGAGCTTCTCCACGCCGAGGGCGTGCACCACGAAGATGTAGCGGTGCGGGCCGTGGCCGGCGGGCGGGGCCGCGCCGATGTAGCGGGGCAGGCTCGCGTCGTTGTTCAGCGTGAGGGCGCCCTCCGGGAGGGAGCCCGGCGCACCGTCGCCCGCGCCGGCGGCGAGCGAGGTGACGGACGCGGGGATGTTGGCGACGGCCCAGTGCCAGAAGCCGGACGCGGTGGGCGCGTCGGGGTCGTAGCAGGTGACCGCGTACGACTTGGTCCCCGCGGGCGCCCCGCTCCACGACAGCTGCGGCGAGACGTCCTCGCCGCCCGCGCCCATGATGCCGCTGCGGTGCGCCACGGGCAGCTCGGCGCCGTCGACGATGCTCTCGGAGGTGACGGAGAGCGCCGGCAGCGCCGGCAGTCCCGCATACGGGTCGTACTGTTCGGTCATCGGAGGATTCCTCTCGTCGTGTGCGGATCCGGCGTGGTCGTCTAGGAGTGCATCAGGAAGTGCTCGAACACCCGGGTGCCGAACAGGAGGGCGTCGACGGGGACCCGCTCGTCCACCCCGTGGAACAGCGAGGCGAAGTCCAGGTCCTCCGGCAGCTGCAGCGGCGCGAAGCCGAAGCACCGGATGCCCAGCTTCGCGAACGCCTTCGCGTCCGTCCCCCCCGACAGCATGTAGGGCACGGTGCGGCCCTCGGGATCGAACGCGGTGATCGCGTCGTTCATCGCGTCGACGAGGTCACCGTCGAACTGGGTCTCGTAGGAGTCGAGCTTGGTGATCCACTCCCGTTCGATGTCCGGCCCGAGGAGTTCGTCGAGCTCCCGCTCGAACGCGGCCTGCCGGCCGGGCAGCACGCGGCAGTCGACCACGGCCTCCGCGGACTGCGGGATCACGTTCGCCTTGTAGCCCGCGTTCAGCATGGTCGGGTTCGCGGTGTCCCGCAGGGTGGCGCCCACGATCCGCGCGAGCCCGCCGATCTTGGCGAGCTGCCCCTCCAGATCGGGGCCGTCGAGGTCGATGTCGATGGTGGATTCGCGGTCGAGGGCGCGCAGGAACTGGATCACCGTGTCGGTGAGCACGAGGGGGAACTTGTGCCGCCCGAGCCGCGCGACGGCCTCGGACAGCACGGTCACGGCATTGTCCTCGTGCACGAACGAGCCGTGCCCCGCCCGCGCCCGCGCGGTGAGCCGCATCCAGCACATGCTCTTCTCGGCGGCCTCCACGAGGTACAGGCGCCTGCTGCCCCCGGACGGGGTCTCGACCGTGAGGGAGAAGCCCCCCACCTCCCCCACGGCCTCGGCGACGCCGGCGAACAGGTCGGGCCGGTGCTCGACGAGCCAGTGCGATCCCCAGGTGCCGCCGGCCTCCTCGTCGGCGAGGAACGCGAAGGTGATGTCGCGCGGCGGTACCGTGCCCGTGGACTTGAGCTGCCGGGCCAGCGCCAGCATGATGCCGCACATGTCCTTCATGTCGACGGCGCCGCGACCCCACACGTAGCCGTCCTCGACCGCGCCGGAGAACGGGTCCACGCTCCAGTCGGCGGGTTCTGCGGGCACCACGTCCAGGTGGCCGTGCACCAGCAGGGTGCCGCGCTTGGGATCGGCTCCCTTGAGGGTGGCGAAGACGTTGCCCCGTCCGGGCCGGCCCGATTCGACGTACTCCGTCTCGTAGCCCACCTCCTCGAGCCGGGCCTGCACCCACCGCGCGCACTCGGCCTCGCCGCGGGTGGTCTCCGGCTCCCCGGTGTTGGAGGTGTCGAAGCGGATGAGGGTGCTCACGGTCTCGACCACCTCGTCGAGGGCGTTCACTGCAGTAGCCACACCCCTATCAGTACCACGTGCCCGCGGCACGCAGCGCGCCGCGCGCGGTGGCCGCGATCGGGCGATTTGGTTTCGTGGGCGCGCGTGGATTACTGTGAACGAGCTTCCCAGCGCGGGTGGCGGAATGGCAGACGCGCTAGCTTGAGGTGCTAGTGTCCTATTAACGGACGTGGGGGTTCAAGTCCCCCTCCGCGCACAGATCGTGAAACCCCGGCCCCGGCCGGGGTTTTCGCGTTTCTACTGAACCGGTTGCGGCGCCAGTTCGATGCGATGGTTCGGCTCCCACACCACGTCGTCGTGCAGCGAGAGGAAGCTGTACTCCAGCTTCTCGCGGCCGTCCGAATCATCGAGCCTCAGCCCGGAGAGCCGCCCGGCGGCGAGCAGCCGTCCGGCGGAGTCGAAGATCCGCGCATCGCGATCGGTGATGGCGTCGTGGTCGGCGTGGAATGCCTCGTAGAGTTCGCGTCCCGTGAAGGTGTCCATGACTCCATGGTGCTCCCGTCCGGCGCGCGATGACAGCCGCTTCGCGGAGCGTGGGACACGTTCGGTCGCTTTGTCTGGCAGGCTGACGCGCGTGCCCCAGTCGACCGAGCCCGCCCGGCTCCGCAAGCTCCGCGACATCACCCCTGTGACCCGGTTCGGGGTCGGCGGAACCGACCTCGGCGTGCCGTGCCGCGTCGGCGGCGGCGAGGTGCTGTACGTCTTCGGCGACACGTTCGAGGGGCCGAGCATCGGCGCGGGCGACTGGCGCTCCCCCGTCGGCCTGTTCGGCGATCGGGCCGGCGTGATGACCCGGCCGGCGGGGCCCGATCCCCGGCGGGCGCGCCAGCTGCTGGACTACTCGCACGACACGGGGCGGTTCACCACAATCCTCCCGACCACCTGCATCCGCGTGGACGGCGTGCTCTACCTGCACACCATGACGATGCAGTCGCTGGACACCGTGGTGCGGACGGGCCTGTGGCGCAGCGACGACGACGCCGTCACCTGGCGGGAGGTGGCGCAGTACAACGCCGGCCACGCCGACGGCTGCTGGTGCATGTGGGCGCTGTGCCCGGCGCCCGACGGCTACACGTACAACGTCTCCACCGGCGGCCTCTCCCGCGACAAGGGGCTGCGGCTGCACCGCATGCCGACCCGGACGCTCGCGACGCTGCGCGCGGGCCTGGACGTGGAGTGGGAGCCCTGGGGCTGGCGACCGGAGACGGGCTGGGACTGGGGCAACGCGCCGACGGACCTCGCACTGGGCCGCGGCTACGGTGAGCTGTCGCTCTCCCTGGTGGAGGGCACCTGGGTGCTCACCTACTTCGATGCCGCGGGCTACCGGATCGCCGCGCGGTTCGCCGACCGGATCGACGGGCTCTGGTCCGAGCCGGTGACTCTCCTGCAGGGCAGCTCCTGGCAGGACGAGGACCACGCCGACGGCCGGGTCGCCCAGCTGTACGGCGGCTACCTGGTCCCCGGCTCCACGCTGGACGCCGCCCGCATCGTCGTGTCGCAGTGGAACACCGCGGTGGGCCATCCGTACAAGTCGATGATCTTCGCGGGCGCGCTGCGCGGGGGCCGGCAGTGACGCCGCCTCGCCGCCGCCCTCGCCCCGGTGGTCGCCGCGGCGGCCCTGCTGCTGCCCGCGGCACCGTCGTCCGCCGATCCGGCGCCCGCGCTGGGCACCCTCGTGTCCCGCGGTCCCCTGGCGCTGCCCGACGGCGTGGCCGGGGCGACGGCGACCGGGATCCGGTACGTCTCGCGCACGCCGGCGGGCGCGCCGATCGTCGTGACCGGCGGGGTGTACGTGCCCACGGGCGCCGTCCCCGCCGGCGGGCACCCGCTCGTCGCGATGGGCCACGGCACGTCCGGCGTGCGCCGCGAGTGCGCCCCGACCGACGCGAAGGACCAGTTCGGCAACGCCCCGTACCTCGCCGACCTGCTGCGCCGCGGCTTCGCCGTGGTCCTCACCGACTATCAGGGCCTCGGCGGCGAGGGCGTGCACCCCTACCTGGACTCCACCACGCACGGCCTGGACGTTCTCGGCGCGGTCCGGGCGGCACGCGCGCTGCCCGTGCGGTTCACGGACCGGACGGTGCTGTACGGCATCTCCCAGGGCGGCCGGGCGACGGAGGCCGCGGCGGAGCTGGCGCCGACCCGGACCCCGGAGCTGCGGTTCGCGGGCAACGCGATGATCTCCCCCGCGCTGCGCCTGGACTTCCTCGCCGCCGTCGACGCGGGCACGCTCTCGGTGCCCCAGTACGCGATCACCCCGATGCTCCCGACCGGGCGGTTCCGGCGCTGGTGATCATCGGCCGCTCGGACGATCTCGTGAATCCCGCGTGGACCCTGCGCGCGACGGCGGACCTGTGCCGGGCCGGTGTCCCGGTGCGGGTCCTGCAGCGGCCGGGGGGCAATTCCGACGACGGGGACAGGGGCGTCGTCGGGGCGTGGATCGCGGACCGGTTCGCCGGGGTGCCCGCGCGGAGCACCTGCGCCGCCTGATCCGCGGCGCGGCCCGGCCCCGTCGCCGAGGCCGGGCGAGCCTTCAGGCGATGCCCGGGACCTCCGTCGCCGCGAAGTCGGCGAGCGCCTCGGTGACCACCTGGGGCACGTCCCCGGTCACGTTCACCGTGACGCCGAACTCGTCCGGGTCGAGCGGCTCGAAGATGCTCAGCTGCGAGGCCAGCATGTCCGCCTTCATGAAATGCCCCTCGCGGCCCTGCATCCGCTCCATCAGCAGGTCCTCGTTCCCGGTCAGGGAGACGAAGTACACGCTGGCCCCCGCGGCCCGGATCCGGTCCCGGTACACCCGCCGGAGCGCCGAACACGCGACCACGGTGGGCCGCCCGGCGATCATCTCGTCGCGCAGGTAGGCGCCGATGGTCCCGAGCCAGGGCCACCGGTCCTCGTCCGTCAGCGGATGCCCGGCGCTCATCTTCGCCCGGTTCTCGTCGCTGTGGAAATCGTCACCGTCGGCGAAGTCGCGGCCCAGCCTGGCGGCCAGTTCGGCCCCCACGGTCGACTTGCCGGAGCCGGATACACCCATCACGCAGATCTGGATAGTGGACACTCGTCGAGTACATCACGAGCGCGGGACGCCCCGCGTGCAAAGCGGGCAGGCGTGAGGTGAGGTGGCAATGGCGGTCGTCGTCGCGGTGCTCGCCGCGCTCGCGCTGGTGGTCCTCGCCGCCGAACTCCTCGCCCGGGCGGCGCTGCGGGCGCGGCTCGCCCACCGGTGCGCGAGCGTCCTGGGGGCGGTCCCGACGGTGACCCTCGCCGCACGCCCGGTGCTCCCGCAGCTCGCGCTGCGCCGCCTGTCGGTGGTCGGCGTCCAGACGCGGACCGTCGGCGCGGGGCCGGAGGCGATCCTGCTCGACGCGCACGCCCGCGACGTCGCGCCCGTCGCCGACGGGCTGCGGCTCGGCGCCCTCGCGGCCACCGCGACGCTGCGGCTGTCCTGGATCCGGCACGTGGTGGACGCCGCGCAGGGCGGCGGGGGCCCGGGCGGCATCGCGGTCCGCTCGGTGGCGCTGCTGCCGCGCCGCAAGTCGCTCGCCATGACGGTCGCCCTACCCGTCGCGTTCGGCCTCGGCGTCGACCTGCGGGTGGTCGTCGCCGTGCGGGTCAAGGGCGGCCGGCTCGCGTTCCGCGCCACCGACCTGTCAATGCCGGTGTCCATCGTCCCGGTGCCCATCCCGGTCGCGTGGGCGGTCGACGCGTGGGTCAAGGAGCTCCGCCCGCAGGTGGTGCCGGCGGCCCTGGACGCGCTGCACATCAGCCGCATGCGCTGGGAGAAGGACGCCGTCACCCTGGAGCTCTCCGCCGAGGAGGTGACGGTGCCGCTCGGGTGATGAGGGACAATCGTGGGCATGCCCGAACCCACCGCCCCGATCTCGGCGGACGACCTCGCCGCGTTCCACCGCGTGCTCGAGGCGGCCGCCCACCTCGACGAGCGCGACCCCCGCTCCGTCGAGGTGCAGCGCGCCGTCGGGCACATGTTCAAGAAGCTCAAGCGCGAACGGCGTAAGTCCGCCCGCGCGAAGATCAAGGCCGCCGACCGGGACGTCCTCGAGCGCACCGCCACCGGCAACGCCGAGCGCATCGACGACGAGACCGCGGGCATCCTGCTGACGACCCCCACCCTGGGCGACAGCGCGGGCGAGCTGCTGCGCCCGCAGAGCTGCTACATCTGCAAGCAGCCCTACACCCGGATCGACGCCTTCTACCACCAGCTGTGCCCCGAGTGCGCGGCGTTCAGCCACGCCAAGCGCGACGCCACCACCGACCTCACGGGCAGGCGCGCGCTGCTCACCGGGGGGCGCGCCAAGATCGGCATGTACATCGCCCTGCGGCTGCTGCGCGACGGAGCGGACCTCACCATCACCACCCGGTTCCCCACGGACGCGGCCCGCCGGTTCGCGGCCCTCGCGGACAGCGCCGAATGGCTCGACCGCCTGCACATCGTGGGCATCGACCTGCGCGATCCGTCGCAGGTGAGCGCGCTCGCGGACGCCGTGGCCGCCCGGGGCCCGCTGGACATCATCATCAACAACGCGGCGCAGACGGTGCGCCGCTCCCCCGGCGCGTACTCGGCGCTCGTCGACGCCGAGGGGGGTGACGTGCCGGCGGAGCTCGCGAGCCGGATCATCCGCTTCGGCCGCGCCAGCTCCGCGCACCCCGCGGCGCTCACCGAGGCACTCGACGGGCACACCGGCGGCGTCTCCGGGGACCTGGCCGCCCTCGATCCCGCGTCGCTCACCGCGCTCGCCCTGCGCGGCGGATCCTCCTCCGCCGCACGGATCTCCGACGGCACCGCGATCGACGCCGGGGGCCTGCTCCCCGATCTGGTGCACACCAACTCCTGGGTGCAGACCGTCGAGGAGGTGCAGCCGCTGGAACTGCTCGAGGTGCAGTTGTGCAACTCGGTGGCGCCGTTCATCCTGATCTCGAAACTGCGTCCCGCGCTGGCCGCCTCGCCCGCCCGCCGCAAGTACGTGGTGAACGTCTCCGCGATGGAGGGCCAGTTCGGCCGCGGTTACAAGGGGCCGGGGCACCCGCACACGAACATGGCGAAGGCGGCGCTCAACATGCTCACCCGCACCTCCAGCGCGGAGATGCTGGAGCAGGACGGCATCCTGATGACCGCCGTGGACACCGGGTGGATCACCGACGAGCGCCCCCATCACACCAAGATGCGGCTCGCCGACGAGGGGTTCCGCGCCCCGCTCGACCTGGTGGACGGCGCCGCCCGCGTCTACGACCCGATCGTGCAGGGCGAGAACGGCGTCGACCTCTACGGCTGCTTCCTCAAGGACTACAAGCCCTCACCGTGGTGATGTGCGCCGGAACCAATATTCGAGTCATCATCTCCATATCGAACACTTGTCGGTGGGCGGTCGCAGTCTCGGGACATGGAAGTAGTCGTTGAGCGAGAACCTGATCCGGCAGACCAGCCCGATGCATCAGGAGGGATAGTCGATCGGTTACGTTCGAGTGAGGTCCGGCGGTGTCGGCTCGCGTTCGAACAGTACGCGTTGGCGGCGGATCTGCTCCGGGAGCGGGTGT
>JBEBXD010000124.1:0-9831 GCA_040391845.1 Tsukamurella paurometabola | reverse complement strand
GTCGGCTCGACCAACCTGATCCAGGTGCACCGGATCGGCGAGGACGACCACTGAGGGGCCTACCAGTACGCTCGTCCTCATGACGGAGACACTCACGGACTTCGACGAGTTCCTCGGCACCCTGGACCTCGCGGAGGCGGGGGAGGACCGCTACCTCGGTCGTCACCCCGCGAAGACCGCCTCCCGCACGTTCGGTGGCCAGATCCTCTCGCAGGCGATCGTCGCCTCCGGCAACACCGTTGCCGGAGCGCGGGATTCGCTGTTCCTGCACGCCGCGCACACGCACTTCATCAACGGCGGGGATCCGGCCGCCGACCTGGAGTTCGTGGTGCGCAGGCTGCGCGACACCCGCAACGTCGCGAACCGCCTCGTCTCGGTCGAGCAGGACGGCACCGTGCTCGCCCTGATGCAGCTCGCCTACCAGACCGACGGCAGGAATCCGCTCGTCCACGGCGATCCGGCGCCGCAGGTGCCCGGCCCGGAGGGGCTGCCGAGCATCCAGGACACGCTCGCCGGGTACGAGGACGTGGTCACCATGTTCGTGGAGGCGCCGCAGCCGATGGACATGCGATTCACCAACGATCCCGCCTGGATCGCCAAGGGCAAGGGCCTGATCCAGGAGGACAACAACGTCTGGATCCGCACCGCCGGGCCGCTCCCGGACGATCAGGTGCTGCACGACGCCGCACTGGCCTACGCCTCGGACACCACGATCCTCGATTCGATCATCACCCGGCACGGCCTGTCCTGGGGATACGACCGGATCATGGCGGTCACCCTCAACCAGTCGCTCTGGTACCACCGCAGGGTCCGGTTCGATCAGTACAACCTCTATTCCTCGCACTCGACGGTGGCCGACGGCGGGCGCGGAATGTCGAACGGGCAATTCTTCGGCCCGGAGGGCATCCTGGTAGCAAGCACCACCCAGGAGGGCGTGCTCAAGTACTTCCCGTCGAAGGGGGCCAAGTGACCGGCCAGGACACGCAGGAGCGTCCGATCCCGAACGTGCCGGAGGGCACGCCGGGCCGTGATTGGCGTGCGGAGCTGCCGGCGGCGCTGCCGCAGGGCCCGCAGCAGCCGTGGCGCCGGCACGGCCCCGGCTCCCGCACCTGGGTCGTCGTGGTCACCGCGATCGCGGCGGTGCTGGTCGCGATCCTCGGCATCTTCGCGGTGTCCTACGGCTTCGCGACCACGGCCTTCGAGCGGCACGGCGTCGTCGCCCTGGACCGCACCGAGTACACCGCCACCTCCGAGTCCTGCGCCGGCGCCGGTGAGGCCGCCGGAGTCCGGGACGGCGCGCGGGTCGAGTTCCGCGGCGGCGGCGAGCGCTTCGGCGCCGAGCTCGGCACAGGCCAGTTGCGCTCGGGCCGTTGCCTGTTCCCGTTCACGCTGTCCGCCCTGCGGGCGGACCGCGACGTGAACTACGCGGTCACGGTCGGCGGCGTGCCCGCGACCCCCGTGGCGGGAGCGGAGCTGGCCTCCACGTCCGGCACCGTCATCGTGTACCTGAGGTAGCGCGCTGGCCGGCACCGAGGACCGGGCCCGCGCGCGGCTCGGCGCCCGCGAGATCACCGAGGCGGCGGCGCTCGCCGACGTGGCCGCCGCACTGGTCCTGATCTCCCAGCTGTTCCCGCTCGCGGTGGGCGTGGCCTTCGCGGCGTGCCTGCCGTTCGGCGTGATCGGCCTGCGACACACCTTCCGCACCTGCGCGCTCGCGCTGCTGGTCGGCGCCACGATCGGGTTCCTCCTGGGCGGAACCGCGCCGGTGGTGCTCACGATCGAGACCGGCCTGGTGGGCATGCTGCTGGGCGCCTCGATCCGGCGCGGCTGGTCCACGGGGCGGCTCGTGGTCTACGCGCTGCCGCTGCTCGCCATCCCGTCCTCCGCGCTCGCCGTGGTCCTGCTGGTGATCTTCCCCGGGGTTCGCGACCTGCTGTTCCGGATCACCGGGTCGATGGTCACGGGCATCGCCCGGATCCTCGGCCACGTGTGGCTCGGGGTGATCGGCCGGGCGATGGTGGCGATCTGGGACTGGGCGCTGCGGTGGTGGCCGCTGACGGTGCCGCTGCTGCTCATCGTCGCCGTGCTCGCCGTGGTCTGGCTGGCCCGGGCCTCGTTCGGGGCCCTGCTGGCCCGCGCCGACCGGGTGCTGCCCCGGTCCACCGGTCACCTGTCGGGCGTGCCCGCGCCGGGCGGCACCGTCGGCCCCGTTCCCGTGCGCCTGGAGGGGGTGACGGTGCGCTACGCCGGCCGGGTCGCGCTCGACGTTCCGGAGCTGACGGTGCGGCCGGGCGAGTACCTCGCGGTGACCGGCCGCAACGGCACAGGCAAGTCCACGCTGACCCGCGTCCTCGCCGGTGCCCCGCCCACCACCGGCGTCGTGGACCGGCCGGGCGAACCCGGCCTGGGGGAGACCGGAGGCACCGCGGTGGTGTTCCAGCGCCCCGAATCGCAGGTCCTCGGCGTGCGCGTCGGCGACGACGTGCGGTTCGGCCGCGCGCTCGCCGCCGACGCCGACGTCGACGCCGTACTGGGGCGCGTCGGCCTGCGCGGGATGGAGCACCGGGAGACCGCGACCCTCTCGGGCGGGCAGCTGCAGCGGCTCGCCGTCGCCGCGGCCCTGGCCCGCGAGCCCGCACTGCTCATCAGCGACGAGTCGACCGCGATGCTCGACGCCGAGGGACGCGAGTCCGTGGTCGGCGTGATGCGCGGCGTCGCCGACGCCGGCACCGCGGTCGTGCACGTCACCCACCACGCCGCGGAGGCCGCGGCGGCGGACCGGGAGGTGCGGCTCGGGCCTCCGCCGGGGACGGCACCGTCGACCGAGCCCGCCCCGGCCCCCGCCGTGCGACCGGGCCCGCGGGCGCGCGGCACCGTCGAACTGCGGGGCGTGAGCCTGATCCGCGACCCGGGAACCCCCTGGGACCGGCCCGTCCTCACGGACCTCGACCTGACGGTGCCCGGCGGCACCGCGCTGGCGATCACCGGCGACAACGGATCGGGGAAATCCACCCTCGCCTGGGTCATCGCCGGCCTCCTGCCGCCGACCGCGGGCACGGTCACCGTGGACGGTGCGCCCGTGGTGAACGGCCGCGGGCGCGTGGTGATCGGCGTGCAGCACGCCCGCCTGCAGGTGCTGCGCGACACGGTGGCCGACGACGTGGCGGACGCCTCCGGAGCCGACGGGGCCGGGGGGCGGGCGGCGCTGCGGTTGGTCGGCCTCGACCCCGACGATTTCGCGGGCCGCCGCGCCGACGAACTCTCCGGCGGCGAACAGCGGCGCGTGGTGCTCGCCGGGCTGCTCGCCTCCCGGCCCCGGGTCCTGGTGCTGGACGAGCCGCTCGCGGGACTCGACGACGAAGCGACGGTGCACATGACCGACGCCCTGGCGGCGGCCAAGGCGTCCGGCACCACCCTGGTGATCGTGACGCACGATCTCGCGCCGCTCCGCGCGATCACCGACCGCGTCCACGACGTGAGCGCGTCGACCGAGGACCCCCGCCCCGGCCGCCCGCGGTCGCGGCGGCCGCACTTCGGCGACGTCGTGGGCCGGCCCCTGCCGGACGCGACGCCCGCGCACCGCGTGTGGGTGGGCACCAAACTGGCCGTGCTGGTGGCGATGGGTGTGGTGATGGGCGTGCGCACCGATTGGTGGAACATCGGCGCCTCGGCGCTGGTGCTGCTCGGCTGGTTCCTCCTCGCCGGGGCGCCGTGGCGGGCGTGGCCGCGGCTGCCGCGGCTGTTCTTCGCGTTCGGGTTCGTGAGCCTCGCGATCACCGCGCTGGGCGCGGGCGAGACCACGGGCAGGGTGTTCGGGATGGCGATCAACCTCTCCGGCGTGGACGTCTTCTTCCGCGCGCTCGCGGCGCTGCTCGTCTCGCTGTTCGCGGCGCTGGTGTTCTGCTGGACCACCCCGCTCGGCGACGTCCCCGGCTTCCTGCAGACCTGCCTCGACCGGCTCGGGCGCCGCACCGCCCCGTCCCGCCGGCGGGGCGTCGCCGCGGCCTCGGCGATCGCGCTCGCGATCCGGCTGGGCCCGCTCGCGCTGGCGGAGGTGCGGACGATGTGGGGACTCGCGCGGCAGCGCCGCCCGCTGCGGCCGAGCGGCCGGCCCCGCGGGATCACGATCGAGACGATGCTGGAACTGCTGCTGCTCGCCACCGTCCAGTCGTGCCGCAGGGCGGGGGAGCTCGCCGACGCGATCGCCTCGCGCGGGGGCCTCGGAGCCGTCGCGCAGCCCGACCGCGGGCCCTCGCGGCTCGACGGTGCGGTGCTCGTGGGGGTGGCCGTGATCCTCGCCGCGGGGGTCGCGCTCGGCGGTGTGTTCCCGGGCATGGTGGACTGATCGGCATGACCGTTCTCGGATCGCCGACCCGCCGGGACTGGCAGCCCGTCCTGACCTACTCCCTGATCGCGGTCAACGTGATCGCCTTCGCGTTCAGCGCGAAGGCCTCGGGCAGCATCGAGCACAACATGTACTCCACCGAGGTGGCGAACCTGGCGCTGTCCGCGCCGGCGACCGCCCACGGGTGGTGGTGGACCGCCGTGACCGCGGGCTTCCTGCACTTCGGGCCGATCCACCTGCTGGTCAACATGTTCACCCTCTACGTGTTCGGCCGGAACATCGAGGAGGCGCTGGGCCGCGCGCGGTTCGGCGCGATCTACGCGGTCTCGCTGCTCGGCGGCAGCGCCGCGGTGCTGTGGTTCGGCCTCGAGAACACGGTCACCGTGGGCGCCTCCGGCGCCATCTTCGGCCTCATCGGCGCCGAACTCGTGCTGCTGCTGCGGCTCAAGCTCAACCCCACCTCGCTGCTGGTCATCATCGGCGTCAACGTGGTGGCCTCGCTCACGCTGCCCGGGATCTCGTGGCTCGGCCACGCCGGCGGCTTCGTCGCCGGCACCCTCGTGACGGCCGGCATCGTCTACGCCCCCGAACTGCTGCCGAAGGACCGGCGCACCCGGGAGCGTGCGATCGCCGTGGGCTGGGCCTGCGCGGCGGTGCTCGCCGTCGCCGTGGTCGCGGCGATCGCCGTGAGGTTCGGCACGTACCCCACGGCGCGGGTGTACACCCTGAACTGAGCGTGCGGGTCAGCGCCCGCGGTTCATCTCCCGCAGGCGCGCGTTGTACGCGGCGAGCGCGGCCTCGTCGTCGTCCACGTCCACGTCCTCGGCACCGTCGCCCATGAGCGTGCCGCGCCGGGCGGAGTCGAGCCAGGACCCCATGCCGCCGCCGCGCCTGCCCGTCGCCTCGGCGGTGATCCACTGGAAGGCCACCACCAGCAGGAGCACCATCATCAGGCCGTCGCCGCCGAACCACATGATGGCGCCGGCCGCGGACTGGTCCTCCAAGCCCGTGGGGCCCCAGCCGAGGCGCGAGGCGGCGTAGCCCGGCGCCAGCTCGGTGGTGGTCATCATCAGCGTCACGCCCACCAGCGTGTCCGGGCCCATGGCCAGCAGGAACGAGGCGAACCGCAGCGGATGGGAGAGCTTCGTGGGGCCGCACAGCTCGTTACCCACCAGCGGGAGCATGAAGATCCAGCCGACCACGAAGTAGCCGGTGTACTCGAGCTGCTTGAGCCACGGATGCTCCAGCGCGAGGTCCTGGAAACCCGTCAGGTGGGTGCTGATCAGCGCGAGAGCGTACAGCGGCAGGCCCACCACGGGGCTTGTGATCAGACGCACCACCCGGATGCCGAGGAAGGTGCGGATCCGGCGGTCGCCCGCTTCGCCCGTGGCGGTCGCGAGCAGCCGGATCGGCTCGGCGAGCACCAGGAACATCGGCACCACGGTGATCAGCACGAGGTGCACCAGCATGTGCGCCCAGAACAGGTGCTTGGCGAGGTCGGCCATCACGCTGTTCACCGAGAACACCAACAGCGCCATCGCCACGAACCACGACACGACGCGGGTGAGCGGCCACGGTACGCCCCCGCGACGCGCCCGGACGACGCCCCAGACGTACAGGGCCGAGGCGACGAGCATGAGGGTGGTCACCACGGGGGTGAACACCCAGGTGTGGAGCACGTCAGGCGGTTCCGCCGCCACGGATGAGGGATGCATCGATGCCCGTTGTACCACCCCGGGCAAACTAATCCAACCGGCGTGTAACAAACCGCGGCGTACGGTCGATCTACCCGTCGAACGTCCCCAATCAGCCGCCTGGGCACCCGCCCCGGGCTCGAACACACGGAGTAGAGATGCCGAAGGTCCCCGAGCCCACGCCGCAAGAGGTCCGCGACTTCCTGAGCCCGATCTCGCACTGGTCGCACCTCAAGGCCAACGCCGAGGAGCAGTACCGCAAGACCATCCTCGCCGCGTACGCGGCCCGCATCCCGATCGTGCACATCGCGCGGTACACCGGGACCTCCCCGCAGGCCGTGAAGAAGGTCATCGACCGCCAGTACGACAAGGCCGCGGGCGAGGGGACCGGGTACCCCAACCTGCCCCGCACCGGCTACTACCGCGGGCAGCAGCTGCCCCCGAGCCGCCCGGTCCGCGCGGTCTGACGCACTGACAGCGCCCTGCCGGGCGGTTCCCAGCGTTCTGCCGGGTTCGCCGCGGATCCTGGGCCGGTGATCACACACCGCGGCGGGACTTCGCTGCTCACGGGTTGGCTGCCACTGGTCGTGTTCGTGCTCGCGGCGCTGGCCGCCGCGGTGGTGCTCCTGGGCCGCGGCAGGTGGCTGCGATACGGGCTCCCCGCGTGCCTCGCGCTCGGCGCCCTCGCGGCGTGGGGCGCCGACGCCGAGATGGGCGCGCAGGGCGTCGCGGGGGAGCCGGCGCCGGCGATGCTCTGGGTGTGGCTGGGCCTCGCGGTCGCGACACTGCTGGCGGGCGTCGTCCGATTCCGGTCCGGCCGGTGGCGCGGGCGTATCGCCTCGCTCCTCGCCGTGCCGCTGATCCTGGTGGCGGCGCTGCTCGTGGTCAACCAGTGGGTGGGGTACTACCGCACGGTTCAGGTCGCCTGGTCGGCACTCACCGCCGGGTCCCTCCCGAACCAGACCGCACTGGACGATCTTCCCTCCCTGCGGAACACCGTGCAGACCCGCGGCCGGGTGGTCCCCGTCGACATCCCCGACGCGGTGAGCGGCTTCCCGCACCGCACCGAGTACGTGTACCTCCCGCCCGCCTGGTTCGCCGGCGCCGCGCCGCCCGCACTGCCCGCCGTGGAGATGATCGGCGGCGAGTTCAACACGCCGGCGGACTGGATCCGCCTCGGTTCGGCGACGCGCACGGCCGATGCGTACGCCGCCCACCACGACGGAAGTGCGCCGATCCTGGTGTTCGTCGACTCCGGAGGCAGCTTCAACAACGACACCGAGTGCGTCGACGGCCCCCGCGGCGCGTCCGAGTCGCACCTGACGAAGGACGTGCGCCCGTACGTGGTTTCGACCTTCGGCGCGCAGTCCGACGCGGCGCACTGGGGCGTGATCGGCTGGTCCATGGGCGGCACGTGCGCCGTGGACCTGACGGTGATGCATCCCCAGTTGTTCAGCGCGTTCGGCGACATCGGCGGCGACCTGCGCCCCAACGCCGGGAACAAGGCGCAGACCATCGCGCGCCTGTTCGGCGGGGATACTGCGAAGTGGGACGACTACGACCCGCTGACCGTCATGGCCCGGCACGGCCCCTACCAGGGGGTGGTGGGGATGTTCGTCAACGCGTCCGGGCACCCGCAGGCGCGGGGCGGAGGGTCCGGCGCGGGTGCCGGGCGGAGCCCGGGGGGACCGGGGTCAGGGCGCGGCTACGCGCCCGACCCGTACTCCGCCGGCGCGTCGCAGACGCTGTGCACTGCGATGGCGAAGGTGGGCATCGGCTGCTCCGTGGAGTCCGCGAGCCACGGCCACACCTGGGAATCGGCGACGTGGGCGCTGACCCCGGTGCTCGCCGCGGTGGCCGCTCACCTCAGCGGGGCGCCGGTCACGACGCCGCAGCACTGATCACGACTGCGACTGGCCGCCCAGCGTATCGATCACGAGGTGCGCGACGGTCCGCATGTCCGTGCGCCGGTCCATCGCGGTGCGCTGGATCCAGCGGAACGCCTCGGGCTCGGACACCCCGTGGGCCTGCATGAGGATGCTCTTGGCGCGGTCCACCAGCTTCCGGGTCTCGAGCTGGCCGGCGAGGGTGCTGACCTCCTTCTCGAGCGCGGCGAGCTCCGCGAAGCGGCTGATCGCGATCTCGATGGCGGGCACGAGATCGGCCTTGGTGAAGGGCTTCACCAGGTAGGCCATGGCGCCGGCCTCGCGGGCCTTCTCGACGAACTCGCGCTGCTCGAACGCGGTGAGCATGACCACCGGGGCGATGCGCTCGCGGGCGATGTCCTGCGCGGCCTCCAGGCCGTTGCGGACGGGCATCTTGACGTCCATGATCACCAGGTCGGGCCGGACCTCGCGCGCGAGATCCAGGGCGACCTGGCCGTTCTCGGCCTCGCCGACGACCTGGTAGCCCTCCTCGCGGAGCATCTCGACGAGGTCCATGCGGATGATCGCCTCGTCCTCGGCGACGAGTACGCGGTGGGGGGTGGGCTCGGTGTCCTTCATCGGGGAGTACGTTACCGGGCGCCCGGGACCGGCCTCACCGGGCGCGGTACCGTGGGCCCATGAACCTATTGAGCCTGACTCAATTGCGGGAGCGCGCCGGCAACCTCTGGGCCCTGACCCTGGGCGAGGGCATCCGGCCCGTCGAGCGCACGCCGCACACCGTCGTCGCCGACGGTCCGCACCGCACGCTCCGGCGGTACGCCTCCGCCGAGGAGCGCGCCGCGGCCGCCGCCGCCGGCGCCGCGCCCGTGCTGCTGGTGCCGCCGATCGCCGCGCCCGCCACCTGCTACGACCTCTCGCCGGAGACGTCCGTGGTCGCGCACCTCGCCGCGACCGGGCGCGTGCCGTACGTCGTGGACTTCGGGGAGATGGCGTACGCCGACCGCGGTCTCGGCTTCGAGGACTTCGCCCTCGACATCGTTCCGCAGGCGATCGCGCGCACCCTGGACGACTTCTGGGGCGGCGAGGTTCCCGAGGGCGCCGGCGTGGACCTGATGGGGTGGAGCCTCGGCGGCACCCTCTCGTTCCTCGCCGCGGGCGCGTCCACCGACTCGATCCGCTCCATCGTGTCCGTCGCGACGCCGCTGAACTACGCGGCGCAGCAGCCTTATCCGCTCGTGACCGCGCTGATGAAGCCCGTGGACGGGTTCGGTCCCGGCGCACTGTTCGGGGTGCTCGGCGGGATCCCCGCGCCTCTCGTGCAGCTCGCCTACCGCGCCACCTCGTGGGACCGGGAGCTGAAGAAGCCCAAGTTCGTGCTCGAGAACCTCGGCGATGCCGAGAAGCTCGCCCGCATGGAGGTGATCGACCGCTTCCAGCGCACGTTCCCCGGGTACCCGGGCAGGCTCGCGAAGCAGCTGTGGGAGCGCCTGATCTTCCGCGGCGAGCTCGCCGCCGGATCGGTGCGGCTGGGGGAGAGCGTGATCGACCTGTCGACGATCGACGTGCCGATCCAGTTGTTCGGCTCGCACCGGGACGCCTTGTGCGCGTGGGAGACAGCGCACCACGGCCTGGAGCTGTTCAGCGGTTCGCCGCGGGTGGAGTTCGCCACCGTCGAGTCCAGCCACCTCGGCCTGATCGCCGGTCCGGACGCCGTGGCCGGGACCTGGCCGGTGGTCGACGCCTTCCTCGCTTCCGTGGACGCCGAGTCCGGGGTTTCCGGCGCCGCCCGGTAAGCTTGCGCGGTCGGCCGTCTTCGACGGTCCGCCGGACGCCCCCGTAGCCCAATTGGCAGAGGCAACGGATTCAAAACCCGTCCAGTGTGAGTTCGAGTCTCACCGGGGGCACC
>JBEBXD010000123.1:0-10192 GCA_040391845.1 Tsukamurella paurometabola | reverse complement strand
CCAGCTTGTTGGTGCGGATGCCAGCCTGCCCCACGTACCCCGTCATCATGTCGCTCGGCTGGTGTTCGTAGACCTCGGGCTTGGCGATCACGCCGAGGCCGTAGTACAGCTTCGCGAGGATCCGCACGCCCGTCGTCTTACCGGTGCCGGGCGGCCCGGTGATGATCGCGGAGAGGCGCATCTCCTCCTCGCTGTACTCCTCGCCGAGTTCCTCGCTGAGCTCCTGGCGCTCCCGGTCCATCTCGACCTTCGAGGCGAGGCGGCGGATCTGCGACTTCACGTCCGGGCTGCCGACGAGCGCGTCGAGCTCGCGCCACGCGTCCTCGAGGACGGATCCGCGGTTCGCCTCGAGCACTTCAGCGTCGATCTCGGCTGCGGTCGTCCCGGACGTCGGGTCCCATTGATCGGTCCTCGTCGCCAGCGATTCTGCAGTGACGACTTCCAGACGCTGGCCGTCGAGGATGCGCTGGAAGTCGGGAGTCGACGCTGGCAACCATGCTCGCAGTTCCGAGGTCAGCTTCTGCGCTGCCTCCTCGTCGCCGGTGGCTCGCAGCCCGTACACCTGGGTGATCAGCAGGCTCGGCCGCACATGCTCGAACTCCTTCTGCTCGGCAGCCTGTTGTGCGGCCCGGAGGCCGCCTCCTGCGTCGCCGGTGCCTACCAGCGCTCGTGCCATCAGCGCCGTCGTGCCCGCCCGCCACCACCGCACAGCCGCGTCTTCCTCGATCCAGGGATCCTGCGAATCGGCGTCGGCGGAGAGGATGTCGGGCCACCGCTGTGCCATGCCGAGCAGGCACAGCCACAGGTACCGGGTGTAGTTCTTGTGCCAGGGCGCCAGGTCCTCGGCGCGCACCTTCTCCAGCTCCCGTGCCGCCTCACCGAGGTAGCCGTTCTGCGCCAGGATCACACACGCGCCAGCCCAGGCGTAGATCTTGTCCGCCACCGGCAAATTGATCTCGAACAGCCCCATCACGACGCGCATCTTCAGGCCCAGCGCGCCTTCGGTCGCGGTGACTGGAACTCGGTTTCGGGTGAATTCCTCGCCGAACCGGCGAATCGAGCCGAGCAGCCCGCGGGCCGTCTCGGGGTCGGCGGCCTTCGCCGGATCTGCCGCCATCAGCCCGATCCACGCATCACACATGCCTGGGTCTTCACTGACGGCGAACGAGAAGGCCTCGGTGGCCTCGCGCGGATCCCCTAGATTGTTGAGGGCCCGCAACCCCAGCGCGAAGTATCGTTGAGCGGTCGGGTTCGAGTGAGTCATCTACAAGACCGTCCTGCACGAGCTAGGCGAATACGACACCGACGACACTAGTAGCAGACCCGCAGCAGGGCTCATGCCGCCGACGCCCGCTCGTCGCGTCGCGTCCGGGGCCGTCCGTTGACGTAGATCTTGCCGGCGGCGATCCCTGTGTACCCGCGGCCGAGGTTCTCTCGGCACTCCCGCGTCAACGGGCACCTCGAGCAGAGAATCGCAACCTCGTAGGAGGCAGCGTCGATCTCTGGCTGCGGGCGGTTGAACAGTCTGGCCGCGCCGTCTTCGAACTTGCGGACCAGGTCCATTCGGCCCTCGCAAGGTGGCGCTTGATGTCCGTCCATGGAATTCGTCCCCTTCGTTGTATCGGTGCGTTGCTCCCGCTGCTGCGGAGGTGACCTGGCCGTCGCCTTCGCGTGGGAGCAACATTCCCGGACATGAGAATAACCCACAAACCCACTGAATGCTCGTCACTGCGGGGAATAGTGCGGTCGCGGTGGCCACCGCGCGGCAGACCACCCCCGGAGGAGGAGTCGCCCCTCGCGCCAGCACCGCCCCTTGCAGCTGCTACTTCTGCCACCACAGGCGCACGAGAACGGGAAACTGGGGATCGATCGGCTGGATCCGGCTACGCAAGTAGCTCAGGCGGTGCCTGCCGTCGCCGATGCTCCACCGACTGGGATGCTCGCGGTCGGGGTACAAGGCCGGCGGGAAGGACGCCCAGGACCGCACCCGCATGGTGAACCGGTCCACCGTGTCGGTCGACGTCGGTAGGTGTGCTCCGTGGGCGCCGTAGTAGTCCTCGCCGGGGATCACGCGATCGTACCCAGGGCTGGTTCGCGCGAGCTCCAACGCCGCCGCGGCGATATCGACGATCGAACCGTCCGGATCGAAGACAGGCGCGAGATGCTCGGCAACGAGGCGCTGGTAGTGATCGGTCCAGAACAGCTGCGCGTTGCTGTCCGCATCGCGGTACTGCCGCCGGCCGACAAGACGTTCCACAGCCTCTTCGAGGTCCTTGTATTCGTTCTTGCCGAGGCCTTCCGGATACGGGATCGCTTCGACGGGCAGGCTCGTGTAGCGGTACGGCATCAGGACTGATCCTGGTCTTCCTGAGCGCAGGTGCGGTACCGCTCAGGGATGTGGCGCGGGGTGCCGGCGGGCCGGTAGGGCATCGCGCGGGCACGGATGCCGAAGAAGGCGTTCCATATGGCATCCTGGGCTGGCTGTCCGAACTACTCGTTCCCGGGAGCGATCTCACCTTGCTCCGGCACAGCAGCGAGCGCCCTGTCCATCACGCGGACATACTCCTGCAACTGCTCTCGCATCGCCTTGATCTCGGCGATCCTGGCGTTCGTCTGCCCCACCTCGAAATCCCCGACGCCCAACTGCGCGTTCAGGTGCACCATTTCCTCATCGAGGCCGGCGAGCTGCTCCTGGTGCCGCAGCCTCTCGAGGTCCGCTTCGAACTCACCGAGATGCCGCCGGTACGACCACATCGCGGCCACACGCTCCATCAGGACCTTGACGTGCACACCGTCGATCACAGCCAGCTTCTGCGCGACCGCAGCGCGCGCCGGCTCAGCCACCTCGCTCGACTCGTACTGCTGCGCGGCCTTGGTGAGGTTCTGCCGCACGAGCGCCACCTTCCGGGCGTCCTCAGCGATCGCGTTCGCCGCCGCCGCCGGCGAGTACAGGGCCCGCTGCTGCACAAACCACTCACCGCTCCACGCCGGGGACCCTTCGATTTCCTGGGCGATACTGGCCGCCATGCGCGAGAGCTTCACCTCCGGCGAATCCGGAGCGAGCGCCACTGTCGCTGTCGCGATCGCCATCCTGTCTTCACCGGTCAAGCGATACTTGGATACCGGCTGTCGCAGAGCCTTCGGCGGCAGCGAGCTGTACCACGTCACCAACAGATGCGTGATCAGCGCTGTTGCGACCGCGACGCCCGCCGCGATGGCCAGCGAGGTGAACAGCGCCGCAATAACACCTCCGATGACACCAGCGCCCCACACAGCCGGCGTCGCCTTCGTCACGAGCTCCCTGAAGGACTCCCCGTCCGGAACAGGGGTCCAACGGGTCGGAGGTTCCTCGCCGTTCGGAGCGCCAACCTCAACGGACCCTGTTCCTGTCCCCACCCGCACCGAGTAGCCGTCAGCAGCAAGGAGATCGACCTTCGCGCGGGTCTCATCAGGCAGCTTCTCCAGCTGCAGCACCTGCACCGGTCGCTCGGATCGGCCGCGCGCACCGTAGCCGTCTCGGCGAGGCCATCGCACCGGCGCCTGCGCCCCAGCTTCGAGCGAGTTCCCGGTGGGCAGATCGACCGGGCCGGCGACCTTTGCCACTGCTGCGAGTGCGGCAGCTTGCTCCGTGGCGTCGAGGGCCTCGAACACCGGCTGAATGGGGCTGTTCATGGACGTTTCCTCTTCCTTCACCGTTCCCAGGGGCCCTGTCTTCAATCACCGTCGGACCGCGAAGCGCGAGCCATATGCGCGCTGCATATGGCTCGCCAGCCTGCAAATCGTCGGGCGACGACGCTTCCCGCGTGACCCTCGCGCGGGGGTTCGATGATCACGCCGTCGTCGCCCGACTGTTCGAGTATATCTTTTGCTGGCCGGCGGGGGCACCCGCCGAGATTGTTGGCCTGCGGCCAGGCTACTGTGCCTGCGCTAACCTGTCTAGCATCCGTCTACGCCGCTAACGGCGTTGTTGTGGTGTACGCTGCTCAGCATGGCTGCTATCTCTCATGTTGGCAACTGGTCCTCCGATGCCGAGATGACCGTTGACCAGGTCGCCGACCAGCTCGGCATCACCGCCCGCGGCGTGGAGACCGCCTTGCGCCGCGGCCCCGAGTTTCCGCGCGCGATCACTGGCGCCTCGTCGGGCCCCACGGCCCGCTGGAAGGCGGCGGAGATCTACGACTTCCAACTCTCCCCCGACCGGGATGTGCGCCGCACCCCTCGTCCGGTGCCGCGCCTGCATCCGCGTCCGCGGCCCGCCGGCGCCCGGCCCACGTTCATCGAGAACCTGCAGCTCGACGCTCACGATCTCGACGGTCGCCGCCACACGTGGATCGCTCACCTCGTCGACCTCCAGGACGGCGGCGAGCCCATCGCGATCACCTTCCGCACCGACCGCGGCGAAGGCCGCTTCCACATCGCCGACGAGCTCACCATGATCCGCCGCGCGATCGACACCCGCACCCCCGCCCGCCCCGCCATCGTCCTGCCGCGCACCGACATCTACCCGGCCGGCGGCGGCCTCTTCGAGCCCTACATCACCGTCCTCGACCAGGCCGGCCTCTGGTACGCCCGCTGGGAAGACCTCACCGCGATCGCCCCCGGCTTCCCCCTGCCCTGGTGGGATCTCGCCTTGCGGTCCAGCCCGCACATGCGGCAGTGGCGCCCCGGGCAGCCGCCGCTCACCGTCGAGCCGCCCCGCTGGCACGAGGCCGCACCGACCACCGCGCAGCGGGTCATCGACGGCTACGGCGAGTGGCACCTCACGGACGCCGGAGCGGACGCCGCCCGCCGAGCCCTGACCAGCCTCATCGACGCCGACCGCTCCCTCGTCGGCACCGGACTGTCCGGCAGCAGCCGCTTCGCCCCCACCGTCCACCTCGCCGCCGTCCCGCCCGCCGGCTACGACAAGCCCGTGCCCCCACCCGAACGCGAGGACCTCGACGCGCTCCTGCACCTGCCGATCGACGACCCCCGCGACGCGCAAGACCTGCTCTCACTGCTGCCCGGCCGCACCGGCGAGGGCGTCATCGAGCACGTCCGGATCCTCACGCCCGAGGACCTGACCATCAACGAACCGGCCGCCCAGTGGCGCGCCCGCCTCCGACCCGCCAACTCCTTCATCGGCCGCGACGCGCGCGAACTCGGATTCATCACACTCGCCGACTACACCGGCGACGACCCCACCACCGCGTGGGCCGACGCCGCGTGGGTCGACCCGCTCGATCCGCAGTCGTGGGCCCTGGTCACCAGCAGCGGCGCCGTGGCGTACGCGGTCACCGCCCGCGCCGCCCGCGCCACCGGACACCTCGCGACCGCCCAGATCCACGGCAACGACCGCTCCCTCGTCGCGTTCTTCACCGACGACGCCGGCACGGCCTGGCCGATCCCCGCAGCGACGAGCGACGAGATCAACATCGGCTACGACGGATCCGGCCCCGATCGCCTCGTGCGGATCCTGCACCTGCTCGCCACCACCGGCGCCGACGCCGACACCATCGCCGCCCGCCACGGCGGCACCCCCGACATCGCCGCGGCCGCCGCAGTCACCGCGCCGGGCCGCGACCTACGCCGGTTCACCACCGCCGACTGCACCTAGCAGCCGGTAGGCCAGTCGCAGACAACGTTCCGCGGGCGCGCCTGGCACCGCTGAACGCGCACGGCCTTGCGCCGGTCGACGGCGGGCGGAGGCTGCACAACGGGGTGATGCGCGATCCGCAGGGCCGGCTGAGCGAGTATGTCCTGACGCCTGCCGTCTAACCCTCGAACTGTCCCCTCGGGCCTCCGGGTCTCCGGGGCGGCAACGCCGAGCGCCCCAGCCTCTTTCGGCTGGGGCGCTCGGCGTACGTACGTGCGGTGTGCCCGGGGCGGGCGCGGGAGGGGTGGTTAGCCGCGGCGGCCGCAGACCGGCCAGGCGCCGAGGCCCTGGGTCTGCAGGACGCGCTCGGCGACGCGAATCTGCTCGGCGCGGGAGGCCTGGTGGGGCATGCCCCGGCCGCCGTGGGCGCGCCAGGTGGAGGGGAGGAACTGCAGGCCGCCGTAGTACCCGTTGCCGGTGTTCGTGCTCCAGTTGCCGCCGGATTCGCAGGCGGCGACGGCGTCCCAGTTGACGGTGTCGGCGTGGGCGGCGCCGGCGCCGGTGGTGATCGCGAGGGCGGCGAAGGTTGTGGCGGCGGTGGCGGTGAGGGTGGCTCGGAGCTTCATCGGTTTCGACCTCTCGGTGGGGTTCCGTGTGTGCTCGGGCTCTTCCGCTCGAGCGGTCGGGTGGTGCTGGTGTCTCAACCCACCCGAATGTCGTCTTCTCGACATGTCGATTAGACTACATGCAGTTTGCTCGACATGCCGCTTTGAATACATGCACGCCGCGCTACACCCCACACGCCACCCCAGGATGTAAGGTCCGCCCCATGGACGCCGCCGCTGCCGAAGCAATGCTCAAGCACTGGCGCGCCGTGAAAGACTCCCGCAACCAGGTGATCCTCGACGCCCTCGCCGCCGGCCTGAGCGTCAACCGAATCCACGTCCTCAGCGGCGTCTCCCGCGACACGGTCTACGCGGTCCGGGACGCCGAGATCGCCCGCCAGGCCGCGGCCACCACCGACAGCGAAGGCGAGACCGGAGCCTCGTGAGCAGCACCGCCCCCGGCAACGACAGCGCACCGCAGCGCTCCCGCAGCGGCGTCATTTCCGCCGCCGGCGAGGCCCTGCACATCGAGGACGACGGCACCGACACCCCGGTCACCGCCCTGCAGGTCGAGACATGGACCGCCGAGGAACGCGCCGCGGCCCGGTTCGTCTGCCCAGGCTGCGACGTCGAGGTCCACCCGTGGAACATCGGCTCCCAGCTGCGAACCCCCACGTTCACCGCCCGCAGCGGCCACGCCCCCGACTGCCGCCGCAGCAGCGACGACGCCGACCACCGGCGCAACCGCGGCGACAACCTCGCCCCGGTCGACGGCAGCCGGATCCCGAACCGCATGCTGCTACCGGCCCCGCCGACCCGCCGCGACCCCGCTGCCCGCACCGACCCCGCCGCCCTGGGCCGGGAACGGCCGGCGCCAGGCCGGACCCCGTCGACCGAACCTCGCACCGGCGAGGACACCAACCCGGTCCCGGCCCGCTCCCTCGGCCGCGTGGTCTTCAGCTGGCTCGAGCTCGCCACCCACGACGAACGCAAGAAGCACTCGCTCACACTCCCCGAGATCGACGACAGCTCCTACGCCTACGCCTTCAAGCGCATCGCCTTCCGCAACGGCGCAATCCCTGTCTCGGCGCGCCGCGTCTTCTACAGCAACCTGCGCTTCACCGTCGCGCCGATCGAGGACGGTGAGCAGCTCACGCTCACCCTGCAGCCGGGACAGACGTACCGCCGCGGCCAGACGCCGCTCCTGGCATCCCTGCGCATAGACCGCACCGGCTGGCCCGCGGGCCGCCGCGCCGCCCTCGAACGCGACCTGCGCTGGGCCTACGACCGCGCCCGCGAGCACTGGGTCGATAACACCTCCCCGCAGGTGTGGCTGTTCGTCCTCGCCGACCAGTCACCGAAGGACCCGACCGTCTTCGACGTCGCCGACCCGCGGCTGCTGTACTTCACCGACGCGCCAGTCACCTACAGCTGACACACCGCCTGACCTGCCACTGGACCCTCCGGCTAACGCTCAGTAGCATCGCTAGTACCTGCTAATGGAGGTGCTATGAGCCCCGACACCGACCCCCGCGACACCCACCACGACTCGCCCCTGGCAGCGATGGACAAGCTGTTCAGCGCCGAGAAGTTCCACCGACACGAGTCCTGGACCGAGGCGAATTCGATCATGTTCAGCCTCCACCGCCTCGAGGCCTACCTCGGCCCCACCCAACTAGCCCCGGCCCTCGCCGAGATCACCAGCATCATCGCCACCGCGCCCACCACGAACCCAGCCAGCACGATGACCACCGAACAGGAACAGGCGCTCCGCGACGCCGGCTCCTTCGTCGAGCAGATGCCCCCGATCAAGGACCGCGCCTCCACCCACACCCTCCTGACCTACCTCGACATCGTCCGAACCAGCCTGACCACAACGCAGGCCAGTGAGCGACTGCGCGTCTCCCCCGGCCGCATCCGCCAGCGCGCCGCAGACCGCACCCTCTACGCGATCCGCGACACCCGCCTGCTCTTCCCCACCTTCCAGTTCACCGACCACGGCGAGCTCCCCGGCTGGGCGCACATCGCCCCGCACATCCCCGAAGACACCTACCCGGTCGCCGTCGTCCGGTTCATGACCACCCCCCAGCCGGACCTGGACCGGCACAAGCAGCAGCTCTCCCCCGTGCAGTGGCTCACCGACGGCGGCGACGTCGACGAGCTCGCCGGCCTCGTCGACGACACCTTCACCCCCGCCGGGATGTAACCGGTGACCGAATACCTTCCACCCCCCGATCCCTCGCGCTTCCCCACACTCCGGCCGCTGCACCTCCGCGAGATCGGCACCGACGTCATGCTCGGCCGCATCTACCTCGCCGCCGGCCAGCACCCCGCCGCCTGGAACACCTTCCGCACATTCGGCCCCACAGGATCCCGCTTCGACCACCACCCCGGAGCCCCAGGCGATCACCCCAACTACGGCATCATCTACCTCGCCCCCGCCCTAATCGACGCCCGCGGCAACCCCACCTCCGCGCTACAGACCGCACTCCTGGAGTGCTTCCGCGACACCGGCGTCGTCGACACCATCACCGGCGCACCCCACTTCGTCCTCTTCCGCACGACCCGAGCCCTGCGGCTACTCGACCTCGCCGACAGCGACTGGGTCACCGAGGCCGGCGCCAACGGCGCCATCTCCAGCGGCCCCCGCGACGCCGCCCGCGCCTGGGCCCGCACCATCCACCACCACTACGGCACGCAGATCGACGGCCTGATCTACCCCTCCTCCAACCGGCCCCCGGCACGCGCAATCGCCCTATGGGAGCACGGCCGCGACGCCATCCCGCCCCGGCCCGCGTTCCACGAACCGCTCAACCACATCAGCCTCCGCGCCGCCCTGGAGACCTTCGCCGCCGCCGCCAACCTCGGCCTGCGCCTACCCAACTAGCTTCGCGCCTTAGGCCGCCGCGGCGGCTTCGCGCACTCGGCCGCGATCCGCTTGCGCACCCCGTGCCGCCCCGAGTCCGTGAGCAAGGTCAGCAGGTACACGTACGGCACCAGCGCCAGATCCGCCGGCAGACGCCCCGAGTGTTCCACCAACACATCATCACCGGGCAGGAACCCGTGCGTGGCGTTCCGCCGCGCCGCCATCAACCGGCCCACCCGGCCAGACACCGACGCCTCTGGGTTGAGCGACGGCAGGAAGAACTCCTCGGCGACCGCCTCAGCGGCCTTGAACGCCCGCTCGGCCGGCGCCAGGATCACCGGCCGCGCTCGCTCGGTGACCGCAGCGGCAGCAGTCTTCATCGCCTTGGAGACCTCTTCCGGCGCGAAGAGCCAGCCACCGTTGCCGCTGCCGCGGAAGGAATCACCGATCAGGTCCATCGCGCTGAACGCGAGAATCAGCTGCGCCCCGGGATCGCGCGCCGCCCGCGAGATCGCGGAGACGCGCGAGAGCAGCTGCTCGAAGTTGAGCATCCACCGATGATGCTGCGCGGGCAGATAGGCGCCCGTCGGGTCGACGTAGTTCGTCGGGTCGTAGATCGTCCGCAAGGTCTGCTCGAGCTGCCCGGCCCACCAGTCGATCGCCGTGGCGTAGGCCGCCCGGTGCGCGCCGCTGTAGTCGGCGAGCCCCGCGCTCGCCGGCACCGACGGCGTGGTCATATCCAGCCACGCCAGGACATCGAGCAGGTCCCGGCTGACCCCACGGCCGAGTCCGTTGAGGGTGCGGCCGAACGCGAACAGGATGCTGTGGTGCAGGCGCGGCACTCCGAATCCCCAGATTCCCGGGGACGCGTTGCCCAGCAGCGGCGCGAAGAACGCGGTCCCCATCACGGATCCCTCCACCAGCGCGGTGGTTGACTCGAACGAGAGCCGATCCGGCTCCGCCTGCGCGGCCGCGAGAACTTCGGCGAACGGTTGCCGCTGCAGCCGCAGGATCATCTGCGGCAGCTTGACCCATTTGTGCAGCCGCCGCTCGAACCGAATGTCGTGCACGGAGTGGTTGGGCAGGACCCGCTCTCCACCATCGAACGTGAACGCCCCGAGTGCTTCGCTGACCGTCTTCATCCCT
>JBEBXD010000122.1:0-10255 GCA_040391845.1 Tsukamurella paurometabola | reverse complement strand
GGTCGGCGGGACCGAGTTCACCGGACAGCGCGCCCTGGCGACGCTCGCCGCCACCGACGGCGCGCTGCTCCCCGACCGCCCCGTGGTCGCCGTGGAGCGCCGCGGCATCGGCGGCGCGGACGCGCTCTCCTGCCGCTCGGCCGCGAACCGGACCACGCTGCGCAGCGGCGGGGAGGCCGGCCCGGACGTCGGCGAGCGGATCGCCGCGATCGGCACGGCCGCGCAGGAGGCGTCCACGTCCTGCGGCGACGCCTACGCCACCACGATCAGCGAGTACACCGCCGACGCGGCCTCCGCGGACCTCGAGTCGCTGCGGTCCGCATGGAACGTGCCCGCCCTGGGGCTGCTCGCCGTCGGCGACGGCTCCACCACCACCCTGGCCTACGCGGCGCACCACCCCGACAAGGTCGCCCGCCTGGTCCTCGACTCCCCCGTCCGCTACGGCGGCACCGAGCTCCAGCGCGCGGAGGACGCCGCGCGGGGCACCTCCGCCACCGTCGACGCGTTCGCCGCGCAGTGCGGCCCCACCTGCGCGCTGGGCGCCGATCCGGCGGCCGCCGTGCGGTCGATCATCGACGACGCGGCCGCGGGCCGGCTGGGCGGGTTCACCGACTCCGATGTCCGACGGGCCGTGGTGCTCACCCTGGGCATCGGCCCCGGCGACCGGGACGCGCGGATCACCCGGCTCGCGACGGCGCTGCAGGGCGCGCGCACGGGCGACGCCGCGCCGCTGCGGGCGCTGCTGCGCACCGCCGACGAGGCGCTCGGGAGCGACGGCCAATTCGTGGCGCGCTGTTCCGACGCCGTCACCAAGGCCTCTCCCGACCAGATCGCCGCGTCGGCCCGCGCGTGGGGGCCGCAGTACCGGCTCGGCGCGGCGACGGCGCTCGACCTGGGCACGTGCTCGGCGTGGCCGACCATGCCCGCTCCCCCCAAGCTCACCGACCTGCAGGTGCGAGCCGTCGTCGCCACCTCCGCCGCCGACCCCCTGACGGCCCGCACCGCGCTCGACACGCTGACGGGGCAGCTCACCGTGGTGGGCGCGCAGCCGTCGGCCATCACCTGGGCCGGGATGGGCGACGGTGCCGTGGTCCGGTCCTCCTGCGTGCAGCGGTCGCTGCTCGGCTACCTGGCGCGGCTGGACGCCCCCTCGGCCCGCGCGTGCCCCGCGTGACGCGCCCGCCCCGCGGGACACGGACGGGCGTGGCGTCGAGCACCACAGTGTTGGGTACGGTTTAGCGGTGTCGACAGTCGCACTCGCCCGGATGAAGTCCGATCCCGCCCTCGTGGTCAAGGTGATCCTGTGGCCGCTCGCGGTGCTCACCCTGCTGCAGCGGCTCATCGTCCTCGTGCCGAACGGCAACAAGACCGACGACTTCACCACGGTGTACACCGCGGCCGTGCACTTCCTGCGCAACGAGCCGGTGTACACGGAGAACTACGACACGGTCGCGCCGCACTACCTGTACCCGCCGTCGGGCACGCTGCTCATGGCGCCGTTCGGCTACTTCGACCCGGAGACCGCGCGGTACATCTTCGTGGGCCTGAGCACGCTCGCGCTGCTGGTGGCGCTGTACGTGCTGCTGCGCATGTTCGGCTTCGGCCTGAACTCCGTGGTCGCGCCCGTGGTGCTGTTCTTCGCGATCACCACCGAGGCCGTGACCAGCACGCTGGTGTTCACGAACTTCAACTGCTTCGTGCTCCTCGCCGAGGTGGTGACGCTCGCGCTGCTGCTCAAGCGGAAGGATCTCTGGGCGGGCATCCCGCTCGGCCTGTCCTTCGCCGTGAAGCCGCTGCTCGCGGTGCTGCTCATCCTGATCATCGTGAACCGCCAGTGGAAGGCGCTGATCGGCGCGATCGCCGTCCCCCTGGTGCTGCTCGCGGGCGGCTGGGTGCTGTCGGCGGACCCGCGCAGTTACATCTCGCGCACGATGCCCTACATCGGCCAGGCGCGCGACTACTACAACAGCTCGATCAGCGGGAACGCCCAGTACTTCGGGCTCCCCGGATGGCTCGAGCTGGCGCTCAAGGCGCTCGTGGTGATCCTCGCGCTCGGGTCGCTGTGGCTGCTGTGGCGCTACTACCGCACGAGCAACGAACTGCTGTGGCTCACGACGTCGCTCGGCATCCTGCTGACCACGCAGTGGCTCGTGGGCTCCCTCGGGCAGGGCTACTACTCGATGCTGCTGTTCCCGATGCTGATGACGGTCGTGTACCGCAGCTCGGTGCTGGGCAACTGGGCGTCCTGGGTCGCCGTGTACGGCTTCCTCAGTTACGACTACTGGCTCTCCGGGAAGTGGCCGGCCCTCGGGCGGTCCCTCGCCTACCTCAAGTGCACCCTCGGCTGGTCGCTGCTGATCATCGTGCCGTTCTGCGTACTCCTGTTCCGCTACCTCGACGCGCGGGCGGAGAACCGCCTCGACGACGGCATCGACAGGCCGCTCCCGCCCGACGAGGAGCCCGGCCGGCACGAGCTGGCAGCATCCGCCGCCCGCGGTTAACGTGGAGCAATGAGCGAGCCCAGACCCAAGCTGCAACTGAGTGATTCGGAGTGGCGGCAACGCCTCACCGCGCCGGAGTTCCGCGTGCTGCGGCAGGCCGGCACCGAGGCCCCGTTCACCGGCGAGTACACGGACACGAAGACCAAGGGCGTGTACCGGTGCCGGGCCTGCGGAGAGGAACTGTTCCGCTCCGACGCCAAGTTCGAATCCCACTGCGGCTGGCCGTCGTTCTTCTCGCCGCTCGCGGGCGAGAAGATCATCGAGCGGGAGGACACCTCGCTCGGCATGCGCCGCGTGGAGGTGCTGTGCGCCCACTGCGGCAGCCACCTGGGCCATGTCTTCGAGGGCGAGGGCTACGACACCCCGACCGACCTCCGCTACTGCATCAACAGCATCAGCATGCGCCTGGAGCCCGACGAGCCCGAGGCCGGCGAGGCGTGAGCCCCGCCGGGCGTCACGGCAGGGCGGTGATCAGGTCGCGCACCTGCACCCGGGGCCCGGAGAAGAACGGCGTCTCCTCGCGGGTGTGCCGGCGTGCGTCGGTGGCCCGCAAGTCCCGCATCAGGTCCACGATGCGGTGCATCTCCGGCGCCTCGAACGCCAGCAGCCACTCGTAGTCGCCGAGCGCGAACGCCGGCACCGTGTTCGCCCGCACGTCCGGGTACCCGCGCGCGGCACGCCCGTGGTCGGCGAGCATCGTGCGCCGCTCGTCGTCGGGCAGCAGGTACCACTCGAGGCTGCGCACGAAGGGGTACACGCAGATGTACGCGCCCGGCTCCTCCCCGGCGAGGAACGCGGGGATGTGGCTCTTGTTGAACTCGGCCGGGCGGTGCAGCGCCACCGAGGACCACACCGGATCGCTCGCGCGGCCCAGCGCGGTGCCGCGGCGGAACTCGTTGTACGCGGCCTGCAGGTCCTCGAGCCGCTCGGCGTGCCACCAGATCATGAAGTCCGCGTCGGCCCGCATCCCGGCCACGTTGTAGACGCCGCGGACCACCAGGTCGCCCTCGGACACCTTCGCCAGGAACGCCTCCGCCTCGCCGGCCGCCGCGGCCCGCTGCTCCTCGTCGCCCAGCTCCCCCGGTGAGATCGAGAACACCGAGAACATGAGGTAGCGAACGGTCGAATTGAGCTCCGCGTAATCCAGTCTGGCCATGGACCCGATGGTAGTCCCGCGCGCGGGACCGGCTCAGGACAGGTCGGCCAGCAGGCGCTGCGCCGCGGCCTCCGCGCGGGCGATGCACGCCGGCACCCCGACACCGTCGAAGTACGCGCCCGCCAGGGCCAGCCCCTTCGGGGTGGCCGCGTCGATCGCCGCGAGGGTCTCGCGGTGGCCCGGCAGGTACACCGGGATGCTCTCGTACCAGCGCTGCACGTGCGCGGCGAGCGGCTCCGCGGTGACCCCCACCATGGTCGCCAGGTCGTCGCGGGCCGCGGCGATCAGCCCGGCGTCCACGTCGTCGATGATCCGGCTGACGCCGAGGCGGCCGTAGGACAGCCGGAGCGTGCCGTCCGGGAGGTGCTCCCACTTGCGGCCCGAGAGGGTGAGCGCCTTGGCGCTCACCTGCTCCCGGCTCGCGACCAGCACACCCGAGAGGTCCGGCAGGTCGGCGTCGTCCGGCAGCCGGAGCGTGACGAGGGCCGAGCTGGCGGCGGGGATGGCGCTCGCGGCGGCGCCCAGTTCGGGCAGGCTCAGGCCGACGAGGCGGCCGACCTGGGGGGCCGGCACGGCGAGCACAACGGCGTCGAACATCGAGCCCCGCACGCTCCAGCCCGGCCTGACCTCGGGGACGGGCGCGCCGAGCACGATGCGATCGCCCAGCCGCTCGGTGAGCGCGTCGAGCAGTTCTTGGTAGCCGCCGCGGAACGCGCCGAACACCGGGGAGTCGTCGGGTTCGCCGAGCACGTCGCGCACCGCTTCGCCGAGTGATGGTGCGCCCTCGTCCAGCCGCGCGGCGAGGGCGGGCAGCGCCGCCCGCACGGACACGTCGTCGGCGTGCGCGGCGTACACGCCCGCGATCATCGGATCGACGCTGCGCTCCACCACCTCGTCGCCGAGCCGGGACCTGACCAGCGCGCCGATCGACGCGTCGCCTCCGGCGTTCCAGCGCAACGGGATCCGTACCTCGTCGGCGTCGCCCGGGATGCCCATCAGGGTGCGTCCGAAACCGCCCCGAAGGCCGCCGTCGGCGAACAGGGCGGGGCGGCGGCCTGCCGGCTCCACGACGCGATCTGCGAGGCCGAGCTCGGCGGCGAGGTCGAGGACCTCGGGACGTCGGCGGACGAAGGCCTCCGCGCCCACGTCGAGCCGCTCCCCGCCGATGACCTCCGAGCGGAGCTTGCCGCCCACCCGGTTGGCGGATTCGAAGACCGTGACCCGCGCGCCCGCCTGCTCCAGGCGCAGCGCGGCGACCAGGCCCGAGATCCCGGCTCCGACGACGGCGACGGTGCTCATAGCGTGTGCACCAGGTCGGCGACGCGCGTCAGCACGTCGGGATCCGTCGCGGGCAGGACGCCGTGGCCGAGGTTGAAGACGTGGCCCGTCGCGCCGGCGGCCAGCGCCGCGTCGGCGTCGGCCAGCACGCGCCGGACCTGCGCGTCGACGGTGTCCCGATCGGCCATCAGGGCGGCGGGGTCGAGGTTGCCCTGCAGCGCCCGCCCGGGGCCGACCCGGCCCGCCGCGACGTCCAGCGGGACGCGCCAGTCGACGCCGACGACGTCGGCTCCCGCCTCGCCCATCGCGCCGAGCAGCTCGCCGGTTCCGACGCCGAAGTGGAACGCCGGCAGCGCCGGCGCGGACTCCCGCAGCGCGGCGAACACGCGCGCCGAGTGCGGCTGCACGTACTCGCGGTAGTCGGCCAGCGAGAGCGCTCCCGCCCACGAGTCGAACAGCTGGAACGCCTGCGCCCCGGCGTCGGCCTGCACCCGCAGGAAGGTGATCGCGATCTCCGCGAGCGCGTCCAGCAGCGCGTGCCAGGTGTCCGGATCGGAGTACATGAGCGCCTTGGTCCGCTCGTGATTGCGGCTGGGCCCGCCCTCCACCAGGTACGAGGCCAGGGTGAACGGGGCGCCGGCGAAGCCGATCAGCGCCACGCCCGCCGGCAGCTCGCCGCGCAGCATCCGCACCGCCTCCGCGATGGGCTCGACCTGCGCGGGATCGAGGCCGGGCAGCGCCGCGACGGCGGCGGCGTCCCGGACGGGTTGCTCGATCACGGGGCCGACGCCGCTCACGATGTCCAGGTCGATCCCGGCGGCCTTGAGGGGAACCACGATGTCGGAGAACAGGATCGCCCCGTCCGTGCGATGCCGGCGCACGGGCTGCAGCGTGATCTCACAGACCAGGTCGGGCCGGAAACAGGACTGGAGCATCCCGATCCCCTCCCGCACCTTCCGGTACTCGGGCAGTGACCGGCCCGCCTGGCGCATGAACCACACCGGGCGATGCGCCGGCCTGCGTCCCGCGGCGGCATCCAGCAGCGGGTACGCCGTGGCCACGGTCGTCGTCGATCCATCCTCGTTACTCATCGCCTGTGATCATGTCACGACGGCGTCCGTCGACGGCCCGGGGTCGCGGCGCGCCTCCGCCTGCAGCGGCCCCGGAGCGGCTACGGTCACGGTTTGTGAGCCAACCAGGAACGGGTGACGAAGCACCGGGCGGTGCCGGAGCGCGCGGCGCCGAGCCGGAGTCGTTCCGCGTCGCCGTCGAGTCCCTGCACACGGCGACGGTCCGCCCCGAGATCGAGATCGGGAGCATCCGGCCGCCGCAGCGGCTGGCGCCGTTCAGTTACGCGCTCGGCGCCGAGGTCCGCGCTCCCGAGACCGATGTGGTCCCCGAGCACTCCGACGGCGAGACCTTCGGCCGGCTGATCCTCCTGCACGATCCGCACGGCCACGAGGCGTGGAACGGCCTGATGCGGCTCGTCGCCTACGTGCAGTCCGAGGTCGACGAGTCGCTCGCCTCCGATCCGCTGCTGCCGGAGGTGGCGTGGAGCTGGCTGGTGGACGCCCTCGCCGACCGCGACCAGGAGGTGACCGCGCTGGGCGGGACCGTCACGGCCACCGCCTCCGTGCGGTACGGCGACATCGCCGGCCCTCCTCGCGCCCACCAGCTGGAGCTGCGCGCCTCGTGGACGCCGCTGGGCGATGACCTGTCCGGTCATGTCGAGGCGTTCTGCGCCGTACTGGAGACGGCCGCCGGGCTGCCGCCGACCGGCATCACCCGGCTCGGCTCGGCGTAGGGCCGCCGTGGGCAAGGCGTCCTCGGAGCCGGTTCCCGGTATCCCGCTGACCGAACCCGCCGAGGGCCTCCCCGAGCCCCTGACCACGACGCGCGAGTTCGCGGAGTGCGCCGCCGCACTGCTGCGCGGCACCGGCCCCATAGCCGTGGACACCGAGCGGGCCTCCGGATTCACGTACTCCTCGCGCGCCTATCTGATCCAGATCAAACGCACCGGATCGGGCCTGTTCCTCCTCGACCCGATCCACGAACCCGAGGGGCTGGCGCCCGTGATCGCCGCGATGCGGGGCGTCGAATGGGTGCTGCACGCGGCCGATCAGGACCTGCCGTGCCTGCGGGACGACGGGTTCGTGTGCGACGAGCTGTTCGATACCGAGCTGGGTGGGCGGCTGCTGGGGGCGCCGCGGGTGAACCTCGCGGCGATGACCTCGCAGTACACCGGCTACGCGCTGGCCAAGGGGCACGGCGCCGCGGATTGGAGCACCCGCCCGCTGCCGCACGACTGGCTCAATTACGCGGCGCTCGACGTGGAGGTGCTGGTGGACCTGCGGGACGAGGTGCGCGAGCACCTCGAGGACGCCGGGAAGCTGGAGTGGGCCCTCGAGGAGTTCGAGTACGAGCGCACCCGGCCGGACCCGCCGCCCAAGCCCGATCCGTGGCGCCGCCTGTCCGGCCTGTCCGGCCTGCGCAACCGCAGGCAGCTGGCCCGGGCCCGCGAGCTGTGGCTGGCCCGCGACGAGATGGCCGAGCAGCGCAACGTCGCCCCGGGGCGGACGCTGCCCGACGCGGCGATCGTCAACGCCGCCGCCGCGAACCCGACGACCGAGGCGGAGCTGACGGCCCTGCCGGTGTTCGGCGGCCCCCGGATGCGCCGCTCGGCCAAGCGCTGGCTCGGCGCGATCCACCGGGCGAACGCCCTCCCCGACAGCGGCCTGCCGCCGCTGCACGGGCCACGCAACGGCGTCCCCGCGAACAACCGCTGGTCGAAGTCGAATCCCGAGGCGGCGGAGCGGCTCGCCGCGGTGCGGGCCGCGCTGGCCGTCATCTCCGATGAGGTGGCCGTGCCGGTGGAGAACCTGCTGCCGACGGACGCGGTGCGGCAGCTGTGCTGGGACGGTACGGCCGCCGGGTCCGAGGCTGTGGACGCGGCGCTCGCGGCGTCCGGGGCGCGGAACTGGCAGCGCCGCCTGACAGTGCCCGCGGTGGCCGAGGCCCTCGGCGGCGCCTGACCAGGGAGGTCAGCGCACCTGTTCGGGGGCGGCCCGCTCCTTCGCGACGGCGACGCTCACCTGCGCGCACGCGGTGACCCACCCCGTGATCCGGAACGCGATCTCCGACGGCGTGAGGCCGAGCTCGGTGAGGATCTCGCCGCGCGAGGCGTGATCGAGGAAGCGCTGCTCGATGCCGAGGACGCGGGTGGGCACGTCCACCTCGCCGCGCTGCAGCGCGGCGGTGACGGCCGCGCCGACGCCGCCGGCCACGCCGTTGTCCTCGAGGACCACCACCAGCTGGTGCGCGCGGGCGGCGTCCACCACGGACCCTGGGACGGGCAGCACCCAGCGGGGGTCCACGACGGTGGCCGTGATCCCCTGGTCCCGCAGCCGGGTCGCCACGTCGACGGCGGTGTGCGCGAACGGGCCGACCGCCACGAGCAGCACGTCCGCTCCCCGGGTGCCGTCGCCGGGCTCGGTGAGCACGTCGGCACCGTCGGGCAGGCGGCGCACGGCGTCGAGGTCGGCGGGCACCGCGCCCTTCGGGTAGCGGATCAGGGTGGGAGCGTCGGCCACGTCGAGCGCCTCCGCGAACTCCTCCCGCAGGCGCGCCGCGTCCCGCGGGACCGCCGCGCGCAGGCCGGGCACGATCGCGGCGAGCGAGAGGTCCCACATGCCGTGGTGGCTCGCGCCGTCGGGGCCCGTGACGCCGGACCGGTCGAGCACGATCGTGACGCCCTGGCGCAGCAGGGCCACGTCCATGAGCAGCTGGTCGAAGGCGCGGTTGAGGAAGGTGGCGTACAGCGCGACCACCGGGTGCATGCCGCCCAGCGCGAGCCCGGAGGCCGAGGTCAGCGCGTGCTGCTCGGCGATGCCCACGTCGTACATGCGGTCGGGGAACTTGCGGCCGAAGTCGGCGACGCCCGTGGGCTCGGCCATCGCGCCGGTGATGGCGACCACGTCGGAACGCCGCTCGCCGTGCGCCACGAGCTCCTCCGCGAACACGGAGGTCCAGTCGCGGCCGCCGCCCGAGCCCCCGACGGGGAGGCCGGTCGCGGGGTCGATCACGCCGATCCCGTGCATCTGGTCGGCCTCGTGGTTCTCCGCGTGCTCGTAGCCGTTGCCCTTGCGGGTGATGGCATGCACCACCACGGGGCCGCCGAAGTCCTTGGCGCGGCGCAGGGCCGCCTCGAGCGCCGCCTCGTCGTGCCCGTCGATGGGGCCCAGGTACTTCAGTCCCAGGTCGGCGAACAGGGCCTGCGGGCTCACCATGTCCTTGATGCCGGCCTTCATGCCGTGCAGCACGGAGTAGGCGGGTTCCCCGACCACGGGGACGTTCCGCAGCCGGCGCCGCGCCTCGCCCAGCAGCCGCTCGTACTCGGGCTGCGTGCGCAGGCCCGACAGGTGGGTGGCGAGGCCGCCGATCGTGGGCGCGTAGGAGCGGCCGTTGTCGTTGACCACGATGACCACGGGCCGCTCGGAGGCGGCGATGTTGTTGAGCGCCTCCCAGCACATGCCGCCGGTGAGGGCGCCGTCGCCGACCACCGCCACCACGGTGCGCTTCTCCCCCGTCAGCGCGAAGGCCTTGGCCAACCCGTCCGCGTAGCTCAGGGCGGCGGAGGCGTGCGAGGACTCCACCCAGTCGTGCTCGGATTCGGCGCGGCACGGGTAGCCGGAGAGCCCGCCCGCCTGCCGCAGCGTGTCGAACCCGTCGCGGCGGCCGGTGAGGATCTTGTGCACGTAGGCCTGGTGGCCCGTGTCGAACAACACCGGCTCGATCGGCGAGTCGAAGACGCGGTGGATCGCCATGGTGAGCTCCACGACACCGAGATTGGGACCCAGGTGCCCACCGGTGGCCGAGACCTTCTCCACGAGGAAGTCACGGATCTCCGCGGCCAGCTCGGTGAGCTGGTCCTGGTCCAGGCGACGCAGGTCGCGCGGGGACTCGATGGTGCGCAGCAGGTTCATATCCCTCGTGTCTACTCCCGTGACAGGTGCTTCGGCCACTTTACCGGCCGCGTCGCTCTTCGCGCCCCGGCACGAGGACCGCGAGGGCCTCGAGATGATGGGTGCCGGGGAACGCGTCGAGGGCCGCGAGCTCGGCGAGGCGGTAGCCGCTCTCGCACGCCGCGCCGATGTCGCGGGCGAACGACGCCGGATCGCACCCGACGTGCACGATCGCGCGCGGCCCGGTCGCGGTGATCGCGCGCATGACGCCCGCGCCCGCGCCGGAGCGGGGCGGGTCCAGTACCACGATCGACGGTGCGCCGAGCCCCTTGAGCCGCGCGGCGCCGTCGCCGCCGGGG
>JBEBXD010000121.1:0-10288 GCA_040391845.1 Tsukamurella paurometabola | reverse complement strand
CGAACACGCCCACGGCGAACAGCACGCACACCGCGATCGACGGCGTGGGGGTGCGGCGGGCGCAGGCCGCGGCGCGGGAGTACCCGCGGGGGGCGCGGCGCGGCGCGGAACGCACGCCCGGGCGTTCGACGGTGCGCCGGGCGGACCCGCGCGCCCCCGTCACCCGGGTGGCTCCGGACGCCGTTCGAATCCGGGGCCCGTCCTGCCCGGGCGACGGGGTGATCGAGAGCGCGGCGGGCTCCTGCGCGCGGCTCCGGGCGAGGCGCGGCGAGACCCCGCGGGCCCGCGTGGCGCCCCGGCGGTCCGCGGCGGCGGAGCCGTGGCGCACCAGGCCGGGCTGCTCGCCCGTGGCGCCGTGTGCTGCGGTGATGACGTCTCGATCGATGATCGCGGTCATGGTCTCTCCTGAGGTCGGTAGCGGGTTCTTCTCGCTCACCCACAGGCCTATCGGAGGGGACTGACAAGTTTTCAATCCAGCCCCACCAGTCACACCGGAGTGCGCGCAGGTGTTCGAAAGAACTTCTGTTCGATTTCTACCACACCCCTGCGGCGAGCGGAAGACACGCGGGGAAATTTCTCGAACAGATGTTTGTCAGCGCGTGCGAGCTGGACTAGAGTGGAGACGAACCGAACGGGCGTGAGGAGCGACACATGACAGAAGAACGACAGGTCCAGCACCGGGACAAGCGCTTCCGCGACGCGCAGGGCAACGTCTCCGAGGATCACCTCACCCGCCGCCAGAAGCAGGTGCTCACCGTGATCCGCCGGTCCGTCCGCGAGCGCGGTTACCCGCCGAGCATCCGGGAGATCGGTGACGAGGTGGGCCTCACCTCCACCTCGTCGGTCGCCCATCAGCTGCGCACCCTGGAGCGCCTCGGCTTCCTGCACCGCGATCCCAACCGCCCCCGCGCGGTGAACGTGCAGGGCGCGGAGGAGCGCACGGCCCAGGTGATCCAGAAGGTGATGGAGGACGAGGACCGGATGCCCGAACCCGCCTTCGTGCCGGTGCTCGGGCGGATCGCCGCCGGCGGGCCCATCCTCGCGGAGGAGGCCGTCGAGGAGATCTTCCCGCTGCCGCGGGAGCTCGTCGGTGAGGGTTCGCTGTTCCTACTCAAGGTGGTGGGCGAGTCGATGACCGACGCCGCCATCTGCGACGGGGACTGGGTGGTGGTGCGCCAGCAGTCCGTCGCCGAGAACGGCGACATCGTGGCCGCGATGCTCGACGGCGAGGCCACCGTGAAGACCTTCCGCCGCACGGGGCGCGACGTGTGGCTGATGCCGCACAACCCGGCCTTCGACCCCATCCACGGCAACGACGCGGTGATCCTCGGCAAGGTGGTCACCGTCATGCGTCGGATCTGACGCCGCACGGCTCACGCAGCGCCGGCTCGTCGACCGCAGGGTCGGGGGCCGGCGTTCGTCGTCCGCCGAGCGACGCGGTCGCGCAGGCGGCGGAGCCGAGGACCAGCCCGGCGATGACGGCCGGGTGCACCGGCTCGCCCAGCATGAGGAAGGCGAACAGCGCTGAGACCGAGGGGATCAGGGCGAACAGCATCGCGGCCCCGCTCGCTCCGGCGATCCCGATCACCCGCAGGTACAGCGTGGTGGCCGTCATCGAGCTGAGCAGGACCATCAGCACCAGCACGAGCGCGCCGCGCCGCGGATCGGTGACCGCCGCCCCGAACACCAGGGCCAGGACGCCCGCCGGCACGGCCGCGACGGCCATCCCCACCGCGTTACCCGCCACCGGGTCCACGTCCCGGCAGAATCGCTGCTGGTACACGCCGCCGAGGGCGATGCCGGCCAGGCCCAGGAGTGTGAACCCGATGCCGGCGCCGGCATGGGCCAGCGCGGGCACCGTCGACCAGCACGCGGTGACCACGGCCGCGAGGCCCAACACCGCGGCGAGGGCGCGGCGCGGGGTGAGCCGCTCGCGCAGTGCGATCCGCACGACCACCGTTGTCACGGCCGGGTTCACGCCGATGACGAGGGCCGCGACCCCGGCCGGCACTCCGGCCCGCAGGCCCAGATAGCAGCCCAGGAACTGCATCGCCTGGGTCAGGAGCCCCACCACGAGCGCGTGGCCCAGGTCCGCACCCCGGGGCAGGTCGCGCCCCGCGACCCGGACCAGGCCGAGCATGAGCGCGCCGGAGATCGCGAACCGCAGGAACAGGAGCAGGAACGGGCTCATCGCGGCGACGCCGAGCGCGCCGAGCGGGTATCCGAAGGCGTACAGGACGACCACGGCGGTGGCGAGTGCGGGCGGAATCCTCATGCACCGATCGTCTGCCGCGCCGGTACCGCGCGTCCAACAATGATTGACGATCACGATTGATCGTGGCTATCGTTCATTCATGGCCGATCCGGTCCTGGACATCGTGCCGCTGCGCAGCGTGGTGGCGATCGCGCGCTGCGGCGGCGTGCACCGCGCGGCCGAGGCCCTGCACCTGACGCAGTCCACGGTCAGCGCCCACCTGCGCCGGCTCGAGAAGTCCACGGGCGCAACGATCGTCGAGAAGGCCGGTCGCGGGATCCGCTTCACCGATCACGGCAACCGCCTGCTCGGCCACGCGCAGGTGATCCTGGACGCGCACGACGCCGCGGTGCACGCGCTCGCCTCCCCCACGATCCGCACGCTGTCCGTCGCCGCCACCGAGCACGGGGCCGACCGCCTGATCCCCGAGCTCAGCCGCGGCTTCGGCACGCTCCCGGGCGGGTGGGCGGCGCAGTTCCGCTTCGACCGCAGCGCCCAGATCGCGGGCGCGGTCGAACGAGGGCTGGCCGATGTGGCGGTGTTCCTTGCTCCCGGGGACCACCCGGACGCCGTGGGGCGGATCGCCCTGCACTGGTACGCGGCGCGCGAGTGGGTACGCCCCGCCGAGGCGGTGCCCGTCCTGCTGTTCGACGAGCCCTGCGTGCTGCGCGGCCCCGCGGCGGACGGTCTGGCGCGGGGCGGGATCGACTACGTGGTCGCCGCCGAGGCCGCGAACCTCGCGGGCCTGTACTCGGCGGCCCGGAGCGGCCTCGGCGTCACGCTGCTGCCCGCCATCGACGCGACGGACGGCCTCGTCGCGGTCGAGACGATGCCGGCCATGCCGCCCATCGCGCTCGCCGTCACCGTCGCGCCCCGCGTCCCGGCACCGGTCCGCGCGGCGGTCCGGCGGGCCGCGGCGGCGCTGACGGATACCGTCTAGCCCGCGGTGACCTCCGCGTACCGGTGCAGATGGTCCGTCGCGGAACCGAATTCGGATTCGATCGCGGTGAGCCGCTTGAAGCAGTGGCCGATCGCCAGTTCCTCGGTCATGCCCATCCCGCCGTGCAGCTGGACGGCGTTCTGCCCGACGAACCGCGCGGCCCGGGCGATGGTGATCTTCGCCGCCGAGACCGCCCGCCTCCGCTCCGGCGGCGGCGCGTCGAGGTTCAGCACCGCGAGGTAGGTGGCCGCGACGGACTGCTCGAGCTCGAGCGACATGTCCACCATGCGGTGCTGCAGCGCCTGGAACGATCCGATCGGCACCCCGAACTGGCGGCGCTGCTTGGCGTACTCGACGGTGTCCGCGAGAACGCGGCGCATGATGCCCACCGCCTCACTGCACACGGCGGCGGCACCGTCGTCGAGGGCGCGTTCGATGACGTCCCAGGCCCCGCCCTCGGCGCCGAGCAGCGCGGAGGCCGGCACCCGGACGCCGGCGAACTCGAGGTCGCCCGTGTGGTGGTCGTCGATGGTGCGGAAGTAGTGCGCGCTCACCCCGGCGGGCGGGACCTGCGGATCGAACTCCAGGAGGAACAGCGAGAGGCCGTCGCGATCGAGCCGCTCCCCCGCGGTGCGGGCGGCGACGATCAGGTGCGTCGCGAGCGGGAGGTCCGCGACCACTATCTTGGCCCCGGACAGGACGTACTCGTCGCCGTCCCGTTCGGCCCGCAGCCCCACGTCCCAGGGCTCGCGGCCGGACTCGGGCTCGGTGAGCGCGAACGCGATCCGCGCCTCGCCGGCCGCGATCGCGCCGCACAGCTCGTCGGCGGCGGAGCCCCCCGATCCGCGCAGCAGCGCCGCGCCCACGACCGCGGTGCCGATGTACGGCTCGACCACGAGCGCAGCGCCCAGCTGCTCGGTGATCACCATCATCTCCTCGGGGCCGCCGCCCAGCCCGCCGAGCGACTCGGGCAGGGTCGCGGCGAGGATCCCCAATTCGGCGGCGAAGGCCTGCCACACCGCGGGCTGCCACCGCGTCTCGGAGCGTGCGGCGCTGCGCGAGCCCTCCAGCGGATACCGGCCCGCGAGGTAGGACCGCACGGCGTCGCGCAGCATCGTCTGTTCGTCGGTCAGTGTGAAGTCCATCTACAGCCCCAATGCCGCTTTCGCCAGGATGTTCCGTTGAATCTCGTTCGAGCCCGCGTAGATCGAGCCCGCCCGGTCGTTGAAGTAGCGCAGCGGCGCCACGGCCTGCCAGAGCTCGCCGCTGTGCGCGCCGTCCGCGGGTGGCAGGTACTCCACCACCGGCCCGCCCGGCCGGGTCACGTGCGGCTGGTAGATGCGGCCGCGGGGCCCGGCGCTGGCGTGGATGAACTCGGTGATCGCCTGGCTCAGTTCCGTTCCCAGGATCTTGAGCATGGACGAGGCCGGCCCCGGATTGCCCCCGGCCGCGAGCACCGCGAGCGAGCGGTGCTCGAGGATCTCCAGCACGTCCACGCGCGAGCGCAGTTCCGCGAGGCCGAGCCGGAAGTCGTCGTCCTCCGAGAGGGGGCGCCCGCCGCGCCCGGGCACCGCCGAGGCCTCCTTCGCCAGCCGGTCCAGTGAGACCTGCAGCCACGGTGCAGCGGCTCCCCCGCCGCGCTCGAACTCGAGCAGGTACTTGGCGACGGTCCAGCCCTCGTCGATCTTCCCGAGCACGTTCGCCTTCGGCACGCGCACCCGGTCGAAGAACACCACGTTCTGGACCTCCTCGCCGGAGGCCATCACGAGGGGCTGGATCTCGATGCCGGGCACCGTCATGTCCAGCAGCAGGAAGGTGATGCCCTGCTGCTTGCGCTCCTGCTTGGAGGTGCGGACGAGCGCGAACATCCAGTTCGCCTCCCGCGCATGGGTGGTCCAGATCTTCGATCCGGTGAGCACCAGGTCGTCACCGTCGGACTCCGCGCGCATCGACAGCGATGCCAGATCCGAGCCCGCCTCCGGCTCGGAGTAGCCCTGGCAGAAGAACACCGACGCGTCCAGGATGCCGGGGAGGAAGAACCGCTTCTGCTCCTCGGTGCCGAACCGGATGATCGCGTGCGCCACCATCCGGATTCCCATGGGCGAGAGGAACGGTGCCCCCGCGAGCACGGACTCGCGGGCGAAGATGTAGTGCTGCGCGACGGTCCAGTCGCAGCCGCCCCACTCGACGGGCCACGCCGGCGCCGCCCACCCGCGCTCGTGCAGGATCGCCTGCCACGCCAGGCTCGCCTCGTGGTCCGAGTACACACTCGTCGCGAGATCGCCCGCCGCCCTGAGGTCGTCGGTGAGGTGGGTGTCCAGGAACTCCCGCACCTCCTCGCGGAAGGCCTCGTCCTCCGCGCTGAACGTCACATCCATTCGGTCTTCCCCTCGTTGACACCCTCGCAGTAGCGAGACAAAATAGGAGTATGTCTCAATCGGCGCCTCCTGACAACCAGGCGGAGGTGATCCGCCGCGCCGCGCAGTGGTTCCGAGAGGGCCGCCGGATCGACCTCGGGCGGCTCGCGAAGGCCAGCGGGATCGGCAGGGCCACCCTGTACCGCTGGTTCTCCGGGCGCGAACAGGTGGTGGGCGAGGCGATCTGGCTGGGCATCTCCCAGGCGATCACGCGGGTGGAGGCCGCCGAACCGGTGCGCGACCGCGCGGCCTTCCTCCGCACGTTCGGCCGCCTCGCGCACGAGGTCCGCGACTACCCGCCGCTCGCGGGATTCGCCGCGGAGGAACCGGAGTTCGCGATGCGGGTGCTCCAGTCCGAGGCCGGCGTCGTGCAGGCCCGGCTCATCGACTGGGTGCAGGGCTGGCTCGCCGACGTCTCCGTCCCGCGGGTCGACGGTGCGCGGGGCGTCGCCCGCGCGGACCTCGCCTACGCGATCGTCCGGCTCGCCGAGTCGTTCCTCTGGTCGGACATGATCATCGGGACCGCCCCACAGCCGGACAAGGCCGTCGCCGTCGTCGAGCTCCTCCTCGACGGCGCGGCGCGGTGAGGGGCCCGTTCAGCCGGACACGACGCCCATCACGAGGTTGATCGACGTCGCGAGCACCAGGGTGCCGAAGACGTAGGACAGCAGGCAGTGCCGCAGCACCACGCTGCGGATCTCGCGGTCGGTGACCGCGTTGTCGGACACCTGGTACGTCATGCCCAGGTTGTAACTGAAGTAGAAGAAGTCGCGGTACGCCGGCTGCTCGTCGCCGCCCCAGTCGATCCCACGGGGCTCGTCCCCCTCGCCCCCGTAGTAGAGCGTGGCGTACTGCGACGCGTACGTCAGGTGCAGCGCGGCCCACACCGCGAACGCCGCCACCAGCGCGCTCACCGCGACCGCGGTGCGCTGCTCGCTACGTCCCGCGAGCAACAGGATCACGATGGCCAGCAGCCCGCTCGCCGCGGTGGTACCCACCACGAGTTCGGCGATGTGCGGACGGAAACCGTTCGCGCGCACGGTGTCCCGCGTGGATGCGGCGTCCAGCGGCCAGAGCGAGGACCACCCGGCGATCACGAACACCCCGGACGCGACCCCGATCCCCAGCAGCGCCCCCAACCAGAAGTCGATCGCCAGGCCCGCGGCGATCACCGTGAACACCCCGGCCGCCGCGCCCAGCGCGAGCCGCGCTCCCGGCGACAGCGCGGGCCGGCGGGGCCCGCTCATCCGGCGGTGAAGGGAGCCAGCACCCCCGCCAGCGCGCCCGGCACCCGGGCCACGACCCGCGTCCCGTCGGCCTCGTGCTCGGTGCTGATCACCGTGCCCTCCATGTGGATCCGCGCGACCAGATCACCCCGGTCGTAGGGCAGCAGGACCTCCACCTCGACGTCACCGGCGGTGATCAGCGCGGTCATCGCCTCGAGCAGCTCGCCGATCCCCTCGCCCGTGTGCGCGGAGACGAACACGGCCTCGGGCAGCGCCACACGCAACTGCGCGAGCACGGTGGGATCGGCGGCGTCGATCTTGTTGACCACCAACAGCTCCCGAGGCAGGGACGCCTCGCGCTCCCCCGCGACCTCGCGGAGCACCTGACGCACGGCGTCGATCTGGCGCTGCGGCATCACGTCGCTGCCGTCCACCACGTGCACCAGCAGGTCCGCGTCCACGACCTCCTCGAGGGTGGAGCGGAACGCCTCCACCAACTGCGTGGGGAGATGCCGCACGAACCCGACGGTGTCGGTGAACACCACGTCCCGGCCGTCGGTGAGCACCCCGTGGCGGGTGGTCGGGTCGAGCGTCGCGAACAGCGCGTTCTGCACCAGCACCCCGGCGTCCGTGAGCGCGTTGAGCAGGCTGGACTTCCCGGCGTTGGTGTATCCGGCGATCGCCACGGCGGGCACCCCCGAGCGGCGCCGGGCACCGCGCTTGGTGTCGCGGGCCTGCTTCATGCCCTTGATCTCGCGCCGCAGCTTCGCCATCCGCTCGCGGATCCGGCGGCGGTCCGTCTCGATCTTCGTCTCGCCGGGGCCGCGCAGGCCCACGCCGCCGTTGCTGCCGGCGCGGCCGCCCGCCTGGCGCGAGAGGGCCTCGCCCCAGCCGCGCAGCCGCGGCAGCATGTACTCCATCTGCGCGAGGCTCACCTGCGCCTTGCCCTCGCGCGACGTCGCGTGCTGGGCGAAGATGTCCAGGATCAGCGCGGTGCGGTCGATGACCTTGACCTTCACCACCTTCTCCAGCGCGTTCAGCTGCGCCGGGGTGAGCTCACCGTCGCAGATCACCGTGTCGGCGCCGGTGGCGAGCACGATCTCACGGAGCTCGTGCGCCTTCCCCGAGCCGATGTAGGTGGCGGGATCGGGACGATCGCGCCGCTGGATCACGCCGTCGAGAACCATCGATCCGGCGGTCTCCGCGAGCGCCTTCAGCTCGGCGAGCGAGGCGTCCGCCTGCGCCGCGGAGCCGGAGGTCCACACCCCCACGAGCACGACCTGTTCGAGGCGCAGCTGCCGGTACTCGACCTCGGTGACGTCGTCGAGCTCGGTCGAGAGCCCCGCGACGCGACGGAGCGACGTGCGCTCCTCCAACTGGAGTTCGCCGACGGTCGGAGCCGGCTCCCAGGTATCCATGTCTGTCATATGCCTCCAGTGTGGCACGGCCGGACACCGGAGGTCACGCGGGTTTTCCGCTCAGTCGCGCCGCGCCGAAGGGCGCACCGTCCCCGAGGCCACCAGGCGGCTGGGCCCCCGGAGCACGGCACCGTCGGCCTCGACGGTGACCGTCACGACCCCACCCGGCACGTGGACGTCGACCACCCCTGCGTCGCGGCCCGCCGCACGCAGGGCCGCGACGGCCGCGGCGACGGTCCCGGTCCCGCAGGACCGGGTCTCGCCGGAGCCGCGCTCGTGCACCCGCATGTGGACGGCGCCGGCGGCGCCCGACGGGCCCGCGCCCCCCTGCAGCGGGGTGAGCACCTCGACGTTCGTCCCCTGCGGGAACAGGCCGTGGTCGAAGGTGGGGGCGCTCGCCACGTCGAGGCCAGCCAGGTCCTCGGCGGTGAGCCCGGGGACGACGCACGCCAGGTGCGGGTTCCCCATGTCCACGGCGATCCCCGCCAGATCGCGCCCGCCGACGCCGGCGGAGGAGGTCCCGTACATCCGCGGCACCCCCATCGACACCGACACCTCGGCGGTCTGCGGGTCGGCGTGATGCACCCGCACGGGCCTGCCGCCCGCCCGGGAGCCGACGGTGAACGCCTCGCCCGCGACGAGGCCGTTCGCGGCGAGGTAGTGCGCGAACACGCGCACGCCGTTGCCGCACATCTCGGCGATCGACCCGTCGGCGTTGCGGTAGTCCATGAACCAGTCCTCCCGTGCGACGCCCTCCGGGAGGCCGTCCAGCACGCCCGCGTCCGCGAGGTCACCCGCGCGGGCGACGCGGAGCACACCGTCCGCCCCGATCCCGGCACGGCGGTCGCACAGCGCGGCCACGAGCCGCGGCGAGAGGTCGATGTCGACTCCCGGGTCGGGCAGGATCACGAAGTCGTTCTCCGTGCCGTGCCCCTTGACGAAGTCCAGGGCGGGGAGGTCCTGAGCGGTCATCCCCCGAGTCTACGGCCGGTCCTCGGGCCGCCACGCGGGCGCGGCGTGCGCGGCGGCCGCGGCGCCGGCGAGGCCCGGTGCGGCGGCGTCGAGCCACACCACTCGCGGGTCGCGCCGGAACCAGGACCGCTGCCGCCGGACGTAGCGGCGGGTGCCGATGAACGTCAGCTCGCGGGCGTGGTCCATCGGGTACTCGCCGTCCAGCGCGGCGAGCACCTGGGCGTAGCCGATCGCCCGGGACGCGGTGACCCCCTCGCGCAGCCCGCGCCCGGTGAGTCCGCGCACCTCGTCGACGAGTCCCCCGTCGAACATCCGGCGGGTCCGCAGCTCGATCCGCGCGTCCAGTTCGTCGGTGGCACGGTCGAGCGCGACGATCGCGGTGTCCCAGCGGGGCGGGCCGATCTCGGGGGCCGACGCGGCGAACGGCTCGCCCGTGATCGTCACGACCTCCAGCGCACGCACGATGCGGCGGCCGTCGGTGGGGAGGATCTTCGCCCCGGCCGCCGGATCGGCCGCGGCGAGCTCGCGGTGCAGGGCCGCCGGGCCGAGCTCGGCGAGCCGCTCCTCGAACCGGGCGCGCACCGCGGGATCGGTCGCGGGGAACCTCCACTCGTCGAGCAGCGCCTGGTAGTACATCATCGACCCGCCCACGATGACCGGCGTCCGGCCCGCCGCGAGCAGCGCCTCCACATCCGCGCGGGCCCGCTCCTGGTAGGCGGCCACGGTGGCGGTCTCCGTCACGTCCAGCACGTCGAGCTGGTGGTGCGGGATGCCCCGGCGCTCGGAGGCCGGCAGCTTCGCGGTGCCGATGTCCATGCCCCGGTACATCTGCATGGCGTCCACGTTGACGATCTCACCGCCCCACCGCTCCGCCAACTCCAGCGCCAGATCCGACTTGCCGGTGGCGGTGGGCCCGACGATCGCAAGGGGACGCTGCAGGGGGCTGCGGCTCACCGCGCTCCCCCGGTGGCCACGAGGTACCCGACGCCGAACGGGGCGCCGCGGTAGAGCGCCTCCGCGCTCCCGCCCGGGGCCGCCGCCGCGGAGCGCCAGGCCGCGTC
>JBEBXD010000120.1:0-10373 GCA_040391845.1 Tsukamurella paurometabola | reverse complement strand
GCCCTGGTCGTACCCCTGCTGCTGGTAGCCCTGGTCGTAGGCGGGCTGCTGGTGGTTCTGCTGCCCGTAGTTCTGGTCGTAGCCGGGCTGCTGCTGGTAGCCCTGGTCGTACCCCTGCTGGCCGTAGCCGCCCTGGTCGTACCCCTGCTGCTGGTAGCCCTGGTCGTAGGCGGGCTGCTGGTGGTTCTGCTGCCCGTAGTTCTGGTCGTAGGCGGGCTGCTGACCGTAGTTCTGGTCGTACCCCGGCTGTTGCTGCTGCTGGTAGCCGCCCTGGTCGTACTGGCCGCCGTGCCGTCCCTGGTCGTATCCGGGATTGTTGCTCATCGAATCGGCTCCTGATTCTGCAGGTGGTCGCTGGGGTACAAGGTTCTGGGGGACTGCATCCGGATCCACGGTGCCGCGGGCCCGGAACTGGCCCGTGTGCAGGCCTGGTGACTGCTCGAAGTGCACGACCACGTCACCATAAGTCTGCCAGCCGTTGTCATGGATGTATTCGTCGAGGTGCTTCGAGAAGGCGCGGATCGCGAGCTCGCGATCCGCCTCGAAGGTCTCCTGATCGGTCGGGGAGACGGCGATGACGTACTTGTTCGGTACCAGGTACGCCCCGTCGCCCAGGGTCTGCAGCTGATCCTCAGCCTCGCGTTGGAGAGCGGCCTCCACTTCCTGGGGGACCACCTTGCCGCCGAAGACGCGGGCGAAGCCGTCGCCCACCGCGCCTTCGAGCTTGCGCTCGAACCGCTGCAGGATTCCCATGGAACGACTTCCCCCTTCCTCAGCGTGTCGTCATGCATGTTCTGACCAATTGATGATAGCCGCGATCGAGGCACGACGACCCCAGCGTAACCCCAATGGTCTCAACTGTCCCTTTGGTAGCACGGACGACGGTGGCCCGGCAAGGCAGGAGCGCAGGTCGCAGTCCGATTTCACGGGCCACGCCGACTCGTGTTAATCTTCTCCGGTCGCTCGGGCGAGTGGCGGAATGGCAGACGCGCTGGCTTCAGGTGCCAGTGTCCTTCGGGACGTGGGGGTTCAAGTCCCCCTTCGCCCACCAGAATCAGGCTCCTATCCTTCCAGGTAGGAGCCTTTTTCATGCCTGAGTTGAGGTCGGTTCGGCGAGCGGCGGACACATTTTGGACACGCTTCGGCGAGCTGTGTAGTTCGACTGCAACTGGTCCGCGAGCAGATCCAGGTCGGAATCGAACAGGTCCGCGTAGACCCGCAGGGTCACCGAGGCGTCCTTATGCCCGAGCATGCGAGCGAGCGCGAGCACGTTGCCGCCCGCGGAGACAGTGAGACTCGCGCAGGTGTGCCGAAGAGCGTGCGGGGTGATCTGGTGGTCGATGCCCGAGCGGACGACCGCGCGGTGGAACCACCCACGCGGTGCCTTCTGCTGGGCGCGGTACGTGCCTTCCTCGTTCGGGAACAGTAGGTCATCGCGCCCCTTCCCTTCGCACTGTTGCGCGAGCATGTCGAGTACGAACGGAGCGACAGGGACGCTTCGGTTCTCGCGCCCCTTGGTGTCCTCGATCTCAACTTTGTTCGCCACCCAGACCGCGTTGCGGTGCACCTCGATCCGCCGGCGGAGGAAGTCCACGTCCCGTGGGCGAAGGGCAATCAGCTCGCCCCAGCGGAGGCCGCACAGTGCGAGCACGTAAACGATGCGTGCATTGTCCGGTGTCAAACACGCAGCGGCGAGGGCATCCACATCCTCGAAGTTGAGGTAGACGTGCTTCTTCGGCGCGCGTTTGGGCAACCGCTCCACTCCGCGGGCGGGATTCCTGGCCAGATGTTTGCCCTTGACCGCATCGTCGAGAATGCCCTGCAGGATGCCGAGGGCTCGCTTCGTGACCGTCCCGCTCCGCCGTGACCCGAGGTCCGCCACCCAAGTCTCCACGGCGAGCTGGTCGATCTTCGATACCGGTGTATTGCCCCACCTCGGGAGAACGTGGGTTCGCATGGCGACGTCCAAGGAGTAACCCCAGCTTCGCGAGACTGTGGCTGTCTTGCGCGCCAGCCACGGCGAGGAAAGTTCAGCGACCGTTACTCGACCAGCACTCGCTGCGACGAACTCGCCCGTTCGCTTCTGTACCTCAATACTCTGCAGGAACTCGGTCGCGTCTCGCTTGCGGACGAAGCCGCGCTTCGCGGTCTGCTTCCCGTCCGGCTTGCGATACCTGACCCGGTAGCGGGTGCCCGCTGAGGTCTCGTGGCTGTCGATTGTTGCCACTCAGGGAGCCTATCGGCGGCGGTCATGCCGAGCGTGGCTGCACCTCGGCGTCGGTGAGCCAGTCGTCGAGGGCACCGCGGCGGTACCTGATCACGCTGCCGATCTTGCTGTAGATCGGGCCCTCACCCCTATACCGCCACTGCGCCAGCGTCCCAGTCGGGACGGAGAGCACCGCGGCGGCCTCCGCGGGGGTGAGCCAGACTGGCTGCTGGATCGACGCCGCGACCGCCTCGGCGATCGCCGGGGCCATCAGCTCGGCGACGGTGCGCAGCGCAGCGGGGGAGAGCTCGGGCTCTTCCCCATCTGTGACTGCGCGCATGGACATGCGGACGACGTTGCCAGCGGAAATCGGAGAAGCAACTGAGCCAGCACGACACGCCGAAAGTGGCGAACCGATGTGGCTGGCTCCGGCGGTCGGGGCGCGACACCCACGCGTGGCGGATGCCGCACCCTGGCGGCCGGTCAGCTACAGGTCCTCGATCTGGATCCGCGCCTTCGCCGCGTCGATCGCGAGACGCTGCTCTGCGGTGATGGAGCTGCCGTCGGGCCAGGTGGTAGGCGGCCACTCGCGCGGCTGATCGTTGCTGGTGTTGGGATTGGTCATGGGTCTCTCCCTCCTGGTTCTGGTCCGGCGGACCCCGCACGCCGCGTCGCCATCGACGTGAAGCACGGCCGCGCGTCGGACTCAGCGGCGGTTCGGGTCCGGGTCGACTCGGCAGCCGGTCACCGCGGTGGCCGCCTCTACCGGGGCGAGCTCCAGCGGCCCGTCACCGTCACGTTCCGGCAGCGCGTAGAGCTGCCCGCCGATGCGGAGCACCCGGACACACTCACCGTCGACGGTCACGCGGTCGGTGACGACGACGGGCGGTGGGATCGGGACACCGTTGACGCCCGGCACCACCTCCCCGAGCGTGGGCGCCGAGACGGTGGCGCGGCTGCTGGGCGCAGCGCCGGGATCGGTCCCGGTCGACGTGCAGCCGGTGAGCGCGACGGTGACGACTCCGGCCGCTGCGAGACCGCCGCCGATGAGCTTCTTGTACATGTTCTTCTCCTTGTTAGTTGATCGGCTTGAGGGCGAGCCCGACGCTGACCGTGCCCGGAAGGATGAAGGTCTGGCCGCCCCAGCGCAGCATCGTGTTGCCGTAGTCTGCGGTCCAGCGATACGGCTCCTCCGCGGCCGGGTCATCCGCGGTCGGGATGTCGGTCGCGGCCCGGCAGGCGCCCGGCTCGAAATCGGGATCGGCGCGGAAGGCCGCCTCCGTTCCGCGGTCGCGAGTCAGGCGGGAGGAGCCGGTGCCGTTGTCGTGCAGCGCGTAGAGGGCGCCGTCCGGCGACAGCCGGACCCAGGCGCACCCGCGGCCCGTGCCGAAGACGAAGGGCAGGCCCGCGTGGCGGGCGGCCTCGGCGTCCTCGAGCGTGAGCCCGCCGGAGTTGGGCAGCCCGGCCCGGGCGCGAGCGGCCCGGTCCGCATCGACGGGATCGGCTGCGGAGACGGGCGCGGTGCTGCTGGGCGCGGTCGAGGAGCTGCTCGGGGTGGCGACGGGCTCGCCCGCGGTGTTGGTGCCGCACGCGGTCAAGGTGAGGGTCGCGGCGAGAGCGGCTGAGATGAATCGGTTGTTGTTCACGGTGGTGTCCTTTCTCTGGACGGAGGAGGGAGTCGGTGGGGTGGGCGAGCGGAGCGGTCTGGGTTAGGCGCCGGTCGTAGCCAGCTCGGCGGTCGCCTTCTTGGCCGCCTTCGTGATGCGGGAAACGCCGCTCGGCGAGATGCCCGTGGCGTCCGCGAGCTCCCGCACTGTCACGCCGCGCGCGGCGCCGCGGAGCACAGCTGCCGCCATCTCGACCGGTGCCTGCGTGCGTCCCGCGTCGACGAGGTGGCTCGCCAGCCGCGCGAACTCGTCGTCCTGTTCCGCGATGTAGTCGGCCTCCGTATCGCGGGACACGGCGTCCCGTTCCGGGATCGCAACCGACGTCGTGCCGCGGGACACGTCGTGGCGTTCCACGGTCTCGGCCGGCTGCGCCTCGCGGTACACGATGGGACGTGCCGCCGTCTCGACAGCGAGCGGCACAGCGATCGGCTCGGTCGGCGCGACGTCTGTGCTGCGCGGAACGCCGCTGGTCACGGTCTGTTCCGCGAGTTCTGCCCCGCGCTGTTCCGCGACGGTGTCGGAGGTCGGCACATCCCGGGCTACTGCCGTCTGTTCCGCGTCCCGAGCTGCCACGAGAGCGGCCTCCGTATCGCGGGGCGAGACGGGCTGCTTCGACTGCGCGGCGTCTCGGCCGAGCACCCGAGCAACTGCGTGACGGAGCTGCTGCGGCACGCGCGGCGCTGCGTCCCGCGCCACCTCCTCCTCGCCGAGGTGCCGCGGGCGGAACAGGGCCACCATGCCGAGGCCGGTGATCACCAGCTGGGCCTTGGCGCGGCCGGCGAGTAGCCTCCCCGACATGGCATCGACGAGCTCGGCTGGCGGTCTTCGAGAGCCGCTGTAGCCCCCGCCCACCGCGATTGGCGCGGACTCGGCGGGGGCTGCCCGACTCCGAGGACTGTCGATGTCTCGAACTGATGCCCACGCCCCGTTCCACGTCCGCTTCGTCCGCGGCGAGATCACCGGCTCTGCCGTGCACAGCTGTGACCGCATCGCCTGCCCGTTGGTCGACGACGCGGTGGTGGGGAGCTGCTACTGGGAGTACCTCTATGAGGGGCGCAACTGGTGCCCGTGCTGGATGTGCCACTGGCACCGCCGCCCCGAGTACCGGCGCGCAGCCGAGCGTGCGCGGCTTCGGGATGTCGCGCGGGCCTGGAACGGCGGGGACGACGGTGCGGTGGAGGAGTTGTAGGGCCATCGAGTGGTGCGACTACCCGCCATCCATTCCGTAGTCAAAGCACCCTCTGAGCTGCGATTGCATCATTCCGTCGCTAGGTTGTCGAAGTCTGCGCGACGCTCGATATAGTGCGGTTCGGTGCTCCACGGGGAGTGCTGCATTCTCGCCCGGAGGGAAACGTCATGAGGTCTCGTCGCCAGTTCACTGCGGTGGCATCTGTCATCGCTACCGCCGCTGTCACCGGCAGCGTCGCCGCTGGGCCGGCCGCCGCATGGACAGGTCCGGAGACGGTGTACCTCGAGAAGATCGTCAGTGCGGGATTGACCAAGCGGATCCCCCAGTCGACGTATGAGGGCTGGCTGAGGATCGGGCGCCAAGCATGTTCTGACTTCGCGAGCAACGGGCGCAGCTACGCCGTCGCGCAGGCCGCCGGTGCGGCCGACGGCATGACGGCACGTGGCGCGGAGATGGTCGTCGCCGCCGCGACTGCTCCAGGATCACTCTGCCCTAATGCTGCGGCCAAGCCGTCCGGGGCCGCGATCACGCAGCGTCCCACCGCCACGAACACTCCGGCTCCGCGACCGAACGTCGGAATGTATACAAGCTGCGCGGCCGCTCGCGCCGCAGGTGCCGCCCCGCTCTACCGGGGGAAGCCGGGATACAACCCTGCCTTGGATGGCGACCGCGACGGTGTCGCATGTGAACCTCACCGCCGGTGAGCATCACCGAGATCGCCGGGTACCGAGTCGTCCGCCAGCTGGGTGCCGGCGGGATGGGGCAGGTGTTCCTGGTTCAGCACCCGCGGTTGCCCCGTCAGGACGCGCTGAAGCTGCTCGATGCTGGCGTCTCCCGCAACGACAACTTCAAGGTGCGGTTCCAGCGCGAGGCTGACCTGCTCGCGCAGCTGAGCCACCCGAACATCGTCACGCTGTACGACCGTGGCCAGTTCGAGGACCGGCTGTGGATCACGATGGAGTACGTCGACGGCACCGATGCCGGCGAGCTCGTTAAGGCCAGCGGTCCGCTCGACCCGACCCTCGCGCTTGAGCTGATCTCCGGCGCTGGCGCGGCGCTGGAATACGCGTGGCGCAAGCAGCGGATCACCCACCGGGACGTCAAACCCGCCAACATCCTGCTCGGTGTCGATGAAGGCGAGCTGGAGGCGGTGAAGCTCGCCGATTTCGGTATCGCCAAGGCGGCAGGGGAGGCGACGTCGCTCACGTCGACCGGGATCACCGTCGGGACGATGCAGTACATCTCGCCGGAGGCGATCGAGGGGGAGGAGCTCGACAACCGCGCCGACATCTACTCGCTGGGCTGCACCGCGTTCCACCTGCTCACCGGGCAGCCGCCGTACTCGGGCAATTCGATCACCGCCTTGATAAACGCGCACCTGACGCAGACCCCGCCGTCGGTGAGCGATGTGGCGCCGCAGCTGCCGGCCGAGTTGGATGCGGTGTTCGCGAAGGTGCTGGCGAAACTTCCGGACGAGCGGTATCAGAGTTGCTCTGAGTTCGGCGATGCGCTGCGGGCCGCACTTGAGGATCGGCTTGGCGATACGCGCACGATCGTGGTGCCGGCCGTGCCGAAGAAGGAGATCGCACCGGACGCTGTGACCGAGCTGCGTTCTCAGACCGGGGCGCGCGACGCCGACGCGACGCAGCTCCGTGGCGCTGCAGAGCCCGCGGCCCCGGCGAAGAGGTCTCGGACGGTGCAGATCCTCGCGGCTGTCGTCGCGGTGCTGGCGGTCGTGGCGGTGGGGCTGGGCGTGTACGTGAGCCGATCCGGTGGAGAACATATCCCGGCCGCAGCGGCGACGAGCTCGACGACGGTGTCGGCGGCGCCGATGGTCACCGTGAGCGTGACGCTTCCGACGACCACAACCACAACCGTGCCTGTGACGACAACGGCCACGTCGATCACGACCACGGCTGCTCGCACAACAACAGCAGCGACGCAGACTATCGACGAAGACACTCCGTGTGACAACCCGGGGTCCACGTCTCCGGATGGCAAGTGGATCTGCGGGGGCATGAACGGGCTCTGGGTCCCGAAGGACGCACCTCCTCTGGCGACCACGACGTGGGATACAGAAGGCAAGGAATGCACGAAGATCGGCGCCAAGCTTCGCGTGGAGCGGACCGACGCCGTCCTTACCTGCAGGGATCGGGGCTCGAAGGGGCTCATGTGGGTGGTCGGGTCCCACTGACCTCAGGCGAAGGCGTCACCCTGTCGCCGGACCGAGATGCTAGGCGCGTCCGCTCGCACTCCGTGATTCGATTCTCTGCGCTGCCCACGTGTATCCATCCGCGCGGTTGCCCTTGAGCTCCCAACCGGATGCGCCGACGACAGACTCGAGTCCAGTGACGATTCCCGTGAGCCCCTTGATTCGCGCCTCCCACTCTGTTCCTGTGAGCCCGCCTGTCGCCGCCGCCACTCTCACATCGAGGTTGTAGTGAGAGGCGAACCGCACGATCGGTGACCAATTGGTGGCGCCGGCGAGGTTTTGGGAGCAAGGATCGACGATCGGATCGGTAGCGGCATCCGGATCCTGTCGATACTGAGCCACCCACGTTGCGTACGATCGCGGCCCCGCTTTCCCGGTGCGCCACTCTTAGCATCGCTCTTTCCGACGTAGACGATGCCACCACCACCTTCGATCAGCACGTACACCAGCGGCCCAACGTCCGTGATCGAATCGACCGTGCCAAAGGTGAGATCGGGAGCGGTGAGCTCCTCCAAGGTCTCGAATTTCAGCAACTTGATCGTGAACGGGGTCGTGATCGCCATGTCTCGAATCTAAAGTTCTTGGACTTCGCCGCGTCCGGTCGAGCGTCATTACGAACCCGCAGGAGCGCCAATCTCAGAAGTTGTCTCAGAATATGCGTCGCAGAATTTGGTTGTCGGCGGCTTCTGATACACCTTCGGCATGAGTGAGCCCTACATCCTCGGGTACGCGCGAGTGAGCACGGAGCATCAGTCCCTCGACGCGCAGCGCGACGCCCTCCTCGCCGCAGGGGTGCCGGCCGATCGAATCCGCGCCGAGAAGGCCTCCGCGTCGCCCGGCTCCCCGCGCCCGGAACTCGCGACGCTCCTTGAGCACGCGCGCTCCGGTGACGTGATCGTGGTCGCCGCGGCGGATCGGCTCGGCCGCGACGTCCCCCGAGATGAGCAACACCATCCGCGATCTCCGGGAGAAGGGGATCACCGTCCGCGCGCTTCGAGAAGGCCTCGACTCATCAACACCTGTCGGCGAGGCGATGCTAAACCTGTTGATCGCCGTCGGCGGGATCGAACTCGCCTACGGCAAGGAACGCCGGGCCGCGAGCCGCGCCGCCCGCAAGGCCCGTGGCCAGTCGATCGGTCGCCCCAAGGCCTTGACCGAGGCGAAGGCCGCTCAGCTGGTGCGCCTGGTGCAGGCTGGCGAACCGGTGGCGATGGCGGCCGAGGCGTTCGGGATCAGCCGTGCCTCGGCGTACCGGATCGTGAAGGCCACAGAGGTCGCGGCATCGATGTAACACGCTCTCGCCCAGTGCTGCGTCAGGCCTTCTCCTACCTGCCCACCATCTCGCGATGGCGGCCGGCAGGGTAGTTTCGTATCATGAACAGGCGACTCGGCACAGGAATCCTCACCGTCGTGACGATCGCGTGCGCGTTGACCGTTACGAGCTGCAGTGAGCGCGGCTTTGACGTGCGCGGCCGTATCGGCGGCATCGTTAGCGAAGATTCAGGCACCGAACCAGGTAAGTCATGCCACTTCCTCGATGGTGTCATCCGAGTCGGCGACAGGCTAAACCTCACCGGCGGGCAGGGACAGCTCCTAGGCAGCGTCGAACTGGACCCTGGCATCATGGACCGATCAGCCTGCGATCTGCAGTACCAGTTCCGCGGAGTCCGCGCTGGCGAGAGCAGTTGCACCCTCGAACTAGAGTCTCGTGCCTACCCTGCCGTCAACGCAAGCGAGCAGGACTTGCGTGCCGATATGGCGAACCTACAGATTCGATCGCAGTCTGACATCTGGTTCGCGAAGGCTCAGGGCCGTCCGGTGCCGCCGGCCATCTACATGGCTCCGTTCAATATGAAGAAGCATTGATTCAGTAGGTCTAGCACCTCCCCGGTAACCAACTTAGCTATCAATCCTGACGTAAGGAGAGTTTGAGTTCAGCCGGGTGACACTCCCAAGCCAATCATCGCCGAATGCCACTGTCGACCCCTTTCCTCCTAGCAGATACACCAGGTAGTCGACCATTCCGTTGGCGTCGTAATCGATGGCGGATCCATCCGTCACCAGCACGGGCCACCGATTCGGATCTGAATCATTAGTGCGCCAGAACAGCGTCTGCCCCGTACCGGCCGCCCCGAATACCAGATAGGTATCCTCCGTCGAACCATAGACGGTCTCATCGCTCGCGTTACCGACGACTTCGATGTCGATGTCCGCTGGGCGTGCATCAGCGCAATCGTAGAAGAACTCCACGTAACCATTGTCGGCATCTGGTCGATTCTCCTCGATCCACGAGGGAGGCGCGATGCCAAGTTCACCACCCCAGAATCGGCCAGCGCCGTACACGTTGATAAATAGCTTGTAGTCATCAGGAAGGCGAACAAATTGGCTTTCGATCTCATGCCAGTCGTACTGCTTCGCAGGAGGCCCCGGCGGAGGGGGGACAATGCGAGCAAGGTCTGTAATGTACATGACATTCACCTCTAACTAATGTTGGGGATCGACTCACTGATATCGAGGCCAGCACCCACCGCGCGAACGAGGATCTCAGTCGGGGCTGCAAGGTTACCGTTTCCGTATACAGGCACCACCGTGTAGTGACCGCGTGATATCCGCCACGCGATCCTGACGGAGAGAAGCTCGAGTCCTATACAGTTAGGGTTACCTAATTCATGGAGGTTGAGATGAACCGTACTGGTCGCGCGCAGCACATCGCTGATCAACTCAGCTCGGACGCGACGGGGATCGTCGACGTGAGCGCGGTCGAGGTCGATAGGCTCGATTCCGGTCTGCTCGACGAGTTCGAGCCGGCGAGCGGGCTCGGCGGCTATGACCCACGCTCGACGGCGATCCTCTTCAGCTCGTCGTTCTTGGAGGAATCGAACGATTCGGTGCTGCAGCTGGCGATCATGCACGCCCTGGGCTGTGCGAGGTTCCGGCGGCGTCCCCTTCGGCGTCTCTGCGACGCCGTCGGCGGCGCGATGCCCGCCGTCTGGAGCAGCTTCGGGTCTGTGGGGATGGTTGCAATGCCGGTGCCATTTCCGGCGCTGCCCTACGGTGCTCCGTTGTTCGGTCCGGAGAAATCCGCGGGAAAGCTGACAG
>JBEBXD010000119.1:0-10474 GCA_040391845.1 Tsukamurella paurometabola | reverse complement strand
CTTCCCGCGCTCGACGCTGGTCCCTTGGTGTCGTTCGCGGTGTGGGGGCGGCTGGGGTTGGTCTGCTGGGGGGTGCCGCGCCGGGCGGCCGCCGCGGGAGCGGGCGCCGGGGCGGCGGGTGCGGCCGGAGCCGCTGCGGCACCGGATCCGACGACGGCGAGCACGCCGCCGACGGCGACCACGTCGTCCTCCTCGGCCTTGATCTCGAGCAGCGTGCCGGCGACCGGCGAGGGGATCTCGGTATCGACCTTGTCGGTCGAGACCTCCAGCAGCGGCTCGTCGACGGCGATCTCGTCGCCCACGCTCTTGAGCCAGCGGGTCACGGTGCCCTCGGTGACCGACTCGCCCAGCTCGGGCATCGTCACCTCGGTGCCCGAGCCCGGCGATGCGGGGGCGGCGGACTCGGCCGGCGCGGCGGGGGCCTCGGGCTCAGCGGGCGCCGCGGGCTCGGCGGGAGCCTCGGCGGCGGGCTCCGGCTCCGCGGCCGGCGCGGGGGCGGACTCGGCGGGGGCGGACTCGCCGGCCTCGCCGATCGTGGCGAGGTCGCCGCCGACCTCCACGACGTCGTCCTCCTGCGCCAGGATCTTCAGCAGTACACCCGATGCCGGGGCGGGGATCTCGGTGTCGACCTTGTCGGTGGAGACCTCGAGCAGGGGCTCGTCGACGGTGACCTCGTCGCCCTCCTGCTTCAGCCACCGAGTGACGGTGCCTTCGGTGACGCTCTCGCCGAGTGCCGGCATCTGGACGGAGAAGGCCATTTCCTCTGACTCCTCAGGTTCGGTTATCTGCTGTGATATGAGCTGAACGCGGGCTTCGGCTGGTGGCCTCCGCCGACTCCTGACCCTACCCTCAGGGGCCGGGTCCGCGCGGCGGTTGGGGGCTTACTCGCCGGTAACTCCCAGGCCGTGGAACCGGTGCGGGCGCTCAGCCCCGCTGCGCGATGTCGCGGAGGACGGCGAGCATCGTGCGGACCGGTACGCCCGTACCGCCCTTGGGGGTGTAGCCGAAGACGCCGCCGGTGTTGAACGCCGGCCCCGCGACGTCGATGTGGGCCCACTGCACGCCGTCGGCCACGAACTCCTTCAGGTACACGCCGGCGGTGAGCATGCCGCCCCACCGGTGCGGGCTCACGTTCGCCAGATCCGCCACGCGGGAATTGATATCGGCGCGCAGCTCCTCGGGGAACGGCATGGCCCAACCGTTCTCGCCGATCGAGCGGGACAGCTCCGCGACCCGGTCCCGGAACTCGTCCGTGCCCATCACGCCGGGCGTGCGGGTGCCCAGCGCCACCATCTGCGCGCCCGTGAGGGTGGCGGTGTCGATCAGGTAGTCGGGCCCGTCCTCGCAGGCGCGGACGATCGCGTCGGCCAGGATGAGCCGGCCCTCGGCGTCGGTGTTGATCACCTCCACCGTGATCCCGCCCTTGCCCGCGCCGGGGTACTGGGTGATCACGTCGCCGGGGCGCTGCGCCGTGTCCGAGGGCATGTTCTCCGCCATCGGCACCGTAGCGGTCACGTCCACCGGCAGGCCGAGCCGCGCGGCCAGGATCACCGTGGCGATCACCGCCGCGGCGCCGCCCATGTCCGAGGTCATGTTCTCCATGCCGGCGGCCGGCTTGATCGAGATGCCGCCGGTGTCGAAGGTGATGCCCTTACCGACCAGCGCGACGTGCTTCGCACCGTCGACCCCGCAGGCGTGACGCAGGCGCACGAGCCGCGGCGGGCGCGAACTGCCCTGCCCGACACCGACGATGCCCCCGTACCCGTTCTCCGCGAGGTAGGCCTCGTCGAACACCTCCACCTCCAGGCCCGCATCCGCGCCCAGGCGCTGGGCGCGGGCGGCGAACTCACCGGGGGAGAGCACGTTCGGCGGGGTATTGACGAAGTCGCGGGCCAGCGCCACCGCCTCGGCCGTCAGTCGGGCCTGGTCGACGGTGCCCTGCGCCTCCTGCGCGAGGGCCTCCGACGCCGGCGCGGCCAGCAGCGCCAGCGAGCCGAGCGGCGCCTTCTTCGGCGCGGAGGTGGTGCGGAACTCGGCGAACCGGTAGGCGCCCAGGATCGCGCCCTCGACGGTGGCGGCCAGGTCGATCGAGGAGAGGGTGGTGGCCGCCGAACCGACGCCCTCGAGCGCCCGCGCCGCGACGCCCGCCGCGCGGCGGACACTCTCCGCCGTCGTCCCGGCCGCCGTGGCCGGCGCGCCGAGCCCGACGCCGAGCACCGTCGCCGCACCCAGCCCGGTGCCCGCGGGCGTGGCGATGCGGACGACCTCGCCGGCCCCGCCCTCCGCGCCGAGCAGCGCGAGCGCCTCGGTGATCGGCCCGCGCGCCGCCTCGGGGACCCCGCCGTCGAGCGTGATCGCCGCGCCCTCGCCCTCGGGCGCGAACACGCCCACGATCAGCGCCTCGGTCGGCGCAGCGAGATCGTCGGTCAGCGTGCAGTCGGGTCCGGTGAACGGCGTGCTCAAGGGGTTTCCTCTCGTCGGGGCGGCCGATGTGTGCCTCACCGGATGTTACCGCCGGGACTTCGGCGGGCGCCGCGGCCCGCACGTACGATCGATGCCCATGACGGGCAACGGCACGGGCGCGACCACGACCGGGTCGGGCGGATTGGACCTGTCGGCGGCACCGTCGACGATGGACCGGGACTGGGAGATCGATCCCGCCGGGTACTGGGCGACGCTCGACGCCGCGACCCACGGGCTCGACGCGCCGATCCTGGCCGCCGACCTCGACGCGCTGCGGCACAACGCGGCCGACATGGTGCGCCGCGCCGCCGGCAAGCCGATCCGCGTGGCCTCCAAGTCGATCCGCTCGCGGCCCGTCCTCGACGCGCTGCTGCGGGTGCCCGGATACGCCGGGGTCCTCGCCTACGACGTGGGGGAGGCGCACTGGCTCGCCGCGGACGGCGCCGACCACGCCGGCGAGCCGCGTCCGGGCTGCACCGACGTGCTCGTCGCCTACCCGAGTGCGGACCTCGGCGCGATCGCCGCGCTCGCGGCCGACCCCGCCGCCTCCATGCGGGTGACGCTGATGATCGACGACGCCGAGCAGCTCGACCTGATCGACGCCGCGGTGCCGCCGAGCCGCCGGCCCGACCTGCGGGTGTGCATCGACATCGACGCCTCGTTCCACGCGCCCGCGCTCGGGGCGATCGGCGCGCGCCGCTCCCCGGTGCGGACCCGGACCGAGGCCTCCGTCCTCGCGGCGACGGTGGCCGGCCGCCGCGGCTTCACCCTCGTGGGCGCGATGACCTACGACGCCCAGATCGCCGGGGTCGGCGACCTCAGCATCCGCCGTCCCGGCGCGGGGACGCTGCTGCGCACCATGCAGCGCGTCTCCTGGGACGAACTTGTCGGTCGCCGCCGCGAGATCCTCACCGATCTGCGGCGCATCGCCGATCTCGAGTTCGTCAACGGCGGCGGCACCGGATCGCTGGAACGCAACGCCGAGGACCCGAACATCACCGACATCGCCGCCGGCAGCGGCCTGTACGGGCCGCATCTGTTCGACGGCTACTCGCACTTCCGGCCCGCGCCGGCGATGGGCTTCGCCCTCGCGGTGGTGCGCCGCCCAGACGCCCACACCGTGACCTGCCACGGCGGCGGATGGATCGCGTCCGGCGCGGCGGGCACCGACCGACTCCCGAAGCCGGTGTGGCCCGCCGGCCTGAAGCTCACCGGCCGCGAGGGCGCGGGCGAGGTGCAGACGCCGCTGACCGGCGAGCGCGCCGCGCGGATCTCCCTGGGCGACCGGATCTGGTTCCGGCACACCAAGGCCGGGGAACCCGCCGAACACGCCGATCACCTGGTGATCGCGCAGGACGGTGCCGTGCACGCCACCGTCCCCACCTACCGCGGAGAGGGGAAGTGCTTCCTGTGAACACCTGGATGCCGGGCTTGGACCAACTGACCGGGAAGGCGGGCGAGTGGCGGAACTGGGGGCGCACCGCCTCCGCGTTCCCGAGCTACGTCTCGCGGCCGGCGAGCATCGAGGACGTGGTGCGCACCGTGGAGCGGGCCCGCGAACGCGGCGGCACCGTGAAGGCGCTCGGCGCGGGGCACTCCTTCACCCCGATCTCCGCCCCGCGCGACGTGGCGCTCGCGCCCGACCACCAGGGCGGGCTCGTCACCGTGGACACCGGCGCCAAGCGCGTGACCCTGCGCGCCGGCACCCGCCTCTACGACGTGCCCGCGCTGCTCGAGCCCCACGGCCTCGCGATGGCGAACCTCGGAGACATCGATCGGCAGACCCTCGCGGGGGCGATCTCGACCGGCACCCACGGCACCGGGCTCGGCTTCGGCGGCATCGCCACCCAGGTGGTGGGCGCGACCCTGGTCTCCGGGACCGGGGAGATCGTCACCGTCGGCGAGGACGACCCGCGGCTCGCCGCCGTGGCCCTCGGGCTCGGCGCACTCGGGATCCTGGTCGAGGTGACGCTGCAGTGCGTGGACCGCTTCGTGCTCGAGGCGACCGAGGCCCCGATGTCGCTGGCGGAGACCGTGGACGGGTTCGTCGAGCGGGTCCGCGGCGTGGACCACTTCGAGTTCTACTGGTTCCCCGGGACCGGCGGCACGCTCACCAAGTCCCAGATCCGGCGCCCGGGGACATACGCGCGCAAGCCGATCGGCGCGGTGCGGCGGTTCGTCGACGACAAGGTCGTGGGCACCGGCGCGCTGATGGCGGTGTGCGAGGCGGGCCGCGTGGTGCCGTCGCTGACGCCCCGGCTGCTCTCGCTGGCCACCTCGCTGCTGTCCGAGCACACGGAGATCGACTACTCGACGAACGTGCTCACCACCGAGCGGTCCGTGCGCTTCCGTGAGACGGAATGGGCTGTGCCGCTGGAGAACACGATGGCCGCGTTCGGTGAGCTCAAGGCGGCGACGGAGCGCAACGACTGGAACCTGACCTTCCCGATCGAGGTCCGCGTGGCCGCCGCCGACGACCTGATGCTCTCGACCGCGTCCGGCAGGCGGTCCGGGTACATCGCCGCGCACCGGTACGTGCGCGACGGGCCCAGCGACTACTTCGCCGAGGTCGAGCGGATCATGCTCGAGCACGGCGGGCGGCCGCACTGGGGCAAGATGCACACGCGCACCGCCGAGTTCTTCCGTGATGCCTACCCGCGGTTCGGCGAGTTCCTGGCCGTGCGGGACGAGCTCGACCCGGACCGCGTGTTCACCAACGACCACCTGGACGCGGTGCTCGGCCGCTGACTGGTGCATGATTGCCCGCCATGAGGACGATCGGACGCACGGCGGGGTGGACCCCGGTACTCGAGGGCGGGGCCGACGGCACCGGCGTGGTGGGGCCCGGTGAGCGGCTGAGCTGGCCCAGGACCCTGGGCATCGGCGTGCAGCACGTGGTGGCCATGTTCGGCTCCACCTTCCTGGTGCCGGTGCTGACCGGCTTCCCGCCCGCCACGACGCTGCTGTTCTCCGGCGTCGGCACCCTGCTGTTCCTGGTGATCACCGGGAACCGGCTGCCCAGCTACCTGGGATCGAGTTTCGCGGTGATCGCCCCGATCACCGCGGCCACCGCCTCGCACGGGACGGGCAGCGCGCTCGGCGGCATCGTCGCCGTGGGGGTGCTGCTCATCCTGGTCGGCGGCGTGGTGCACCTCGTGGGCACCGAGTGGATCGAGCGGCTGATGCCGCCGGTGGTGACCGGCGCGATCGTCGCCCTGATCGGCCTCAACCTGGCGCCCGCGGCGAAGGCCAACTACGAGAAGGCCGCCGTGACGGCCACGATCACGCTGGTCTGCCTCATCCTCTCGCTGGCCCTGTTCAAGGGGATGCTGGGGCGGCTCGCGATCTTCACCTCCGTGCTGATCGGCTACGCCGTGGCGTGGGCGCGCGGCGAGGTGGACTTCTCGAAGGTCTCGGCGGCGTCGTGGGTCGGCCTCCCGGAGTTCCACGCCCCGTCGTTCTCCTGGGCGGTGCTGCCGATGTTCCTGCCAGTGGTGCTGGTCCTGGTGGCCGAGAACGTGGGCCACGTGCGGTCCGTCGCGCAGATGACCGGGCAGGACTACGACCCGGTGATGGGCCGGGCGCTCGCCTCCGACGGCCTGGCGACGGTGCTCGCGGGCGCGGGCGGGGGATCGGCCACCACCACCTACGCGGAGAACATCGGGGTGATGGCGGCGACGCGCGTGTACTCGACGGCCGCCTACTGGGTGGCAGGGGTGGCCGCGATCCTGCTCGGGATGTCGCCGAAGGTCGGCGCGGTGATCGCGTCGATCCCGCCCGGCGTGCTCGGCGGGATCACCACGGCGCTGTACGGGCTCGTCGGGATCCTCGGCGTGCGGATCTGGGTGCAGGCGCGGGTCGACTTCTCGCAGCCGATCAACCAGCTGACCGCCGCGGTGCCGCTGATCATCGGGATCGCCGACTTCACCTGGTCGATCGGCGAGGTCACGTTCACCGGCATCGCGCTTGGCTCGGTCGCCGCGATCGTGATCTACCAGGGGATGAGGCTTCTCGGTCGGCGGGGCGCCGAAGCCCTGGGCTGAGCCGCGCGTCCGTCCATTAGAGTGCCGGGCATGAGCGAGACGCTGATCGAGGGTCCCCTGAACGCAGTCCACGGCGAGCTGGGGGCGGCGTTCGCGCCGTTCGGCGGCTGGTCGATGCCCGTCAAGTACGCGGGCACCGTCGGCGAGCACACCGCCGTCCGCGAGGCCGTCGGGATCTTCGACGTCAGCCACCTCGGTAAGGCCACCGTCGCGGGGCCGGGTGCCGCCGAGTTCATCAACCGCGTGTTCACCGCGGACCTAGGCAAGATCCGCCCCGGCAAGGCCCAGTACACGCTGTGCACCAACGAGACCGGGGGCGTGATCGACGACCTCATCGTGTACTACGTCTCCGATACCGAGCTGTTCCTCGTGCCCAACGCCGCGAACACCGCCGCGGTCGTCGCGCACCTGCGCGAGCGTGCGCCCGAGGAGATCACCGTGACCGATCAGCACCGCGACTACGCCGTGCTCGCGGTGCAGGGGCCGAAGTCCGCGGAGGTGCTGCGGGCCGTGGGCCTGCCCACCGAGATGGAGTACATGGCCTACCAGGACGCGACCCTGAACGGGACGCCGGTTCGTGTGTGCCGCACGGGCTACACCGGCGAGCACGGTTACGAGTTGATCCCCGCCTGGTCCGATGCGGAGGCGGTGTTCCGCGCGTTGCTGCCCGAGATCACCTCCCGCGGCGGGCAACCCGCCGGCCTCGGTGCGCGCGACACCCTGCGCACCGAGATGGGCTACCCGCTGCACGGGCACGAGCTCACGGTGGACATCACCCCGGTGCAGGCCCGCGCGGGCTGGGCCGTGGGCTGGAAGAAGCCGGAGTTCGTGGGCCGCGAGGCCCTGCTCGCGGAGAAGGAGGCGGGGCCCGCCCGCCGGCTCTGGGGCCTGCGCGCCACCGGCAAGGGCGTGCTGCGCGCCGAGCTGACGGTGCTCGGCGCCGACGGTGCCCCGATCGGCACCACCACCTCGGGCACCTTCAGCCCCACCCTCAAGACGGGAATCGCGTTGGCGCTCATCGATTCCGCCGCGGGAGTGGAGAAGGGCGCCGCGGTCACGGTGGACGTGCGCGGCCGTGCGATCGAGTGCGAGGTGACCCTGCCGCCGTTCGTCGAGGCGAACACGAAGTAGGCGCATCCACCCGATTACTCGGGGTTCCTACTAAATTGCTTCGCGCAGGCGGCGGCGAGTCGTAGAATCATCTCCCATGACAACTGGCACGGCCTTCGCCCTCACCCGCAACGACCACCCCCGCTCTGCGGCTGAGCGCTCCGAGATCCTGGAGAACCCGGGATTCGGACGGTACTTCACCGACCACATGGTCTCGCTCCGGTGGAGCGAGGAGAAGGGGTGGCACGACGCCGAGGTGCTGCCGTACGGCCCGATCCCGATGGAGCCGTCCGCCTCGGTGCTGCACTACGCGCAGGAGATCTTCGAGGGCCTCAAGGCGTACCGGCAGCCCGACGGCTCCGTCGCCACCTTCCGGCCCGAGGCGAACGCCGCGCGCTTCCAGCGCTCCGCCGAGCGGCTCGCGATCCCGCCGCTGCCCGAGGACCTGTTCGTGGAGTCGCTGCGGCAGCTCGTCGCGGTCGACGGCGAGTGGGTGCCCGCCGCCGGCGGCGAGGAGGCCCTGTACTTCCGGCCGTTCATCTTCGCGGATGAGGAGGCGCTCGGCGTCCGCCCGTCCAACAGCTACCGCTTCCTGGTGATCGCCTCGCCCGCCGGCGCTTACTTCTCCGGCGGCGTGAAGCCCGTCTCGGTGTGGCTCTCGCGCGAGTACGTGCGGGCCGTCCCCGGCGGCACCGGGTTCGCCAAGTGCGGCGGCAACTACGCGGCCTCGCTGGTGGCGCAGGCCCATGCCGCCGACAAGGGCTGCGACCAGGTGGTGTGGCTCGACGCGATCGATCATGAGGCGATCGAGGAGATGGGCGGGATGAACCTGTTCTTCGTCCTCGGCTCCGGTGCGGACGCCCGGATCGTGACCCCCGAGCTGACCGGTTCGCTGCTGCCCGGCGTGACCCGTGATTCGCTTCTCCAGCTCGCCCGCGATGCGGGGTACGGCACCGAGGAGCGCCGGATCACCGTGTCCGAGCTGAAGGAGGGCGCGGCCTCCGGCGCCATCACCGAGGTCTTCGCGTGCGGCACCGCCGCCGTCATCACGCCCGTCGGGCGGGTGAAGGGTTCCGAGGAGGACTTCCTCATCGGCGACGGCGAGCCCGGCGCGATCACCATGGCCCTGCGCGAGACCCTCACCGGCATCCAGCGCGGCACCGTCCCCGACACCCACGGCTGGATGGAATCGCTGAGCTGACCACTGCCCCGGCGCACGCGTCCGACTGGGCAAGTGGGCTGCCCCTGACCGAACACATCTTTCGAAGCGTTCTGCGACGGACGTGGCTCGATTCGTCGCAGAACGCTTCGAAAGATGTGGGCAGTAGCGTGAGTCGTCAGTGCGTGACGTGCTGGGCGGAGTGGCCGATCGCGGACTCCTCGTTCAGCATGCGCATGAACCTCGCCTGGCCGGCGTCGCCGCGGCGGGCGGCGCGCTCGCGGCCGCCGGGGAGCTGGTTGAGCAGGGACTCGGCGAGGTGGAGCGGGATCCGGAGCGCGGGGTACCAGGGGAGGGTCGACGGGACGCCGAGCTCCCTCATCGCCGCCGGGCCCAGGTAGGCCGTGGCGATCGACAGGTGCTGCGACCGGGCGATCCGCCGCCGCAGCCCGCTGAGGTTCCGGTACCTCCACTGCAGCGGATCGTCGGCCATCGGCCGCGCGAGGGCCCTACTGGTCTCGTCGGGGGTCGAGAGGGCCCGCGAGGTCTGGAACAGGATCCGCAGGCCGTCCCGGTAGCTGTGCGGGAGGAAGTCGTCGTGCACGCCCATCAGGCGGCCGACGTACCGCGTCAGGTGCGCCGCGGCCTCGTACTCCCGCGGGCGGGCGAGCATGCCGATCCCGGTTCCCGTGGCCACCGGGGCGATGAGCGCGCCGACGAGCGTCGCCGCCATGTCGGTCTGGTTGATCGGCAGGCCGTGCGCATCGGCGTCCCAATCGGGGAGCGCCGCGACGTGCCGGCGCACCATCGAATGGATGAACCGCACGTGCAGGGTGGAGCGGTAGCCGACGCCGCCGGGCCGCAGGCCGTCCGGGACGATCACGTCGAGCGCCCACTGCGAGGTCTCGGCGAACCGCTTGTTCGAGCCCTTCTCGAGCGCTCCCGTGCGCAGTAGGGTCTGGTTGAACCCGGAGAACAGGTAGCCGCCCATGAGCGCCACGTCCCGCGCGATCGCGAAGCCGTCGGCGCCGCCGCTGCGCAGGAGCTGCCCGCCCAGGAGGATCCGGTCCCAATCGACCCAGTCCGGGGCGGTCTCCATGTCCTCGAAGAACCTCCGGAGCTCCGGAGGTGCCTCGGGGACCGTCGCGATGCCCTCGTTGAGGGCCCGGTCGAACATCGGCTTGCGGACGTCGCGTTCCTCGTAGATCCATTCCACGAGCTCGTCCATCGGCGCGTCACCGACGGTGAGCAGCTCGCCGAACCGCCGGAACTGCTCGGGGGTGGGCTCGGGCAGTCGCAGCAGCGTGCTCACCATCTTGATCCCGGGCGGTACCCGCTGCGGCCGCGCGGGATGGCGCGCAGGGGTCCGGTGTGTAGCGGCTGCGGTCATCTCGGCCTCGCGAGTCTCGGCGACAACGGTTGTTGTCGAATCTATGGCGACTCCACGGGGGAGTCAACTCCCCGAGTCGGCCGATGCTGTTCGCGGGTCCGTGGTGCCCGGCCGGCGCTCAGCGTGCGCACAGCCCGATCAGCGTGACGACGGCGGTGAACTCGATGCCGAAACCCAGGACGTCGCCGCTGATCCCGCCGAACCGGCGCACGCAGTGGCGCATCGCCACGGCCGCCAGGGCCAGCGCGACGGCGACGGCGAGCGGGCCCTGCCACGGGCGCGAGGGCACCGCCGCGACCGCGGCGCCGA
>JBEBXD010000118.1:0-10485 GCA_040391845.1 Tsukamurella paurometabola | reverse complement strand
ACATCCGCTGGCAGACTCCGCTGGCGTACATGCGGCGCATCGCCAAGAAGGACACCGTCCTGGGCGGTCAGTTCATCCGCAAGGGCGACAAGGTGGTCATGTGGTACGCCTCGGCCAACCGGGACGAACGCACCTTCGAGAATCCGAACGACTTCATCATCGACCGGCACAACGCCCGCCACCATCTCTCGTTCGGCATCGGCGTGCACCGCTGCATGGGCAGTCGTGTGGCCGAACTCCAACTGCGGATCCTCTGGGAGGAGTTGCTCGCGCGGTTCGAGGACATCGAAGTGGTGGAGGAGCCGGAGTTCCTCCAGTCGAACTTCGTCCGCGGCTACACGAAGATGATGGTCACGGTGACGCCGATCGGGCGGGAGCCCCGCCCCCGCGATCAACGGGCTCTGCGGCCCGCCGCGGTACGGACTCCCGCTCGCCGACCGGTGATTCGTCGCTCCCGCGAAGCGACCACCACCACGGAGACGGAGGTCGACGTCCGGGTGACCGCCCGGCGCGAGGTCGCGAACGGGGTCGTCGAGCTCACCCTCAGCGACCCGGCGGGTGCACCGCTTCCGCCGTGGACGGCCGGGGCCCACATCGACCTCCTCCTGGAGCCGTCGCTGACGCGGCAGTACTCGCTGTGCGGCAGCGCATCGGACGAGTCGTCGTGGAAGGTCGGCGTCCTTCGCGACCCGGACGGCCGCGGCGGCTCGGCGTACGTCCACGAGAAGCTGACGGAGGGCGCGACCGTCCGCGTGCGCGGCCCGCGCAATCACTTCCCCCTGGTCGCCTCCGCGAACTACCGATTCGTCGCGGGCGGCATCGGGATCACGCCGATCCTCCCGATGATCGAGGCCGCCCGCGCACGCGGGGCCACGTGGAGCCTTCTTTACTGCGGCCGCTCCCGCGAGTCGATGGCGTTCCTGGACCGGTTCGAGGACGGCGATCCGGTCACGATCTGGCCGAGCAGCGAGAACGGCCGGATCGACCTGGCGGCGACGCTCGGAACGCCCACGCCGGACACGGTGGTCTACTGCTGCGGCCCGGGCGCGTTCCTCGACGCCGTGGAGGAGGCGTGCGCGCCGTGGCCCGACGGAAGCCTGCACCTCGAGCGCTTCGCGGCCAAGGAGGTGGCGGCGTCCGAGGACGCGCTCGGCTCGTTCGAGGTCGTGTGCTCGCGCTCGGGAGTGAGCGTGACAGTTCCGGAGGGCAGCACGATCTTCGACGCGGTCGAGAAGGCCGGCGTCGACGTCCTCGGATCCTGCATGGAAGGCATCTGCGGCACCTGCGAGGCCGACGTGCTCGAGGGCACGCCCGAGCACCGTGACTCGATCCTGTCCAAGGCGGAAAGGGAACGTGGCGAGACGATCATGCTCTGCGTTTCCCGCTCCTTGTCGAAGAAGCTGGTGCTGGACGTATGAACGACACCGCGAACCATCCCGCCGCCGGCTATCCGAGGGACTGCTGGTACGTCGTCGCCACCGCTGCCGAGGTCGGATACGGATTCACTGCGCGGCGCATCCTCGACACGCCGGTCGTGCTCTTCCGCCTGTCCGACGGCGCGATCGCGGCGCTGGAGGACCGCTGCGCGCATCGGCCGTACCCGCTCTCGGCGGGACACCGAGAGGACGACTACATCGTGTGCGGCTATCACGGCTGCACCTACGACGCGACCGGCCGCTGGGTGAGCGTGCCGTCGCAGGACAACCCGCCCTCCGCGCGGGTGCGAGCCTTCCCCGTCGTCGAGCGGGGACCCTTCGTCTGGATCTGGGCGGGGACGCCCGGCGGTGAACGGTTGAGGCCGCCGCCGGCGACGCCGTGGTTGCACGGTGACGGCTGGGCGAGCGTGGGGGAACGGCGCGAGGTGGCAGCGAACCTCCAACTGCTGCACGAGCACTATCTCGACCTCTCCAACGTCTTCGCGATGTACCCGGAGATGGTGCCGCCCGGCATCGAGGCGCTGCCGCCGCTGGAGGACGTCGAGGTCTCCGAGGTCTCCGTCTCCTACAGGCGGGAACTTCCCACGGCGCCCCTGGCTCCGTGGGAGGCCGAGGTCACCGGGCTGGGCGATGCCACCGCGTCCGCGACGTACGGCCGAACGGAGACGGGCGCCTTCGTGACGCCGGGCCTGCACAAGCAGACCTACACCATCACCGGCGCGACCGGACCGGAACTGGAGCTCGTGCGGACTCACGGCTTCACCCCCCAGTCCTCGGGAGTCACCCACGTCTTCCTGCAGATCTCGTGGCGGGGCGCCTCGGTCGCGCCCGGCATCGGCGAGCAGCTGATCGGGTTCTTCCACGAGATGGCCGACCGGGACGTCGCCGTCCTCGAAACCATGCAGCGGTGCCTCGACCAGGACCCGATCCCACGGCGTTACGTCAACGTCAAGGCGGACCGGGCCGCTGTGCGCGCGCGTCGAATCCTGACGGCGATGGTGGAGGAGGAGCGGGGTATCCGATCCGAGGAACGAGAACACGAACGGGTGATCCGGGGGTAGGTGCCGATGCCTCCCGGTGTCGAACGCCCGAGCGGCGGGCGAGGTAGTCGCCGATGGACGTGACCGCCCGTTCGAGAACGGCCGGCTCCGGCAGGCACACGATGCGGAAGTGATCCGGCTCGGGCCAGTTGAACCCGGTGCCGTGGGTCACCAGGATGTGTTCGGTGCGAAGGAGATCGAGCACGAACTCCTGATCGTCGTCGATCCCGAACAGCTCGCGGTCGATCCGCGGGAAGCAGTAGAGCGCGCCGCGCGGCCGGACGCAGCTGACGCCGGGGATGGCGTTCAGGGCGTCCGACGTCAGCCGGAGCCGCTGTTCCAGCAGGCCGCCGGGGTCCACGACGTCGGCCGGCGCGGGGGAGTCCGCGGCGAGGGCGACGGGAATCGCGTGCTGGCCCGCGACGTTCGGGCACACGCGCATGTTGGACAGCAGCGTGAGGCCCTCGAGGAGGTCGGCGGCCCCGCGCACCGGGCCGGTGGCCACGACCCACCCCGCGCGGTAGCCGCACACCCGGTACGACTTGGACAGACCCCCGAACGTCAGGCACAGCACGTCCTCCCCGGCGGCGAGCGCGGCGTGGTGGTGCCGGGCGCCGCCGAACACCAGGTGCTCGTAGATCTCGTCGCTGAGCAGGATCAGGCCGTGGCGGCGCGCGATGTCGGCCATACCGCGGACCGTCTCCGCGCTGTAGACCGTGCCGGTGGGGTTGTTGGGGTTGATGATCACGAGTGCCCGGGTGCGCGCCGTCACCCTGGACTCGATCTCCTCCAGCGACGGGTTCCAGTCGTTCGCCTCGTCGGCCCGGTAGTGGACCGGCACTCCGCCGGTCAGATTCACCGCACCCGTCCAGGTGGGGTAATCCGGTGCGGGAACCAGGATCTCGTCGCCGGGGTTGACCAGTGCCTGCAGGGTGAGGGTGATGAGCTCGCTCACCCCGTTGCCGAGGAACACGTCGTCCGGCGAGACCTCCGCCACGCCGGACCGCCGGTAGTGCCCGGCGACCGCCTCGCGCGCGGGCGCGATCCCCCGCGAGTCGGAGTAGGCCTGCGCGGAGTCGAGGCCGGCCGCGACCGCCTCGACGATCTCCGGGCGCGCCTCGAGGCCGAACGGGCGCATGTTCCCCAGGTTGAGGCGGAGCACGTCGTGGCCCTCCCGCTCGAGGCGCATGGCCTCGGTGAGGATGGGACCGCGCACGTCGTAGCGCACGTTGCGGAGACGATCTGACTGCCGGAACACCTTCATGCCTCCATCCCACCGGCCGAGTGGAATCCCAACAAGACCCACTTTCAGCGATTCCGGGGGACCACTTCCGCGCGTCGGTGCGGCACCGTCGGCCTACGCTTGCCGCATGGCCCGCACCCCCCGCCCCGGCTCCCTCGTCCTCGACGGGGTGTCCGGCGCCGGCGATCTGGTCGGCGCGATCGTCGAGCACATCGCCGCCGGCGCGCTCGCCGACGGTGACCGTCTCCCGTCCACCCGTTCCCTCGCGCACCAGACCGGGCTCTCCCGGGGGACGATCGTCCGGGCCTTCGACGAGCTCGCGGCCGCGGGATTCGTGGTGGCGGAGCACGGTTCGGGCACGCGCGTGAGCGAGGGGGCGGGGCAGGCTGCGCGCGCCGGCGCACGGACCAGGGGAGGCGCGGACGCCGGGGACGCGCCGGCCCTCGAACCCCGGCGCGGACGCTCTCCCCGTGACCTGCGGCCGGGGATCCCCGACGCCACCCTCCTCGACGACCGCGCGTGGCGCAGCGCGGTGCGGGCCGCGGCAGGGTCGATGGCGGGCATCAACCCGTGGGAGGAGCCGAGCCCGCGGCTGCGGGCCGCGCTGGCCGGGCACCTGCGTCGGCACCGGGGCATCGCGGACGCGGACCCCCTGTTGTTCGACAGTTCGCGGTCCGCGATCGCGGCGCTCTGCGCGGCGTTCGCCGACGGCCGGCGGTGCGCAGTCTTCCACATCGAGGACCCCGGCTACCGCGGGGCGCTCCTCATGGCCCGGGAGCAGGGCCTGGACATCCGGCTGCACCCCGTGCACCCCGACGGGCTGGACGCCACCCGGCTCGGCGACGGGCCGGCCGTGGTGTTCGCCACCCCCGCGCACCAGTACCCGCTCGGTCACCGGGCGAGCGTCGACCGCCGCGTCACCCTCGTCGAATGGGCGCGCCGCACCGGCTCGCTGGTGATCGAGGACGACTACGACGGCGAGTTCCGGTACGGCGTCGCGCCGCTGCCGGCGCTGGTCACCCTGCCCGGCGCCGCCGGAAGCGTCGCGTACGTGGGGACCTCCTCCAAATCCGTGGCACCGGACCTGCGCGTCGCCTGGTGCCTCCCGCCGGCGGAGCTGCGCCGCCCCGTCGAACGCTGGCTCGCCGTTCACCGCCGCGGACCGTCGGCACTGCCCGCGGATGCCCTGGGCGAGTACATCGGGTCCGGCGCGATGGACCGGCACCTGGCCCGGGCCGGCCGCGTGTACAGCGACCGCCGGGCCCGGCTCGTCGAGGCGCTCGGCCGGGAGTGCCCGGGCCTGGCCGTGACGGGGGTGGAGGCGGGGCTGCACCTGTGCGTTCTGCTGCCCGACCACGACGACGGCGAGGTCGTCGAGGCGCTCGAGCGGGCCGGATGGCGGACCCGATCGCTCAGCAGTCAGTCACAGGTGCACCGGATCTCCGGCCTGGTGCTGAACTACGCGCGGCTCACCGGCCGCGAGGCGGCGGCGTTCGCCGCCGCGCTGCGGGTGGCGCTGGCACGGTAGTCAATCCACGTCCGCGTGCTCGGCCTCGGCGGGCACGATGACGACCGGGCGGTGCGCGTGCAGCGCCAGTGTGGTGGAGACCGATCCGCCCGAGAGCCGTTCGAGCATCGCGATGCCGCCCCCGCGGGAGCCGCCCACCACGATCATGACCGCCTCCACCTCGTCCGCCTTGCGGGCGAGCAGCTTCGCCGGGATCCCCCGCTCGGTGTAGTAGGTCCACTGCGCCTGTGAATCACCAAGCAGGGCCCGGGCTTCGGAGCTCTCATCCGCGATGGCCGCGGCAGCGGCGTCCTCGTAATCGGGGGAGTCCGGATCCACCGGGAAGTCGTCCAGATCCGCGATGTGGACCACGTGCAGGTGGGCGTCGAGCGGCGCGCTGAGCTCGATCGCGAAGCGCAGTGCCGCAGCGCTGCTGGGGTGCTGGTCGAAGCCGACGACGATGGCCGGTGCTGGGTTCATCGGTGTGCCTCTCTATCCGATCGACGCGACGGCGAAGCCGCCCGCGCCGGCCACGAGGGTGGTGAGCAGTCCGGTGAGCGCGTATCCGGCGGCGGCCCTCGACCGCCCGGACTCGACCAGGCGCACGACCTCCACGCTCGCGGTGCTGAAGGTGGTGTAGCCGCCGCAGAATCCGATGCCGACCGCCGCGTACAGCTCGGAGGAGAGGACGGATCTCCCCGCGAGACCCACGATCAGCGCGAGCAGGAACGAGCCGGTCACGTTGATGAGCAGCGTTCCCCACGGGAAGTTCGAGGTGACCCGCGCCTTCACGGCGGTGTCCACGAGCAGGCGTGCGGCGGCCCCCAGGCCACCGCAGACGCCGACGATGAGGGTCAGCACTAGTCCGCGTCCTTCCAGCGGTGCACGCGCGTCGCCACGACGATCCCCGCGAAGGCCGTGATCGTCCCGACGACCACCGAGACGAGCCCGTACAGCACCGCCTTGCCGATCTCGCCGTTCCCGAGCATCTGGTCGATCGCCACGGCGAGCGAACTGTACGTGGTGAAGCCCCCGCAGAAACCGGTGCCCACGGCCAGGCGCGTGCGCCGCCGCCACCCGGTATCGGTGCCGCTGCGAATGAGGGTCTCCAGGAGCACCCCGAGCACGAAGGCGCCGACCAGGTTGATCGTCATGGTGGTCAGTGGGAATCCCCAGTGGGAGTCGGGGAACGACACTCCCAGCCGGTAGCGCACCGTCGTGCCGACGATGCCGCCGAGGAACACCAGCACCGTCGCGGACACGAGCATCGGGGAGGCCGCGGGACGAGCGGGAACGGTCGCGGTCTCCGCATCCACGGGCCTGCTGTCGAGGGATCTCTCTCCCATAGGCACACTCCTACCTGACGAGGTAGGAACCATCAGCGTCCGACGTACATCGGTGCGGTTCTGCCCGCGCCGGCCCGGTGGCCGGAGTCGGACACGGCGGAGATCCATCGCCGGTCGCAGATCATGCTAGCAGCCGCTCGCCCCCGGCTCTCGCCCCCCACCCGCCCCCGGCTCTCGCCCACCCACCCGCCCCCGTCGAACGGCGAGCGCTGAACCTCTAGCGCCGGAACCGTTCCGGGCGTAACGTACGCACCGAGGCGATGGATCCCGCCCGTGCCCCACGAGGGCCGAACTGCACCCGCTGATGGTTCCTACTGGTGAGGGCCGACGAACGCTGTCAGCCCTCGCGCGGTGGAGGTGCACGTGAGCGGCTCGTACTCCCTTCTCGCCGATCGCTCCGTCGGTCGGGGGAACCGTCCGCACCTGTTGACGGGGTGGGACGGGTCGGAGGAGGGAATGGCCGTCGTCGCCTTCGCCGCGGAGTTGGCAGGGGACCTGAACGCGCAGGTGGACGTGGTCCACGTGCAGGAACTGGGCGATACGCCGATCGACCCCGACGTGGCCGACTGGGATCGCCAGGTCCGGATCCACATGGAGAGCCTCGAGCAGCGCATCGAGACGGAGCTCTCCGGGCTGGGCGCGGGATGGACCTACCACGTGGCCCACGGCGGTTCGCCCGGGCCGCTTCTCCTGCACATCGCCGAGGACCTGCACCCCTACATGCTGGTCCTGGGAATGCCGCACTCCGGTCTCCTCGCCCTCCTGGAGGAGATCCGGGGTCACCAGGTCTCCCGCAGCCTCCTCACCCGTAATCACCTTCTGCCCCTGTGCTTCGTACCCGTCACCGACCACGGACATTCGCGTCACAAGCCCTGACGGTCCCGCCGCCGGCGGCTCCGTCGCTCCAGTGAAAGGTTCTGATCATGTGGCTGGTCGATCCCCACCCGGTCTCACCCCACGCCTTCCTCCGGACACCGTCGAGGATCGCCCTGGCGGGCGACTGGCACGCGAACCTCGCCTACGGCCAGAAGGCGATCCGGCACGCCGGGCTGCGCAACGCCGACGTCATGATCCATCTGGGGGACTTCGGTTTCGCGTTCACCGACGCCTTCCTCGACGGGCTCGAGTCCGAGCTCGAGGCCGCCGGACTGGTGCTCGGATTCGTCGAGGGCAACCACGAGAACCACGACTGGCTGCTCGCGCAGCCCGTGGCCGACGACGGGATGCGTCACCTCCGGGACCGGATCCTGCACCTGCCCAGGGGCTTCCGCTGGTCGTGGGGGAGCACCCGCTGCCTGGCGGTGGGCGGCGCCTATTCGCTGGACCGGGTGCTGCGGACGCCGGGGAAGAGCTGGTGGCCGCAGGAGATGCTGACCGCCGACCAGGTGCGCACCATCGGCGAGGCCGGCGCGGCCGACGTCATGTTCTGCCACGACTGCCCCGCGGGGGTGCCCGTGCCCGGGCTGGAGGCGGACCGCCGGGAGTTCCCCGCCGAGGACGTCGCCGAGGCCGACCGATGCCGGCAGCTGCTGCGCGACCTGGTCGACGTGGTGCGCCCGAACCGCCTGTGGCACGGCCACTATCACCGCCGCTATCAGGGTGTGCTCCACGGTGAGGGCTACACCACGGTGATCGACGGACTGGGCCGCGACAAGCAGCCCGTCGACAACAACATGGTCGTGGTTCCGCTGCGCTCGTTGGCGTTCCACACCGCCGTGCGCCGGGCCGGCTGAGGCGGGCGACCGTGTCCCCGATGCCGTACGCCCTCGTGCAGGCATTGCAGGTCCTCGTCGTGCTCCTCGCCGCCCCCCTGGTGAGCGGCTTCGCCGCGACCGTGGAGGCGAAGATGCAGGGCCGCCGCGGGCCGCACGTCCTGCAGGTGTACTTCGATCTGGCCAAGGACTTCTCGAAGGAGACGCTGGCGCCCACCGGGGTCGGGCCGGTCTTCTTCCTGGCCCCGGTGATCGCGTTCGCCTGCTACCTGACCGTGCCCATGCTGATCCCGGTGCTGACCGGCTTCGCGCTGCCACTGGGATACATGGGCGACATCATGGGCGGCGGGCTGGTGCTCTCGATGGCCAGCTTCTTCGTCGCCGTGGCCGCCGCCGAGACCGGCGACGGGTTCGCCCAGCTGGCCTCGAGCCGGTCCAAGACGTTCGGGGCGATCACCGAGCCGGTGCTGCTGCTGGTGATCATGACGGTGGCGCTCATCACCACCACCGACCTCCCGTACGTGCTGGGCGCGACCGTCCGCAGCGGCCCGGCGCAGATCGTGCGCCCCGCGCACCTGCTCGCGTCGGCCGCGCTGTTCATGGTGATCGTCTTCGAGACCGCCCGCATCCCGGTGGAGACCCACTCCGGTCTCATCGAACTGGGAATGATCGAAGGGGGCCGATCCTTCGAGCACACCGGGCCGCTGCGGGCGCTGCTCACCTGGGGTTCCGCCGCCAAGCAGATGGTGCTCTACGTCATCTTCCTCAACGTGTTCGTCGCGCCCTGGGGGATGGCCTCCACGGCCCGGCCCACCGACGTCGCGCTCGGCGTGGTGGCCATCGTGGGGAAGGCGCTGCTGCTCGCCGTCGTCATGGCGGTGCTGGACAACATGTTCGCCAAGCTCCGCCTGTTCAAGATCACCGAGTTCGTCTCGGCGGCCTTCCTGCTGGCGGTGCTCGCGATCTTCACGCTCTATCTGGGAGGTGGCTGATGATCCACGGCCCGTCCGGCACGGCGACGGTGCTCGTCCTCGCCGGCGCCCCGTCGCCGCCCCCGGTGTTCGACTCCACCGCCAACACCATCGCCGTGGTGGTGCTGCTCCTGGAGTTCGGGATGCTCAGGTCCGCGCTGCTGCGCGCCCAGGTGCGGCTGTACGCGGCGCAGTCGCTCACGCTCAGCGTCCTGGCGGTCGTGGTCGCCGTCGGGCGCGGGATCCCCGAGCTCTACGTCCTCGCGGCCCTCTCGGGTCTGCTCAAGGTGATCGTGGTCCCCGCGCTGGTGTACGCGCTGCTGCGCGACGCCTCCGAGGAGATCGCCGGGAGCGGCGCGCTGGGGGTGGCGAGCGAGGTGCTGCTGTCGATCGGCGTCGCGGGGTTCGGGTTCTTCGCCGTGGGCGTCCTCGACATCCACTCCGACGTGCTGCCGGTCGCCGCGTTGAGCCTGGCCGTGGCGGTGGTGCTCGTCGCCTTCGTCCTGATGATCCTGCGCCGCGACGTCGTGAGCCAGGCGATCGGCTTCTTCTCGCTCGAGAACGGTGTCTCGCTGGCCAGCCTGGTGGTCGCCGCGGGGATGCCGCTGATCCTGGAGGTGGCGTTCCTGTTCGACCTGCTCGTGGCGGTGGTCGTGTTCGGCGTGCTGATGCGCACGCACCACCGGCAGTCCCGTTCACTGTCGACCCGGTCGCTCGATCGGCTGAGGGGGTGAGCCGGACGTGAACCTCCTGCTGCCGGTGCTGGTGGCCGTACCGTTCCTGGCCGTCGTGCTGTCCGTCCTGCCCTCGCCGATCGCCGAGACCGCGACGGTTCTGGCCGGCGCCGTCTGTTTCGCCGCCGCGCTGGCCCTCGGCACGGACGTGAGCTCCCACGAGCTCCGGTACTCGAGCCTGCTGCGGCTCGACGCACTCTCCGAGGTGTTCCTGCTCGCCACCACCTTCCTGTACCTGGTGACGGCGGTCTACAGCATCGGATACCTGCGCGCGCACCGCTCGCACGGCGACGGCGACGGCGACGGCGACGGCGACGCAGGACCGGGCCGGCCGCGCGCGTACCTGCGGCGGTACTACGTGGGGTTCAACGTGTTCGCCTGGTCGATGATCTGCGCGCCCCTGGTCAGCGGGCTGGCCCTGTTGTGGATCGCCGTCGAGGTGACCACGGTGGTCTCCGCGCTCCTCGTGGCCCTCGACGCCAGCGACGGCGCGGCC
>JBEBXD010000117.1:0-10488 GCA_040391845.1 Tsukamurella paurometabola | reverse complement strand
AATCTAGTTATCACCGCATGTTGCGAATTCGCGCCCGGCCGGGACGCCGGGGAACAGGGGCACGGAGACGTTGCCGAAGGCGTTCCGCTCGCCGTGCCGGCGCTCGCGCGCGACCATCACCTCCGCCGACAGCTCGGCGGGCACGGCCGCGCCGCGCAGCTCGAGGTAGCGCTCCACCGCCAGCGACACCGCGGCGAGCGCGTTCACCGTCACGGTGTTCGCGCCGCGCAGAGAGGCGCTGTCGCGCACCAGCATCCGCACGTCGCGGGTGTCGTCGGGCGCGGCGTTGAGGGGGGTCAGCGGGCATCCCGGCACCGGGGCGGGCAGCGTTCCCGCCCCGGTGCGGCGGTCGATCTCGGTGCGGGCGCGCGGCGCGAGCGCACCGAGCGCCACCGTCCGGGCCAGCGCGACGGGCAGACCCACCAGCCCGCGGGCCGCGCGCACCGCGGCGGGCAAGGGCTCGAACACCGGCGCGGGGGCGGGGTCGACGCGGCCGAACAGCGAGCGGGCGATCTCCGCGGACCGTCGCCCGTCCGCGAGGGCGTGCGAGACCTGCAGCACCACCACCGTTGCCGGGCCGGTGCAGCGCGGCGCGCCGGCGACGTGGGGGAACACGTGCAGGCGCCACGGCGCGACGGTGGCGTCCACCTGGCGGGGAAGCAGGCGGGCGATCGCCGCCGGCACCGCGTCCCAGGTCCGCGCGACGCCCTCGCGGATGTCGGCCACCGTGCTCGGCGCCCAGGCCGGGTGTTCCAGGTCGCCGGGGGCGGGCGCGACGCGCAGCCGCAGATCCGCGATCGACGGTGCCCGCGCGAGAACGGCGTCGGCGACCGCGGCCGCGGTCGGGGCGGGCCGGTCGCCGTGATCGAAGCAGTAGAGCAGGAACTGGTCGCTCGGGACGATGGACGCGGCCCAGAAGGTGCGGGCATCGCGCGGGGCGAGCAGTCCCCCTGTCACGGCAGCAGGTCCCGCCGGTACACGAGCGCCGCGGCGCCGACGAGCGGCGCGTCGCCACCGAGGCCCGCGGGCACCACCCTGGCCGCGGCGACGTAGGGCAGCGGGTGCGCGGCGACGGCGTCCTGCACCAGCGACACGAAATCGTCAGCGACGCGGGTGAATCCGCCGCCGATCACCACGACCGACACCGGCACCAGGGCCACGGCGCTGCCGATCCCCTGCCCCACCACCGCGGCGCAGCGCCGCACCGCGGAGAGCGCGACCTCGTCGCCCGCCCGGTACGCGGCACCGAGGTCCTCGCCGGTGGTTCCCGGGAACCCCTGCGTCCTGGCCCATTCCACCGTGTGCGGGCCCGAGGCCACGGACTCGAGCATGGTGGTGCGGCCGAGCGATTCGCTTCCGGTGTAGCCGGAGACCTCGACCTGGCCGATGTGGCCGGCGTTGCCGCCGAGCGCCCGGCCGCCGACCACGAATCCGCCGCCGATGCCGGTGGAGACCACCATGCCCAGCGCGTCGTCGTGGCCGCGGGCGGCGCCGAGCCAGTGCTCGCCGAGCACCATCGCGACGCCGTCCCGGCGGAACTCGACGGTGAGCCCGCCGGCGGCGTCGGCGACCAGGTCGCGCAGCGGGAAGCCGTGCAGCGCCCGCAGGTTGATCGGGGAGGTGGTGCCCGCGGCCTCGTCGACCGGGCCCGCGGCGGCGAGGCCCACGCCCCGGACGAGGCCGTCGGCGGCGGCCAGCGCCTCGCGCACGACGGACGTGATGGCGTGCTCGAGGTCCGCGGTGGAGGAGTCCTCCCCGGTGGGCGCGCGCCTGCGGGACCGCTCGACGACGGTGCCGTCGGGCTCCACGAGGGCGGCGGCCACCTTGGTGCCGCCGAGGTCCACCGCCAGCACCGTCATCGCGCGTACCGCACCAATCCCAGCTCGGCGGGGCCCGTGAGCAGGCGATGCTGCGGAAGGACACGGACCGCGTACCCGAACCGCCCGACCCGGCCGGGCAGCACCGCGCGGTACCGCTCGCCGTTGAAGTGCAGCCGGACGGGTTCGCCGTTCACGATCTCCCCCGCATCGTCGATCCCGCCGACGACCGCCTCGACGCGGACGTCGCCGTCCTCCAGGGATCCCAGGTCGATCTCGGCGGTGAGGTCCACGCCCTCGGGCACGACGGTCGCGTTCGACGGGCCGACCCGCACGTCGTCCCAGCCGGCGCGGACGCGGTCGATGTACTCGACCAGTTCGCCGATCGCGGGCCGGGTCGAGCGGGCCGAGCGGGCGGCCGGGCGGTAGTAGTCGGTGGCGTACTCGCGCACCATCCGGTCCGCCGACACCTGCGGTGCGGTCGTCGCGAGGGTGTGGCGCACCCGGGCGAGCCAGCGCAGCGGGGTCCCGGTGATCGCGTCGCGGTCGTAGAAGTCCGGCACCACATGGTGTTCGAGGAGGTCGTAGAGGGCGTCGGCCTCGATGTCGTCGCGGCGCCCCGGGTCCACCCCGACCGCGGACGGGATCGCCCAGCCGTTCTCCCCGTCGTACAGCTCGTCCCACCAGCCGTCGAGCACGGAGAGGTTGAGGCCGCCGTTCATCGTGCTCTTCATGCCGGAGGTGCCGCACGCCTCCAGCGGGCGCAGCGGGTTGTTGAGCCACACGTCGCAGCCGTGGTACAGGTACCCGGCCATGCCGATGGAGTAGTTGGGCAGGAAGGCGATCCGGTGCCGCAGGGCGCGGTCATCGGTGAAGTGCAGCAGCTGCTGCAGCAGCCGTTTGCCCTCGTCGTCGGCCGGGTGGCTCTTGCCGGCGATGACCACTTGCACGGGCCGGTCCGCGCTGAGCAGCAGCGCGCGCAGCCGGTCGGGGTCGCGCAGCATGAGGGTGAGCCGCTTGTAGGTGGAGACGCGGCGGGCGAAGCCGATGGTGAGCACGTCCGGATCGAACATCCGGTCCGTCCAGCCGAGTTCGGCGTCCACGGCGCCCCGCTCCCGCCAGGCCGCACGGGTGCGGGCGCGCACCTCGTCGACCAGGCGGTGGCGCAGCGTGTTCCGCATCCGCCACAGCGGCTCGTCCGGCACCGAGGCCGGGTCGCTCAGCCGTTCGGCGACGATCCGGTCGGCCCACGTCCCGTAGTGCACGCCGTTGGTGACCGAGCCGATCGGGATCTCGGCGGGCTCGAAGCCGGGCCACAGGCCGGCGAACATCTCCCGGCTCACGGCGCCGTGCAGGGCGGAGACGCCGTTCGCCCGCTGGGCGAGACGGAAGCCCATGTGCGCCATGTTGAACACGCCGGGGTCGGCCTCGGCGCCGAGCGCGATCACCTCGTCGAGCGGCACCGTCGGGAGCAGCGAGCACATCTGGCTGCCGTCGCCGAAGTACCGCCGCACCAGGTCGACGGGGAACCGGTCGATCCCGGCGGGGACGGGGGTGTGGGTGGTGAACACCGTCGCGGTGCGGGCGAGGGTCTTGGCCTCCGGGTAGCCGAGGTCCTCGGTGGCCATGAGCTCCCGGATGCGTTCCAGGCCCAGGAAACCCGCGTGGCCCTCGTTGGCGTGGAACACCTCGACGCCGGGGTGCCCGGTCAGATCGCAGAAGGCGCGGGCCGCGCGGACCCCGCCGATCCCGAGCAGGATCTCCTGGCGCAGGCGGTGTTCCGCATTACCCCCGTACAGCCGGTCGGTCACGCCGCGGAGGTCGGGATCGTTGTTCTCGATGTCGGTGTCCATGAGCAGCAGGGGGATCCGGCCCACGTCCGCCCGCCACACCGCGGCGCTCAGCACCCGCCCCTCCAGCGGCACGGAGACCACCAACTGCTGCCCGCTGGAGAGCGTGACCGGCCGCAGCGGGAGCTGCTCCGGCACCAGCTCGGGGTACTGCTCCAGCTGCCAGCCGTCCGCGGAGAGGGACTGCTGGAAGTAGCCGTGCCGGTACATAAGGCCCAGCGCGATCAGCGGGAGCCCCAGATCCGACGCGGCCTTGAGGTGATCGCCCGCGAGCACGCCGAGGCCGCCGGAGTAGTTCGGCAGGGTCTGGCTCACGCCGAACTCCATCGAGAAGTAGGCGATGCCCTTCGCGCCGTCGTTCAGCTCGTCGGCCCACGCCGGCCGCGCCAGGTAGTCGTTCAGGTCGGCGTGCAGGGCGCGGACCCGCGCGATGAACTCCTCGTCGGCACCGAGCGCGTCCACCCGCGCCTGGTCGGCGCCGCGGAGCGTCGCGCGCGGATCCCGGGTGGCCGCCCACTCCTCGGGCGCGACGGTGGCGAACAGGTCCTGGGTGGGGCCGTGCCACACCCAGCGCAGGTTGAGCGCGAGGTCGGCGAGCGGCGCGAGCGACGGCGGGTAGACGGGCTCGACGGTGAAGGTTCCTTCTGCGTGCACGGCTACCGACCCTATTGGTTGCCCGCGCCGCTCGCGACGTTACCGGCCGGTCACGTGATGCTCCGGCGGGACGATGCGCGTGAGCCGCTCCCGCGTCTCGTGATCCCGCGGCAGATAGGTCAGCATCCGCAGCGAGGGCCGGTCCCGCAGGTTGAACGTGCTCACCTGCAGGCGCAGCTCACCCACCCGAGGATTGCGAATCGTCTTCTCCCAGTCCGCCGCATCGAGCACCAGGCCGGCGTTCCAGAGTTGCGCGAACAGGGGCGAGGCCGCCTGCAGGCGTCCGAGCAGCGGTTCCCACGCGGGATCGGAGTGGCTCGCCGCGTACAGAGCGCGGGTGCGCGCGACGACGGCCTCGAGTTCCTGCCGGTCCGCGGCGTAGGCGCTCAGCCACAGCTCATCGGTGAAGTCGAGCCAGAGGCAGTTGCGGTGTTCCCGCGGGAACTCCTCGACGTCGGTGATCAGGAATCGGAACGCGAGGTTGTAGAGCACCATGTCGCCGCGCACGTTGAGCACCGCGGCGGGGTTGGGCATGAGCGCGTCGAGCACCGGTTGCACGGTGGCCGCCGCGCCCGACTCCTCCGCCGGCGGCCCGGGCGGGTGACCGGCGAGCCGCAGCACGTGGTCCCGCTCGCCCGGATCGAGCAGGAGCGCATCGGCGACGGCGCACAGCACCTCGGGGCTCGGGTTCACGTCCCGCCCTTGTTCCACCCAGGTGTACCAGGTGGTGCCCACGTGGGCGCGGGCCGCGACCTCCTCCCGGCGCAGCCCGGGCGTGCGCCGCCTGCCCCCGGCGGGCAGGCCCACGCGCTCCGGCGTCACCTGCTCGCGCCTGGTGCGCAGGAACCGCGCGAGCTCGGCGTTGTTGCGGGTGCCCATGCACCGAGTATGCACCGGGGCCGCGGGGCGCGGCCGCGCCCAGCCCGGTGGTCCCACTACTAGGATCCGTACGGTCTGGATACCCGGATGGGGGCGGCGCACCGTCGAAGCCATGACCCCCGCCTTCCGGTCCACGAGCCCCGCTCCCGCCCCCACCGGCCTCGCCGGACCGCGCCTCACCGGCGCCGCCCTCTCCGTGCTGGGCCTCGCCTACTTCCTCACCACCTTCCTCTTCGCCTCCGCCAACGTGGCGGTTCCGGAGGTGGCCCTGCGGCTCTCCGCATCGCCCGCGCAGCAGACCCTGATCCTGGCCGCGTTCTCGGCGACGTTCGCCACCGCGCTCATCCTGTTCGGCCGGCTCGGCGACAACCTCGGGCGGCGGAAGGTGTTCGCGGGCGGGCTGATCGCGGTGGTCGCCGCCTCGCTCGCGGCCGGCGCCGCCCCGGACATCACCTCGCTCATCGTGCTGCGCGCGGTGCAGGGAATCGGCGCGGCGGCGTTCACCCCGCAGGTGCTCTCCACCGTGCAGGCGACGTCCACGGGCGAGTCCCGCCGCCGGGCGGTCTCGGTGATCGCGGCGACGGCCGGGGTCGGCTTCTGCGGAGGACAGGTCCTCGGCGGCGCCCTCCTCGCGTGGGACCCGGCGGGCCTGGGCTGGCGGGCGGTCTGGTGGTCCTCCGCCGGTATCGCCCTGGTGGCGGCCGCGGCCGCCGGTGCCGTGCCGGACACGCGGGCCGCGCGCCGCGTTCCGCTGGACCACCGCGGCACGGTACTGCTGACGGTGGCACTGCTCGCGCTGCTCGTCGGGCTCTCGGTGGGCGGCACGATGGGGTGGCCGCCCGTCTCCTGGATCCTGCTCGCCGTGGCGGGCGCGGCGGGGTCGGCGTTCTGGGTGGCGCAGCGGCGGGTGGAGGCCGCGGGCGGGTCGCCGATGGTGCCGCCGTCGGTGTTCGCGCACCGCCCGATCCGGGTCGGCCTCGTCATGGCGCTGCTGTTCTTCGCCGGGTACGGCGCCCTCGTCTTCGAGTACGCCCTGGTGAGCGAGCACGCCCTCGGCATGAGCCCCGCCGCATCGGGGATCGCGCTGCTCCCCTACGGCGCGGCGTTCGTCGCCGTGTCGCTGGCTCAGCCCGCCATCCATCGCCTCCTCGGTGCGAGGACGATGCCGGCGGGTGCCGCCCTCAACGCGCTCGGGCTGCTCGCCCTGGGCGCGACCGGCCTGGCGCCGGGCGCGGTGTGGGCGTGGGTGGTGCAGCCCGCGCTCGTCCTCGTGGGCGGCGCCCAGGCGATGCAGTTCGGCCCGCTGGTCTCCACGATCATGTGCGCGGTGCCCGATCGCATTGCCGGGCTCACCGGTGGGCTGGTGTCCACGGTGCAGCAGGCGGCGCTGGCACTGGGCGTCGCGACGCTCGGCGCCGGCTTTTCCGCCCTCGCCGCGGGGATGCCCGCGCAGCAGGCGTTCGCGGTGATCCTGGTGGTACACGCCGCCCTCGCAGCAGGATTCGCGCTCTGCGCGCGGACTCTGGCGCCGTCATCGACACCGGGATGATGGCACGTCGCACCTTCGGTCGTCGGTCCACCCGCGCAGCCGGTTACTCGGACCCGGCTCCTCCCGGCCGATCCCCCAGGTGTCGGCGTGGGTCCATCACGTCGTGCAGGACCCGCACGATCTCGATCCGGTCCGGGCCCAGCCGGTAGACCACGATGTGGCGAGGTCTCCGCACTTCGCCGTACTCCGTGACGCGACTCCGGCGAAGGTGCCAACCGTAGATTCCGGCGCCGGCATCGGGTATCGGTCTACTGCCCGGCCCGCCCCTTGCGGCAGCGGCATCGCGGAACGCCTGTGCCATGACGGACTCGTACCGCTCACGCGCGTCCGCGCCGAATCTGTCCTCCGTCCATAGGAGAATGTCCTCGACATCGGCCAGCGCGGCGTGCGTGAGTCGGTACTGCGGCGCTGTCAACGTTCCCGTCGCCGTCGACGTCCCAATCCCGCTAGGAAGGGCTCCAGACCATCGTCGGCGAGGTCCACGTACCTCCCCTCCTCCAGATCGTCCACGCCGACGCGGACGGCGTCGCGGAACGACTTCAGACGAGCGTCCCGTTCTGCGGCGCGCTCCTCGACCAGGCGCAAGCCCTCCCGCAGGACTTCGCTCGCGTTCTGGTACTGGCCGGATTCGACGAGCGACTCGATCATCTCGCTCTGATGCTGCGTGATCACGACGTTCCGCGTGGGCATGAGCGCCTTCCTCCCCCTCGCCGATGATACTGGCATTTTATGCCAACGCGCTGCGCGACCGCAATGCGTGGAACTCGAGGTAACCGCGGTCGCCTGACCCGGCGGCCACCGGGCGCTCGTTGCGCAGCGCGTCGCGGACCAGGTTCGGCGTCAGGCCCCCACCCCGGCGTCATCGAGGCGGATGGCGTCAGAAGTCGCCGTTGAACCGCCGCAGGGAGCGGATCGCGCCCACCAGCGCCGCGGACTCGTCATCGGGCATGCCGATATCGGCGAACACGTCGTTGAGCACCACGGTGGCCTTCTCCACCAGCTCCCGGCCGTCCTCGGTGATGGAGACCAGGGTGGTGCGGCCGTCGGTGGGGTGCGGCTTGCGTTCCACGAGCCCGGCCTCGCCGAGCCGGTCGATGGCGTGGGTGACGGACGAGACGTGCACCTGCAGCCGGGTGCTGGCCTTCGAGATCGGCAGCTCGCCGTGCCGGGTGAAGGCGAGCAGTCGGAGCAGCTCGAAGCGGGAGAACGAAAGACGGAACGGCTTGAGCGCCGCCTCGATCCGTGCGAGCAGGATCTGGTGCGCACGCATCACCGACGTGACAGCCTCCATGCCGGAGGCGATCTCGCCGCCCCAGCCCGCGTCCTCCCAGTTACGGCGGGCACGGGCGATCGGGTCCCGGGGGTCCGGTTCTGCCATCGCGCCCGCCTTCCTGGTTCGAATCGACTACCTCAGTGCCCGGATGATCGCACTGAAGTCGAGTCCGCCGTTGTCCTGCGCGAATGCAGAGTACAGCTCCGCGGCGTGCGTGCCGAGCGGCGCGCTCGCGCCGGTGGACTCCACGGCGTCCATCGCCAACCCCAGGTCCTTGTTCATCAGGGCCGTCGCGAAGCCGGGCTGGAAATCGTTGCCCGACGGTGCCCCCGCCACCGGCCCCGGCACGGGGCAGTTGGTGTGCAGCGCCCAGCAGTTGCCGGTCGCGCCGGTGACCACGTCGTAGAGCGCCTGGTCCGCCAGGCCCAGCTTCTCCGCGAGGACGAAGGCCTCACCGACCACGATCTGCTGGACCGCGAGGATCATGTTGTTGCACACCTTGGCGGCCTGTCCGTTGCCGGAGCCACCGCAGTGGATCACCTTGCCCGCCATCGGGTCCAGCACCGGCTGCGCCGCGGCGAACGCGGCGTCGTCACCGCCCACCATGAAGGCGAGGGTGCCGGCGTCAGCGCCCTTGACGCCGCCCGAGACGGGGGCGTCCACCTGCAGCATGCCGGCCTCCTCCGCCAGCGCGTGCACCGCGCGGGCGTCGTCGACCGAGATGGTGGAGCTGTCGATGAACAGCGTGCCCCTCGCGGCGTGCGGGAGGACCGACTCATACACCGATTTCACGATGGCGCCGTTGGGCAGCATGGTGACCACCGCCTCGGCGCCCGCCACCGCCTCCTCGGCGGTATCGATCACGGTGACGCCCGCCGACCGGGCCTGCTCCTGCGCCGCGGGGACGAGATCGAAGCCGCGCACGGTGTGGCCGGCGGCCACCAGGTTCTTCGCCATCGGCCCGCCCATGTGGCCGAGCCCCAGGAATGCGATCGTGCTCATGGGTGCGTACCTCCTACTTGCCCTGGATGCGGGCGGCCTCGGCGCGGCCGATGACCATCCGCATGATCTCGTTGGTGCCCTCGAGGATCCGATTGACGCGCAGGTCGCGGACGATCTTCTCGACACCGGTCTCGTGCAGGTAGCCGTAGCCGCCGTGCAGCTGCAGGGCCTGGTCCGCGACCTGGAAGCAGGTCTCGGTGACGAACTTCTTGGCCATCGCGCAGAGCTCGACCTTGTCCGGGTCGTTCTCGTCGAGCGCCGTGGCCGCGCGCCAGAGGATCAGCCGGGAGGCCTCGAGTGAGGTGGCCATGTCGGCGAGCGCGAACCGGATGGTCGGCTCGTCGATCAGCTTGCGCCCGAACGTCTCCCGCTCAGTCATGTACCGCAGGGCGAGGTCGTACGCCGCCTGCGCGCCGCCGAGCGAGCACGCCGCGATGTTGAGCCTGCCGCCGTTGAGGCCGTTCATGGCGATGCCGAAGCCCTTGCCGGCACCGTCGGAGCCCCCGAGCATGCGCGATGCCGGGATCCGCACGTTCTCGAAGATCACCTGGGTGGTGGGCTGGCTGTGCCAGCCCATCTTGACCTCGGGCGGCCCGAAGGAGAGCCCGGGGGTTCCCTTGTCCACCAGGAAGGTCGAGATCCCGCGTGCGCCCTCGCCCTCGCTGCGCGCCATCACCACGTACAGGTCGGAGGCGCCGCCGCCGGAGATGAACTGCTTCGTGCCGTTCAGCACGAAGTCGTCGCCGTCGCGTTCGGCCTTGGTGCTCAGGGAGGCTGCGTCCGAGCCGGCCCCGGGCTCGGTGAGGCAGTAGCTGGCCATCACGTCCATCGGTGCCAGCTTGGGGATCCACTCCTCCCGCTGCTCCTGCGAACCGTAGGTGTCCACCATCCACGTGCACATGTTGTGGATCGAGATGAACGCGGCGGTCACCGGATCGCCCTTGGCGAGCTCCTCGAAGATCCGCACGCCGTCGAGGCGCCGCAGGCCGGAGCCGCCCACGTCCTCGCGGGTGTAGATGGCGGCCATGCCGAGGTTGCCCGCCTCCTTCATCTCCTCCACCGGGAAGTGCTTGGTGGCATCCCATTCCAGCGCGTACGGCGCGAGCCGCTTGCGGGAGAAGTCGCGGGCCATCTCCACGATGGCGAGGTCGTCCCCCGTCAGGGTCGGGTAAGGCACGGACCGCTCCTAGTGCATCGTCGGGATCGAGAACTCCGCGCCGTCCTTGATGCCCGAGGGCCAGCGCGAGGTCACGGTCTTCGTCTTGGTGTAGAACAGGATCGAATGCGGGCCGTGCTGGTTCAGGTCACCGAAACCGGACCGCTTCCAGCCGCCGAAGGTGTGGTACGCCACGGGAACCGGGATCGGGACGTTGACGCCCACCATGCCGACCTCGACGCGGGCGGCGAAGTCGCGGGCCGCGTCGCCGTCGCGGGGGGAGATCGCGCACCCCGGGGCGTCAGCGG